>CAIXFY010000010.1 GCA_903918885.1 uncultured Verrucomicrobia subdivision 3 bacterium
ACCGAATTGCGCGAGGTGATTAATCCAGCCAACGATAATGTCTGCTGGGGCGCCGCCGGAACCCACATTCTTGATGTCCGATGCCGGGTGTCACAAGTTCCCAGCTCGCAAAAAGTCATCATCGGCCAGATTCACAGTTATTCCGGCAAGGCCAAACCCCTGATCAAATTACAATTCTTCAAGAACCGGATTGAAGCTTTGGTGAAGGAGAGTCCGACCAAGGGCAAGGATATCAAGTTCACTTTTCCTGAAGTAGGATTCGACAAGGACTTCGACTACCAGATCAAACTGCAAGATGGTTTGCTGAGTGTCACTGTGAACGGCACGACTCAGGCGATAAATATTTTCAATCGTGCTCCCGAATGGGCCAACCAGACTTTTTATTTTAAAGCTGGTGCCTACGCTCAGGATAATGAAGGTTCCGCATCCGAGGGCGCGTGCGTAGTAATATCGCGACTCAAAACCAGCCACCAAAAACGACCGTCGCCGCCCTGATACTATTCATATTCTGCCAGGTGCTGCCGATGGTGGTAAGTGTTTCAGTCTGGCTGGTAGCAACGTTGTTAATCACCCCTTGAGCCACTAGCTAGCTATGAAAATTCCCGTGCCTGAGCGCAACCCAAACGAAGCTGGAGATGGACAGCCATGCGGCGATATCCGCAACGCGGATGTTCTGTGGACGGTTCAAACAGCCGTTTCCTTAGCCGCTCTTCCGCTGGGATTAGTCACATAGTTAGCCAAAATACAGTCACAAAATTGAAACTGACCCGCAATAGGGTTATGAGTTGAGAACCCACGAATTTGTAGATGGACAATCTCGTAGCGTTCGCGCATTAATGTTTTGTGAGTTTCAAAAGAAGACGCAAGATTGCCATTAAGTTCGTCTTGGTAATGCCCATGGCTCTCTGCCTTGCGCTGCTGTGCGTTGGAAATCAAAGCTCGATTTTTGCGCAAGAGGTCAATCAACAATTGGGCGTAACGCGCTTCCTTGTTGACGGTCGGAAGATAAATCTATTACGCGATGGGATCAACCGGCTTCCCTCCGGATCGCGCGCGATAGCACTCACCTGTGGTTCGATTGGGAGCCACGACCCAATAAAAACCCCACTACGCTTCCGATACAAGCTTATTGGTCGTGATACTAATTGGCACGAGGTTCCGGCGCAAATGCGGATTGTTTACAGTTTTTTGGATGAGGAAGACAATGCGATCAGCAAAAAAGAATTTGCCGTGAGCGACCAGACCGAGGGTTGGACGGGCAGTTTTCAAACCTCCCCACTGGAACATCGCGCGGAGACATTCGAGGCTCCGCCAAAAGCGCACAAGCTCTGGATTAGTATCTGTTCTGCCGGTTCGCCCCAGGCTCTGGGTGCCATTGCGGTTTGTGATTTAGTTGTGCGCACTCCAGGGACAATCAACAGTTCGGAGCTGACCCTGTTAGACTTCAACGGCTATTCACTCGACCAGCTCAATAGCGAATGGATGAAGGACGGCAGTCAACACAAGATGGCTCGGATTGAGACGATTGGGAGCAAGCCGCATAGGAATGCCATGGTCGTGGTTGACAACGATCCTCGCGGCCACGCCCAGTGGAATACGGTCAAATCGAAAGCGCCGATGATTGTGCCGGGACAAAAGTTGATCGCGGAATGGAATCAGATATTCAGTATCGGTCTGGGAGCCCCCTCGACCGTTACCTACGAGGATCTTCCCTCGGGGCATTATCGGTTTGCATTGGAACGACTGACCGTGATGGGAGTGCCAACCGGTGAATTATCGTTTTTGGAATTTGAGATGCCCGTTCCGTTTTGGAAGACCCAGTGGTTTTGGGGTGCCGTATTTTTCTCGGTCTTGGTCGGGTTATTCTTGGCTCATCAGTATCGCGCCAGACATCGACTGCAGGTCGAAAATCTAGAGCTTTCGCAGCAGCAAGTTTTGGAGCGCGAGCGGATTCGCATTGCCCAAGACATTCATGATGACCTCGGCGCACAAGTCACCCAGATCACCTTGGTCAGCGCCATGGCAGAGCGCACCGTTGATGATGCCCAAGCATCCACGCAAAATTTTCAACGGATCACCGAATTATCGCGCAAGCTGGTTGCCTCCTTGTATGACACCGTCTGGGTGGTTAACCCGGAAAACGACAATCTTGAGGCCGTGGGAAACTATCTTTGCCAGACGTTCAAACAGTTGACATCACAGGCTGGGCTGAGCTGCCGACTGGAAGTGCCCATGCTACCCTCCGACTTACCCATCTCCAGCCACCAACGCCACAACTTAGCCATGGCCGTTAAAGAAGCCACGAACAACCTCATCAAACATGCCGGTGCCAGCGAAGCCCGGATGATCATCAAACTTGAAAACTCCAAGCTTAATATTTCCATCGAAGACGACGGCGTTGGGTTCGATCCAAAATCCGTCAAACTGGGTAGTGGCATGGGCAACTTGAGCCATCGGCTGGAAGACATTGGCGGGAGTGCTGAAGTAAAAAAATGCCCCGGAACTGGCACACAAGTGCATTTACAAATGCCCATCAGCCATGAAAATTTTCGGGCGGTAACAGAAGCGCGCAACGATGACATATCTCACCCTGACCGGCGGCAACCCAAAAGCCTTGCTAGAACCTGAAATTTTTTGAGATGAAACGAGTTGCCATTGTTGAAGATGACCAGGGCTTGAGTGAACAACTGGCTCGGATATTGAAAACCGCGCCTGATGTCAAATGTGTCGGGGCATACGGGTCGGCTGAAGAAGCTTTGGAAGCCTTGCCCAGTGTTAAACCGGATATCGTGCTGATGGATATCCGATTGCCAAAAATGTCCGGCATCGAATGTGTGGCGAGGCTCAAAGAAATGATGCCCTCCGTCCAAATCATCATCGTGACGGTCTATGAAGACAGCGAGAAAATCTTTTGCGCCCTGCGCAGCGGAGCCAGCGGCTACTTGGTAAAATCCGGGCCGCCAGAAAAATTGTTGGAAGCCATTCAGGACGTTACCGTGGGCGGCTCCCCGATGTCACCGCACATTGCGCGCAAGGTAGTTCAGCACTTTCGCATTTTCGGACCAATGGCGAAAGAAGAAGAACGGCTCTCGCCGCGAGAGCGCGAGGTTTTGGATATGCTCGCGGCGGGTTATATCTACAAGGAGATTGGTGAAAAACTGAAGATCGCCTCTGAAACCGTTCGCACTAACGTCAAGCACATCTGCCATAAAATGCAGGTCAAAAACAAAATGGAAGCCTTGGCCAAGCACCTGCAACAAAAATGACCTTGGGTTAGCGAGTAAATTTTAATTTTGCCACCGCGCACCGCCGCGGACTGTGGCACGCAGGAATCAACCTCAAGACGGAATTTCCGCCCCCGGTAAATAGTCGCAGCGATGTTGGTATGGATGTTCAATATCCTTCGCCGAATGAAATTACAAGACGCCGCGTGCCAGTTGGGGCATACTCAAATCCATCCTATGAAAAATCTGTTCCATCCTGCTCTGATGATCTGTGCGCTCATGTTCTCCAACGGTCTAATCCGGGCGGAAGCCACCAAACCCACTGCCACCACGCCGTCCTGGCCCGCCGCCGACTCCGCCGCCATCGCACACTGGCAGTCGCTGCGGTTCGGCATGTTCATTCACTGGGGGCCGGTGAGTTTGACCGGCCATGAGATTGGCTGGTCGCGCGGCAAGCAGACGCCGGTTGAAGTTTACGACAATCTTTACAAACAATTTAATCCCACAAATTTCAACGCCGACGAATGGGTGAGCATCGCCAAGGCCGCCGGCATCAAATACATCGTTCTGACCACGAAGCATCACGACGGCTTCTGTCTCTGGGACACGAAGCTGACCGATTACAACCTCATGCAATCGCCGCTACACCGCGACGCGGTGAAGGAACTCGCGGCGGCCTGTAAGAAACAAGGCATCGCGTTTGGAACGTATTATTCAGTTATGGATAATTACAACACCAACTTTCCTTCTCCCGTGGCCTCCCATAAAGAGGTGCAGCGTGATCATTATGATTTGGACGCTTACGAAAAATACTTGCAGGGACAAATCACGGAACTAATCCAAAACTACGGGCCGCTGCTGACCATTTGGAACGATGTGCCGCGCGCTTACGGCAAGCGCGGCGCGGACACCATCAAGCTGGTGCGCCAGCTTCAGCCGGACATCCTTATCAACAATCGCACTGGCGACGGCGGCGATTATGACACGCCGGAGCAAAAGATTGGCAAGTTCCAGATGGATCGTCCGTGGGAATCTTGCATGACCGTTTCCGCGCACAACCACTGGGCTTGGGGCGGCGCGGATGACGGCGTCAAGCCGGTTGCCAAGTGCGTGGAAATGTTGATCCAGTGTGCAGGCGGAGATGGCAACATGCTGTTGAATGTCGGCCCGCGTCCCGACGGCGTGATTGATCCGGCGCAGGCGGATTTGTTGAAACAGGTTGGCGCGTGGCTCGCGCAAAACGGCGAGGCTATTTACGGCACGCGCGGCGGCCCGTGGAAGCCGACTAAATCCATCGCCAGCACACGCAAGGCCAACGTGGTTTTTGTCCATGTTTTGCAAACGACGGGCAACACGATTGAACTGCCGGTGCTTCCGCGCAAAATTAAATCCGCTTCCGTGCTCGGCGGCGGTGAAATCAAAGCGGAAGTCGCCGATGGAAAATTCATTCTGCACCTGCCGAAACCGCTCGGCGAGTTGCCGCTGGTCATCAAATTGGAATTGGACGGCTCGGCGATGGAACTGCCAGCGATGGCGGCGGACTCCGTATTAAAATAGTCTGCGCCGCCAATGATCAAACTAATGGATATGAAAACCCCAATAAAAATAAATATCCGGTGCCTCATCGTTAGAACGTCTTTGGCTATGCTCCTCACCGTGCTGGCAAGTTCGCGATTGAACGCCCAGACCGCCAATGCCGCCTCGGCATCCGTCGTTTCGGATGCGCGCGTGAAGGAACTGCAAGACCTGCACTGGGGCATGTTCATTTGCTGGTCGTTCAGCACGTTCTCCGGCAAGGAATGGACGCCGGGCGTGACCAATGTAGATTTCTTTCGCGCCAAAGATTGCGACACCGACCAATGGGTCAAGACCGCGAAGGATGCCGGCATGGGCTACATCCTGTTTCTTACCAAACATCACGACGGCTTTTGCCTGTGGGACACGCAGACCACCGACCGCAAGGTAGCCAAAGCGCCGCTGGGTCGCGACGTGCTCGCCGAGGTGAAAAAATCCTGTGACAAATACGGCCTCAAACTCGCATGGTATTTTTCAGAGAGCGAATGGGCTTGGCCGGGTGGCGACCCGCTAAAGGTGAGCCGCACCGGCAAAAATCCGGAGATGAAGAAAGCGCAGCTCAAGGAACTACTCACGCGCTACGGCCCGATTGAATATATCTGGTTCGATCACGCGGCGGGCGAAGGCGGCTTGAGCCATGCGGAAACGGTTCAATGGGTCAAACAATTCCAGCCCGATTGTTTTGTGGGATTCAACTCCGGAACACAGGAAGGCACGGACATTCGGCTGGGCGAACGCGGTCACCCCGCCGCGTTGTCGGACACCAAGGGTGCAAGCCACATCAAAGACTCGGCTGGCAACCATTACCGGCTTGCGGAATTCACCTATCCGATTGAGCCGAAACACAAAGGCGGTGCCCAGTGGTTTTATTCGTTGCCAGAACACGACAACCTTTGTTTGCCAGCGGAGAATATCTACGCGGATTATCTTGGCGCGGTGAAATACGGGAACATTTTCTCCCTCGACGTCGGGCCGGATTACAACGGAAGATTGCGCACGATTGATGTCCAGACGCTACACCAAGTCGGTGAAATGATTCGCAACCATGCCCCGATACCGCCCCCGCCTGCGGCTAATCCGGCAAAATAATTCCTCTCACAATGAAAAACATCAGCGCCATTGATCTCTTTATCATCGTGCTTTACCTCGCCGGCATTGTCGGCGCGGGCGTGTGGGTGGGGCTGCGCAAACGCAAAGGCGGCGAGGCGGGCAGCTATTTTCTCGCTGGCAACACGCTGTCCTGGCCATCCATCGGGCTGGCACTGTTTGCGACAAACATTTCTTGTCTGCACCTCGTCAGCCTGGCGCAGGCGGGCTACGATTCCGGTTTTCTGATGGGTAATTTTGAATGGATGGCGGCGTTCATGCTCATCGGCTTAAGCTTGTTCTTTGTGCCGTTTTATATGCGCGCCAAAGTTTCGACGCTGCCGGACTTTCTGGAAAAAAGATATTGTTCCGCGTGCCGCAACTGGCTGGCGGGACTCTCAATGCTGACGGCGATCATCTTCAACATCGCCTTTCCGCTCTCGACCGGCTGGCTCGTGTTGCACGGCGTCTTCGGCATTGATAAATGGGTTTGCATTCTCACGCTCACGACGCTCACGGCGATTTACACGATCCTCGGCGGACTTTCAGCCGTCGTGCTGACCGAAACGATTCAAGCCGTCGTGTTGCTGGCCGGTTCCATCATCATCACCGCGCTGGCCTACTCCAAAGTGGGCGGCTGGCATGGCATGACGGATCAACTCCACGGCAGCGGCGAAATGTTGAAACTGTCCATGCTGCGTTCGCCCACCGACGAACCGGGCCTGCCGTGGTATGCAATTTTGCTTGGTTATCCGGCGCTCGGCATTTGGTATTGGTGCGCCGACCAGACGATTGTTCAACGCGTGCTCGGCGCGAAGGACGAAAATCACGCGCGCACCGGCCCGTTGTTCTGCGGTCTCATCAAAGTGTTTCCGGTGTTTGTTTTCATCCTACCCGGCCTGATGTTTTTGGCGATGATTCAAGGCGGCAAACTCGACGGACTCGCGCAGCTCCGCGTGCGCAGCGAACAAGCCATCGCCGTTTCCGGTAAGCAATATCAACTGGAACTCACCGGTAAGGCGCTGGGCGGGCAAACCTTGAAATATAATTTTACCGGCGATCAGGCACCGTTGGATTTGACGAAGGAACTCGCGAACGATGGCAAGCCGCTCACTTTGATGTCTGGCTTCGACGCAAAAAATCTGGTGCTGCCCGCGAATGTCACCGTGATGTCGTCGAAGGAAACCTATGGCCTGATGATCAAAAATCTGATGCCGGTCGGCCTGTTCGGCGTGATGGCCGCCGCGCTCATGGCCGCGCTCATGGGTAATCTCGCCAGCGCCTCCAATTCCATCGCCACGCTGTTCAGCTACGATTTATGGCGACGCTTTCGACCCGCGACGCCGGAGCACCGGCTAGTTTTGATTGGGCGACTCGCCTCGCTCGCGGCGTTTCTGCTCGGCATCGGCCTCGTGCCGTTGCTGGACAATTACAAAAGCATTTTCGCCGGCATCAACGACATCATCGCACACATCGCACCACCGATTTCCTGCGTGTTCATTGTTGGCGTCTTCTGGCCGCGCGCCTCCGCCACCAGCGCCAAGTGGACGATGTGGATTGGTTCGCTCACCGGCGCGCTTGTGTTCACGGGCAAGACGCTACACGTCTGGAAGCCGGAGACATTCGGCTGGATTCCGGGATTCATTTATCTGACGCCGTTCATGCTGATGGCTTTTTATCTCCTGTGTTTCTGCATCGTTTTACAAGTGTCGCTGACGCTGCTGCGCCCGAAACTCGCGGCAGAAGATCCGCAAAAACTTTACTGGCCGCATCCGTTTGACGCGCTCAAATCGCCAGGCTGGCCGGGCTTGGCGAATTACAAAGTTCTGGCTGCGGTGGTGTTCATCGCCATGTGCTTGCTATATTATATTTTCCGGTAAATCACTGTCCGCACCGTGAAACAAATCCTCTACTTTTTGTGTCTGGTTCTGGTTGCCGAGGGCATCCATGAATTAAAAGCCACCGATGTCCCGACCCATTCGGCAGGCGGCGTCGCAACAAATTCGTGGCACGGATTCCGCCAACACAAATTTTCCGTGGACGGCCGCGACTGTCTGCTGGTTTTGCCGTCAGCGCCAGCCGCCGGCAAGCCTTGGATCTGGCGCACTGAATTTTTCGGAGTTGAACCCCAGGCCGATTTGGCGCTGCTCACCAACGGCTGGCAGGTCGCCTACATGAATGTGCAAAATATGTATGGCGCGCCGATGGCGCTGGATCACATGGATCGGTTTTACGAATATCTCACCAATCAGCTTCAACTCACGCCCCGGGCGGTGCTGGAAGGCTTTAGTCGCGGCGGATTATTCGCGCTGAACTGGGCGGCACGGCATCCCGACCGGGTGGCGTGCCTCTATTTGGACGCGCCGGTCTGCGATTTCAAAAGCTGGCCAGCTGGCTGGGGCAAGAGCAAAGGCTCGGCCCACGACTGGGTTCGATGCAAATCGGTTTATGGCCTCAATGATGAATTGGCCCGGACTTACAAGTTAAATCCTGTGGACAACCTGGCACCGCTTGCTCAAGCGAAAATACCCATTTTGAGTGTTTGCGGTGATGCGGACACCACTGTGCCGATGGCGGAGAACACATTGCTGCTCCAGACGCGCTACGAAAAACTCGGCGGCGAGATTAAACTCATCACCAAGCCCGGCGCGGACCATCATCCGCACAGCCTGCGCGATCCGAAGCCCATCGTGGATTTCATTTTGCAACACTTGACCAGAAACTAAACCAAGCCATGAATAAAATCGTCTGCTTCCTCTTTGCCGCGCTGCTCGCCGGCTGCGCCACCGCACCGAAACAAGTCACCCGCTACGCTTGGGTCACCGGTCTCAAACCGGAGAAAGCCGCGCGCTACGAAGACCTCCACGCGCATCCATGGCCAGCCGTGAATCAGATGATTAAGTCTTGCCACATCCAGAATTTTTCCATCCACGAACGCGAGATCAACGGCCAGCTTTATCTCTTCGCGTATCTGGAATACACCGGCAAAGATTTTGATGCCGACATGAAGCGCATGGCCGCCGATTCCGAAACCGTCCGCTGGTGGAAGGAAACCGACCCATGCCAGTCGCCGTTACCCGATGCCGCCGCCAAAGGCAAAATCTGGAGCGATACGAAGGAAGTTTATTTCCTCAAATGAAAATGGGGCTGTTGCAGGACAAAATTATTTTTCTCACCGGCGGTTCAACCGGCATCGGCTGGGATTGTGCGAAAGCCTACGCCGCCGAAGGCGCGAAAGTCGTGATCGTGGCGCGTGGCGCGGATGCGGTGGCAAAGGCGGCGACGGAATTGGGCGCGGAACATCTGGGCTTCGCCTGCGATGTTTCCAGCGACGCCGAAGTGAAGGCGGCGATTGAGAAAACTCTGGCGCGCTATGGCCGGCTCGACGCCGTTCACAACAATGCCGGCATCGCCACGCCGTCCAAGCCAATTCACGAAACCAGCGATGCCGAGTGGGACGCGCTGTTCAACATCAATTTGAAAAGTGTTTTGCACACGACGCGCCACGCGTTCGCCGCGCTAAAAGCCAGCAAGGGCACAATCCTCAACACCTCGTCGCTCGTCGGTGTCATCGGCCAGGAAATTCACGCCGCCTACACCGCGACGAAGGGCGGCATGAACACGCTCACCAAATCCATGGCGCTCGATTACGCCAAACACGGTATTCGCGTGAACGCCGTTTGTCCCGCCGGCACGTGGACGCCGATGCTCCGCAAATGGTGCGCCGAACAGCCCAACCCGGCGACCATCGAAAACTACCTGGACGAGATTCATCCGCTCGGTTATTGCCCCGAAGGCGATGCGATTGCGGATGCCTGCGTGTATCTGCTTTCCGACAAGGCGCGCTTTGTCACCGGCCATATCATGCACGTGAGCGGCGGCGCGGAACTCGGTTATCGGCGACCAATTTAATTTCATGATCAAAAATATTTCCACCCGCGATGCGCGCTTTCCCATCGGTTCGGGGCACGGCAGCGACGCGATTCACAAAGACCCGATTTATTCCTACGCCGTCACGCTGCTGCACGATGACCAAGGTCGCACCGGCACAGGCCTTGCCTTCACGCTCGGCGAGGGCAATCAACTCGTCTGCGAAGCCGCGCGTTTTTACGCGCAACGGCTCGTTGGTAAATCCATCGAGGAAATCATGGCCAACTTCGGCGCGCTGCAACTCGCGATGGCCGACGAACAACAATTTCGCTGGCTCGGACCGCACAAGGGTATCGTGCAACTCGCGCTGTCTTCTGTGACGAATGCCTGCTGGGATTTGTGGGCCAAGACGCGCGGCGTGCCGCTGTGGAAATTGCTGCTCGACCTCACGCCGGAGCAAATTGTTGCCACACTCGACCTGACGTATCTCGATGATGAACTGACCGCGCCGCAGGCGTTGCAGATTTTGCGAGCCGCGCAGCCGACGCGTGCAACACGCGAAGGCGTTTTGAAATCTGGTTATCCCGGTTACGACACGAGCGTGGGCTGGTTTAATTATTCCGATGAACTTGTCCGCGAAAACTGCAAACGCGCGCTGGCCGCCGGTTTCACCGCGATGAAACTTAAAGTCGGCTCGCGCGATGCCGAACGCGATTTGCGCCGCGCCGCCATCGTCCGCGAAGTCGCCGGCGACGACGCCCGCGTGATGGTGGACGCCAATCAGCAATGGACGCTGCCGCAGGCGCTCGACATCTGCCAGCGGCTGCGCGCCATCAATCCGTTCTGGATCGAAGAGCCGACTCATCCCGACGACATCCTTGGTCACAAGACGCTGGCCGACGCCATCGCACCGACCAAGCTGGCGCTCGGTGAACACGTCCCGAATCGCGTCGTCTTCAAAAATTATTTGCAGGCGAAATGCGCCGGTTTCATCCAAGTGGACGCCGTGCGCGTGGCGGGCGTGAGCGAATTTCTCGCCGTGAGTTTGCTGTGCAAAAAGTTTGGCGTGCCGGTCGTGCCGCACGTCGGAGACATGGGCCAGCTTCACCAGCATCTGGTGCTCTTCAACCACATCGGCGTCGCGCACGACGCAGTGTTTTTGGAACACATCCCGCATCTGCGGGAGCACTTCGTGCATCCGTGCCGTGTCGAAAGCGGCGTTTACCAGACGCCTCAGGAAGTCGGCGCGAGCTGTGATTTGAAATAATTTCTGTTCACGTTTTCTTCCGAAAATTCTGCGGCGATTTTCCAAAGGCTTTTTGAAACGCAATCCGCAGATGTTCGTCGCTGCGGAAACCGGCGCGGTGGACGATGTGCTTGACGGGCATCGTTGTCTCCTGAAGCAGCTTGGCGGCGCGCGACACGCGGCAGAATTGGATTTCTTCCAGCACGCTGCGGCCGGTCGCGTCCCGGAAACGCCGATCCAACGTGCGGCGGGCGACACCGACTTTGCGCGCCACCGCCGGCACATCCACAATGTCGTGGCTGAAATTCCAGATGTATTCCACGGCGGCTCGCACGGCGTCATCCGAAACTTCGGTCGTGCCTCGGATGGCGCGACCGGGTTTGTCCGCCAGAAAATGCGCCAGCAACCCGATGGCCTGCCGGGAAAAATTGGCGGAATTGGTCGCCGGATTCTGATGCACGCTGGTAAGCAGCCGTTCGAACTGGGCGCGAAATATTTTGCGGTTTTCGATCAGCGCCACGTTTTGCCGGAGATGGAACGTGTGTTCGCGCAACCAGCGCAGCGGTTCATCGCCGTTGAAGTGAATCCACATCAACGTCCAGCCGGTCTTGGGTGATGGCCGATGCCGATGCCATTCGCCAGGACGGAAAAGGAAGGCGTCCTTCGCCGTGAGCAGGCGGGTGTGTGTGCGCGTTTGCAATTCGCCGCCGCCAGCGACCACCAGCGCGAGGCAAAATTCCGGCAACGTGCGCCCGTCCTTCCACTCAAAATAAAAAAACGGGGCGTCGCGCTGCGGATACGGTTCGCCCGGCTTGACGCGTTCCCAGCCGGCGTGCGTCAGGTAGATCGCCTCGTGGAAAAGTGATTCGCTCACCGGCAGCGCGTGGCGAAAAGGCTGTGACAGGCTCATTTGTAGGGGTATTTAACAAGACACATTGGATATAGTCAATTTTGAGCTACAATGGTGGCGCAAAATTAGGTGTTAACGGGTTTGCTGCGGGTTGGCTTTGGGTGTTTAATGATTCTCAAACCATGAGTCTGCCGCACCAACCCGTTTTGCCCGCAAAATGTTTTCCGATTCTCATCATCGGCACGGGCGGCATCGTGAAGGACGCGCATCTGCCGGCGTATCGCATCACAGATTTTCCGGTCTGGGGACTTTACAATCGCACGCGCGACCGGGCGGCGGCGCTGGCGAAAGAATTCGGCGTGGCCAATGTCTTCGACGATCTGGACGCGGCGCTCGCCGCCGCGCCGAAAGACGTCATCTTCGATCTCGCGCTGCCGGCCTCGATGTTTGCGGATGCACTCCGCAAACTGCCGGCTGGCTCGCACGTGCTGATCCAAAAACCGATGGGCGAAAATCTGGCGCAGGCGCGCGAAGTGCTGGCAGTCTGCCGCGAACGCAAATTGAACGCGGCCATCAACTGTCAGTTGCGTTTCGCGCCGTTCGTCATGGCCGCGCGGCATTTGATCCAGCAAGGCGTCATCGGCGATTTGGTTGACATGGAGATGCGCCTGACCGTGATGACACCGTGGCATCTGTTTCCGTTTCTCAACGGCCTGCCGCGCATGGAAATCGTTTATCATAGCGTGCATTATGTGGATTTGTTCCGGTCATTTCTCGGCGAGCCGCGCAGTGTTTACGCCCGCACCTACGCGCATCCGTCGCTGCCCGAACTCGCGTCGGTCAGCACTTCAATGATTCTGGATTATCCCGATCCGGTGCACGCGACCATCACCACCAACCACATGCACCGCTTTGGCGCGAAGCACCAGGAAAGTTATCTCAAGTGGGAAGGCACGCGCGGCGCGATCAAGGCGCGCGTCGGTTTGCTGATGAATTATCCGCACGGAGTCGGCGACGTTTTTGAATACTGCCGGCTCGACGCCCAGGGCAAACCCTGTGAATGGATTTCAGAAAAGCTCGAAGGCTCGTGGTTTCCCGAAGCGTTCATCGGTTCAATGGCGCAGGTGCAGAGGCACAAGGAAGGTTCTCTCGCGCAGATGCCCACGGATGTGAATGATGTCATCCACACGATGGAAGTCGTCGAAGCCGCCTACGCCTCGTCTGCGCGCGGCGGCGTGAAACCCTCGGAATTTTCCCAACCATGACCACTCTTCGCGGCATTGCCTGGAATCATACGCGCGGCTTCACGTCCGTCGTGGCCACGGCGCAGCGATTTGAGGAATTGCATCCCGACGTGAGCATCGTCTGGGAAAAACGCTCGTTGCAGGCGTTCGCCGACGCTTCGCTGGCACAGCTCGCCGCGCAGTTTGACCTCATCATCATGGATCATCCGCACACCGCTCTGGCGGCGACGGAAGGTTTGCTGCTGCCGTTTGAAGATTTTTTACCGGTGGAATTTCTTGCCGATCAGGCGGCCAATTCCGTCGGCGGTTCGCACAACAGCTACCGTTTCAAAGCCAAGCAATGGACGCTTGCAACAGATGCCGCCACGCCGATCGCGACGTGGCGACCGGACTTAATCGCGAAGCATAAACTGACATTGCCGCAAACGTGGGAGGAAGTCATCGAACTGGCGCGGCGCGGATTTGTGACGGTGTCCGCGTTTCCGATTGACGTGCTGATGCACAGCTACATGTTCAGCGCGGCGCTCGGGCAAAAGCCGTTTTCCGGCGATTGCGTTGCGCCTAATGAAATTCTCGTGCAGGCACTGGATGAGCTTCGCAAGCTCGTCGCCCTCTGCGACCCGGCGTGCATCGGACGCAATCCGATTCGCACCGCCGAATGGATGTCGCAGACCGATGATCCGCGCGCGGCGTATTGTCCGTTTGCCTACGGCTACTCGAATTACTCGCGGCCACGTTACGCGGAGCATTTGCTCAAAGCCGGTGGCCTCGTCACATTGAATGGAACTCGTCTGCGCTCCACGCTCGGCGGCGCGGGCATCGCCGTTTCGTCCAAAACAAAAAATCCCCGCGCGGCGATGGATTTCGCGCAATTCACCGCGTCGCCGGAAACGCAAAAGGGAATCTATTTTCAAGGCGGCGGCCAGCCCGGTCATCGCGCCGCGTGGCTGGATGACGCCGTGAACGCCGCGAGCGCGAATTTTTTCCGCGACACATTGCAAACACTCGACGAAGCGCTGCTGCGTCCGCAGTTTCCCGGCTACATGGATTTTCAGGACGCCGGCACTCCCGTCGCGCACGACTGCATCGCTGGCAAGACCAACCCTGCCGAAGCCGCGCGCGAATTAAACCGCCTTTACCGCACTGCGCTGACACAACATCATTGACGCATGATCCAATCCCAATTTTTTGAAGACTACGCCGTCGGCGCGACCCGCGAGACGCTCGGCCGCACCATCACCGAGACGGACATCGTGCTGCACGCGGGGCAGACCGGCGATTTTTATCCGCACCACATGGACGCCGAATGGTGCAAGACGCAGGATTTCAAACAGCGCATCGCGCATGGGACGCTCATCTTCAGCGTCGCGGTTGGCATGACGGCGGGCACGATCAATCCCGAGGCGTTTTCCTACGGCTACGACCGGCTGCGTTTCATCAAGCCCGTGTTCATTGGCGACACCATCCGCGTGCGTGTGACCATCAAGGAAAAGCGCGAACACAAGAAACCCGGCCATGGCGTCGTGAGCGAACTCGTGGAAGTGTTCAACCAGAAAAACGAAACCGTGCTCGCGTGCGAACATTTGTTACTCGTCCGCAAAAAATCATGAAACCATTGGAAGGACTGCTCGTTCTCGATTTCAGCCAGTTCCTCGCCGGCCCGGGCGCGGCGATGCGGCTGGCCGATCTCGGCGCACGCGTCATCAAGATTGAGCGCCCCGGCACGGGCGACATCTGCCGCCAGCTTTACATCACCAACCTCAAGCTCGACGGCGACAGCACGCTGTTTCATTCCATCAACCGCAACAAGCAGAGCTTCGCCGCCGATTTGAAAAATCCCGAGCATCTCGCGCAGGTGAAACAGCTCATCGCCCGCGCCGACGTGCTCATCCAAAATTTTCGCCCCGGCGTGATGGAACGCATCGGCCTGGGCCACGACGATGTCGCCAAGCTCAATCCGAAAATTGTCTATGGCATTGTCACCGGTTACGGCGCGACCGGACCGTGGGCGGATTTGCCCGGTCAGGATTTGCTCGCGCAAAGCCGCAGTGGCCTCGTGTGGTTGAGCGGCGATGCGGATCGTCCGCCGACTCCGATGGGGCTCGCGGTGTGCGATCTTGCGTCCAGCGCGCATTTGGTGCAAGGAATTCTCGCTTGTCTCGTGCGGCGCGGCGTCAGCGGCAAGGGCGGCAAAGTGGAAGTCTCGCTGCTCGAATCCATTTTGGATTTGCAGTTTGAGCTGACGACAACTTTTCTCAACGACGGCGGGAAATTGCCGCAACGCAGCACGGTCAACAACGGCCACGCCTATCTCGGTGCGCCTTATGGAATCTACGCGACGGCGGATGGTTTCCTCGCGCTGGCGATGGGGTCGGTCATCAAACTCGCGGAGCTGTTGGAACTCCCCGCGCTGGCTACTTACACGCATCCCGAAAGTTGGTTCACCGCTCGCGACGAAATCAAGGAGCTCATCCGAGAGCATTTGAAGGCCGAGCCGACGCAACACTGGCTCGACCGGCTCGTGCCAGCCGATTACTGGTGCGCCGAAGTTTTGAACTGGCAGCAGTTGTTCCAGCACGCGGCGTTTGCCCAACTGGATTGGGTCATGGAAGTGCAGCGTGAGGACGGCCCGAAAATGAAAACGACACGCTGTCCGATCACGATTGACGGCGTGCGGTTCAAGTCGAAGCTGGGCGCGCCGCGCGTCGGCCAGCACACAGAAAAAATCGCCAAGGAATTCGGTCTGACATGAAAACCAAAATCCAACGCTATGGAGCGGTCGTCGGTGTGAAGCCGGAAAAAGTCGCGCGCTACAAGGAATTGCACGCCGCCGCGTGGCCGGGCGTGCTGGCCATGATCAAAAAATGTCACATCCAGAATTATTCGATTTATTTCCGCACGCTGGCGGACGGGCGGCCGTATCTGTTCAGCTACTTTGAATACACTGGCGAAAACTTTGACGCGGACATGAAAATCATTGCGGCGGATGAGACCACGCAGCGCTGGTGGGCGGAGTGCATTCCGTGCCTTGAACTGCTGCCCGACCGTGCGCCCAATGAAATCTGGTCGCCGCTCGAAGAAGTTTTTCACCTGGACTAGCCATGAAGAATCCCAATCCCGATCCGGCCCGGCACAAAGAGATTCCAGTATGGAATGCCGAGAACTGGTTTTACGAGGACATCATCATCGGCAAAAAATTGCGTTCAATTCGCCGCACGATTTCCGAAGGCGAATCCATGCAGTTCAACGCGCTGGTGATGGACATGCACCCGTATGTCGCGGATGAAATTTTTGCGAAGACCGAAGGCGTGTTCGGCAAACGGCTCGTCGCCGGCGCGATGGTCTTCAGCGTCGGTCTTGGGCTGGTCGCGACGAATTGCGTGAACGCCTTCAGCTACGGCTACGACAAGCTGCGCTTCATCAAGCCGGTTTTCCTTGGCGACACGCTTTACACCATAAAAACCGATTTGGAGAAAACGCCAAAATACAAGGAGATGGGTTTGTATCGCGCGAGCTACGAAGTTTTCAAAAACGAAGGCGAGCTGGTGCTTTATTGCGAACATTTGCAAACGGTGAAATACCGTAACCCCGCCGCGTACGCGGATCAGATTCAAACAAAATAAAATATGATTCCTCCCAATCCACTCCTCGGCACAGCCTTTCACGCGGTCGGCGCGGCCTTTGCCGCCCTGTGCTACACGCCGCAAAAACGCGTCAACGGCTGGTCGTGGCAAAGCTACTGGCTGGTGCAGGCTGCGTTTTGCTGGTTTCTGCTGCCCATCCTCGGCGCGTGGCTGACGATACCCGAACTCGGCAAAGTTCTGGCCGAAGCGCCGCGCGGCGCGATGCTCGCGTCATTTTTTCTCGGCGCAGCCTACGGCATCGGCGGCACGGCGTTCGGGGTTTCGATCCGCCACATCGGCTATTCCCTGACCTACGCCATCGCCATCGGCCTTTCGACCGTGCTGGGAACATTGATTCCACCGCTCGTCGCCGGCACGCTCGGCACGACCTTGAGCAAGCCGGGGGCAAACTGGGTGATTGGCGGTATCGTCATTGGCATTTTGGGCATCGCCTTCACCGGCGCGGCGGGGCGGATGAAGGAACGCGATTTGAGCGCGCAATCCAAGCTCGAAGGTTTTTCGCTCATGAAAGGACTTTTGCTGTCGCTGCTCGCGGGCGTGCTGTCCGCCGTGTATGGCTTTGCACTCGCGGCGGGCGAACCGATTGCGGACGTGGCTTCGCAGCATGGCGCGGGCGTGTTTCGCGGCAATGTGGTTTATATTTTTTCCAACACCGGCGCCTTCATCACCACGGGAATTTATTGTCTCTGGTTGCACCGCAGGCATAAAACGCTCGGCGAAATTGTCGAGCTGCCCGCCAGCACGGAACGCGCGAGTTTGCCGGTGAATTGGGCGATGGCCGTGCTGACCGGTTGCTTGTGGTATGGACAGTTTTTCTTTTACAATCTCGGCCATGTTCGCATGGGCGATTACCAGTTCACGAGCTGGGCGATTCACATGATCATGTTGATTTTGTTCAGCATTGTGGTCGGCGTGGTGCTGCGCGAATGGCGCGGCTCGCGACTCGCGACCAAAATCGCCGTCGGCCTCGCCTTCCTGGTGCTGGTCGGCGCGGTGCTGTCGCTCACCTACGGAAATCATCTCGCGGAAATCACCGCCGTAAAATAAACATGAAACGCATTGACACCCATCAGCATCTTTTGGATCAGCGGACATTTTCCTATTCTTGGTGCGCGGGCATTCCGGCGCTGAACAAAAGTTTTCTGCTCGACGATTATCTGGTGGCGGCAAAAGACACCGGCGTCGAGAAAACCATTTTTATGGAGTGCGATGCGGACGAACCCAATTCATTCGCCGAAGCGCAGCACATCCAAAAGCTGGCGGACAAACATCCGCTCATCGCCGGCATCATCGCCGCCGCGCGGCCGGAACGCGCGGATTTTCCGGCGCAGCTCGCAGCGCTGCTGCAACTGCCCAAGCTGCGCGGCATCCGGCGCGGGTTGCACGTCGTGCCGGACGAAACTTCGCAAGCGGACTTGTTCGTAAAAAATATCCGCCAACTCGCCGCGCCCAAACTGACGTTTGATGTGTGCGTGTTGTCGCGGCAATTGCCGCTGGCCGCCGCGCTCGCGAAAAAATGTCCGGACGTTCAGTTCATTCTCGACCATTGCGGCGTGCCGGATGTGAAAGGCAAAGCGTTTGACCCGTGGCGCACGGACATCAAAGAAATTTCCGCGCTACCGAATGTCGCCTGTAAAATCAGCGGCCTCGTCGCCTACGCGGGAGAAAATTGGACGGTGGACGATTTGCGCCCGTGGGTGGAACACGTCGTGACGCACTTCGGCTGGGAGCGCGTCCTGTGGGGCGGCGACTGGCCGGTCTGCACTTTGACGGCCACTTTGAAACGATGGGTGGAAGCATCAGATCAATTGTTCGACGACGCCACGGAAACGCAACGTGAGAAAGTGTTCTACAAAAACGCCGAAAACATTTATCGTATCTGATACTTTATGGCTGCCATTGAAGGAATTTTTGTTCCGAACATCGTGCCCTACGATGCGCAGGGGCGCATCAACGAGGAGGAATTGCGCCGCATCATCCGCTGGCTGGTGAGCAAGGGCGTCACGGGATTTTATCCGAACGGCAGCATGGGCGAATTTATCCGCCTGAGCTACGAGGAACGGAAGCGCGTGCTGAAAATTGTTGTCGAAGAAGCGGCGGGCAAACCCATTCTCGCCGGTGCCGCCGAGCCGAACGTAGATTTGGTCTTGGAAATGTGTCGCTACTGCGCTGACCTCGGCTGCCGCGCGGTGTCCATCACCGGACCGTATTACTACAAGCTCACGCAGGAAAGCATCGAGCAATACTTCCGCGAAATCGCCGCCAAGTCACCGATCGACATCGTCGTTTACAACATTCCGGTCTTCGCGAATGAAATTTCTCTTCCCGTTTTGAAGCGACTCGCGCTCGACTGTCCACGCATCGTCGGCACGAAGGACACGAGCAAAGATATGTGCCGTTTCCAGCAGACCTTGCAGGAAATCAAATCGCAGCGGCCGGACTTCTCCGTGCTCATCGGCTGGGAGGAATTGCTTTGCGTCGCGATGTTCATGGGCGCGGACGGCGGCACGCTCTCCAGTGGCGGCGTCGCGCCGGAAGTGGTGATGAAACTTTACAACGAAGCCCGCGCCGGCAATTGGCACGCCGCCAAGCAAACTCAGTTCAAATTGCTGGAACTGTTTTCGCTGATGGTCGGCGCGCCAAATTTTCCAGAAGGTTTTCGGCAAGGCTACGAACTGCGTGGTTTCAAAGCCGGTCACGCGCGTTTTCCGCTGTCGGTTCACGAGGAAAAACTGGTCGCCGAAATGCGCGGCAAGCTGGCGTGCGTGCTGGCGGACTGCGGCTTCGGCGAGGCGGCCAGCGAGTGTCAGCGTTCAAGCTGCGCCACGTCCAAAGTTCCGCCGAACCGCGTAGATATTGAAAATCTCGTGCGCGAGGTGATGGGCAAAATGTTGTCGCAGAAAAAATAATTAATGAGCGCGCTGGGCTTCATCGAAGTTCCGTTCCTGAGCATCGCCGCTGTCGTTGCGGATGCAGCAGCCAAGGCGGCGCGCGTCCGGATTCTCGGTTTTGAGGCGACGGGCAATGAGAACATTCTGATCCGGCTCGGCGGCGCTGGGATTTCGGATATTGAAGCCGCCCTGTCGGTCGCCGATGAAACGGCGACGCGGCTCGGCACGACGGCCATCGTGCAAGCCATCGCGCGGCCAGCCGAAGGCATGGACGCAATGGTTCATTTTCCAAACGCGCAGAATCCGCTTTACGGCGGACGTGACCAATTTCTGCCCACCGATTTTCCGCAACCTGAAAATAAAATTATGAGCAACAAACCAGAAGCCATTGGCATTCTCGAAACGCAGGGACTCACGGCCATCCTTGAAGCGACCGATGCGATGTTGAAAGCCGCGAACGTCACGCTTGTCGGCAAAGAAAAGATTGGCGCGGCCTACGTCACCGTCATCGTGCGCGGCGACGTGGCGGCGGTGACGGCGGCGATTGACGCCGGCAGCAAGGCCATCGGCTCACTCGGCAAACTGATCGCGGCTCACGTCATCGCCCGTCCGCATGACGAGCTGGTGGCGCTACTGCCGAAGTGATTTGCGTTTCCGGTTGCATCCGCCATGAAAAAAATTATTGCCGCCATTTTCGCCGTTGCACTTTCGTTAATCTGCGGCCACGCCGACAACACCAAAGCGGCGGCGAAAAAGCCGATTAACCTGCTTTTCATCATGACCGACCAGCAGCGTTGGGACGCGATGAGTTGTTACGGCAATACCGTCATTAAGACGCCAAACTTTGACAAGCTTGCGAGCGAGGGTGCGCGGTTCGCCAGTTTTTATTCGGCGTGTCCGGTTTGCACGCCGGCGCGCACGGCAATTCTCACGGGGCATAGCATTGAATCGAATCATGTTTTGAGCAATAACGATGCGGATAAAACCGACGCGCCACCGTTTCCGTCCTTTGACCAAATCCTTTTGCACAACGGCTATCAAGGCGAATATCACGGCAAGTATCACAGCCCTTACCGGCTTGCGACCGACTACACAAAGCCGGTGCGCTGGCTCAACGGAAAAGTTCCGCCGCCCGGCTGCAAGGCGGATATTTCCGAAAGCGAAGCCTTTTTCCAATTTGTCAGGGACAACGCCACGCAACCGCCCATCAAGCCCGATCAACTGCCAGCCAAGACAGGCAATTACATTCCGATTCCGCTCGACGAAAATTACGGTAAGAAGCCGTCCGGCAAACCTTCTCAAGCAGAAATGTATGGCCGACTGGTGATGTCGCCAGCATTCAGCCATACCGCGTTTACCGCGAAGGAAGGCATCGCCGCTTTGGAACGACTGAAAGACAAGCCGTTTACGCTGACCATCTCAATTGATCCACCGCATCCGCCCATGGTGGTTTCCGAGCCGTATTACAGCCTGTATCCGCCGGAAAAAATTCCCGTGCCGACCAGCATCAATGATTTCCGCACTAACTCACCGTATGGTCCCAAGTTCCGAGCGGGCGAAGACATTTATCGAAACCCCGGCAACATTCAGCAAATGCGTTCCATTTACTACGGAATGGTCACGGAGGTGGATGATTGGATTGGAAAAATTCTAAAACGCCTCGACGAACTCGGCCTCGCGGAGAACACCTTGGTAATTTTCACCAGCGACCACGGCGAAATGCTCGGCGATCACGGCATGCACAGCAAAATGGTGTTTTATGAAGGCTCCGCGCATGTGCCGCTGCTCATGCGTCTGCCGGGAGTAATCCTGGCCAACACCGTGGTTCGGACGCCCGCCTCCCAGATTGATATGTTTGCAACCATCCTCGATTACCTCGGTCAGGCTAATCATCCGTCCGAAGGCCAAAGCCTGCGGCCCTTCATTGAAGGCAAGGAAGCTAGGAAAGACCGGTTTGTCGTTTCGGAGTGGCCTAGCAGTTCCGTGCCGGGTTTCATGGTGTTCGATGGGCGGTGGAAGTTAATGTTTGGGCGAACCAAAACCGCTACCTCGCTCGACGCGCTTTACGATTTGAAAAATGATCCCGAAGAAGTCAACAACTTCATCGGCAAGAATCCCGAGCACGAAAAATACCGGGCCGAAGCCGAGCGCATGAAAGGCTTGCTGGTGGAATGGCTGACGCGCGTGCAATCGCCATCATTGGAAAGCGTGAAGGCGCGATCAGTGGTGCGTGAGGCCAAAGCCGACGACAAAAATTGATGGCCGCCGAACCTCGGCAGTTTTTGTTGAGGATTCCACTTTCAACATGCCCGCTTTCGGGGATGTTCAACCGGACTCGGATGGGGCAACATTCATGCGCGTCACAACCATTTTACTTTGCAAGCCCCGGCATTCGCCGCGTCTTTTGCATTACAAAAATTGAACTCAAATCTGGCCAACCGTTTCTTCCTCACTTGTGCAGTCACCGCAATAACAATTCTTGCGACTTCGGAAACGCCCGTCTTTGCCGGTGAACGCAAGCCAAATGTGATCGTGATTCTCACCGACGACCAAGGCTTCGGTGAACTCGGTGCCACAGGCAATCCGGTAGTCCACACACCGAACATAGATCGCTTTGCCGCCCAGAGCACGTCACTCGTCAATTTTAATGTGATGCCAGTGTGCTCACCCACGCGCGCCGGTTTGATGACCGGACGCGATTACTATCGAACCGGAGTGATAGATACTTATCTGGGACGTTCGCTCATGGATACCAACGAGACCACGCTCGCGCAGATGTTTGCGAGCGCGGGTTATCGCACCGGCATTTTCGGCAAATGGCATTTGGGCGACAATTATCCCCGACGCGCCATGGACAAAGGCTTCCAAGAATCTCTTGTGCTCAACGGTGGCGGTTTGGCTCAACCGGGTGACCCACCCGACCCGGAGGATGCACAAGGCGCTTACTTTAATTCTACCTTGCGCCACAATGGAACTTGGGTCAAAACCAAGGGATATATTTCCGACGTCATTACCACGGCGGCCATTGGTTTCATTGAGGATAATAAAACCAAGCCGTTTTTTGTATATCTTCCGTTCAATTGTCCTCATGCGCCGCACCAAGTTCCAACAGAATACCGCAAACACTATCCGCCGGAAGTTTTTGACCCGACCAATTTTCCCAGCAAAGGTCACCCCATGGCCGCAGAGCATAACGCCAGTGATCTGGCTGCTGTTTATGGCATGATCGAGAACATTGATGAAAATGTCGCCCGGTTGCTCGCTAAAGTGGACGAACTCAAGCTTGCCGATAACACCATTGTGGTGCTTTTTTCCGACAATGGCTGTCAGAAGCACAATGGTTACAACGCGGGGTTTCGCAGTTGGAAAGGTTCGCCTTACCAGGGCGGCATCCACCAGTTTTGCTACGTCCGCTGGCCGGGGCAATTCAAGCCTGGACATGAGGTTGATCGCATCGCCGGCAACATTGACCTGACGCCGACGCTGCTGGATCTCTGTGGCGTGGCCAAGCCGCAGAACGTCAAGTTCGACGGCCTCAGTCTGGCGCCGTTGCTGCGCGGCGCGGCGGTGAACTGGCCCGACCGCACGCTATTTTTCCAGTGGCATCGCGGCGACGTTCCCCAGCGCTACCAAAACTGCGCGGTGCGTTCGCAGGATTGGAAACTGGTTCAAGCGCTGGGCGGCGAAGGCGACAAGTGGCCGGGCAAAACTAGCTTCGAACTGTTTGACATGGCGCACGATCCATTTGAAATGCACGATGTCGCGACGAAAAATCCAGAACGGGTCGCCACTCTCAAGTCGGCGTATGATGCGTGGTTTGATGGCCTCAATCGCGAGCGCGATTTTAGGAAACCCCAGACCATTGTCGTCGGCACCAAATTTGAGAACCCGGTGCTGTTGACCCGGCAAGACTGGCACGAACCGCCACCCAAAAAAGGAGGCATCGGTTACTGGAATTTGAACGTCGCTAGCTCCGCACATTATTCCGTCAAACTGCTGTTTGCTCCGCTGAAGGCCAACGGCATGGCTCATCTCAACTGCTGTGGAGTGTCGTTGGAGCAACCCATCAAGGCCGGGGAAAATGAATGTGAATTCAAAAGCATCCAAATCCCCGCCGGTGACGGCCGTCTCGAAGCCATCCTGCACGAAGGTTCATCGGCCATGGGCATCAAATACGCAAACGTGAAACGGCTTGACTGAATTCAGCCATTTCAAAGCAGCGATTTAATCTCGGGGCTACGAGAAATTAATCAATTCACCGCGCAGGTTGCCGTTTGGCGGATGTCGCGTGAGGAACTGCCGATCTGGAATTCAAACTTGCCCGGTTCAATCACCCAGTCGTTTTTCTCTTCTGAAAAATACGCGAAGGAACGTTTGTCCAGCGTCAGCGTGACGGTTTGTGTTTCGCCCGGTTTCAAGAACACTTTTTTGAAGCCCTTTAATTCCTTCGGCGGACGCGGCACGGAGCATTTGTCCTGATGCACATAAAGCTGCACCACTTCCGCACCGGCGCGATTGCCGGTGTTGGTGATGTCCAGCGTCACGGTCACTGAATCGCCGCTCTTGATGGCGGTCTGGCTCAACTTGGGTTCGCCATATTTGAAAGTGCTGTAACTCAAACCGTGACCGAACGGAAACTGCGGCTCGATGTTGTTCGCGTCAAAGTAGCGATAGCCGACGAACACGCCTTCGCTGTAATCAATTTTAGGTTCGGTGTTCACCCAGTGACCTTTGGGATATTGATCCTCCGACTTGGGAATCGTCACAGTGAGCTTGCCGCTCGGATTCGCCGCGCCGAACAGCAGTTCCGCAATGGCCTTGCCGCCTTGTTCGCCCGGATACATCGCCTGCAACACCGCTGGCGCATTGTGAATCCAATGTTCCATGCCGACGCCGGCCGTGAAGGTCACCACCGCCGTCTTCGGATTCGCCTTGGTCACGGCGTTAATCAAATTCTCCTGCGCGGCGTTGAGCAGCAAACCTTGGAAGCGATCGCGGCCTTCGCGTTCCGCGTTGCCGGAGACGCCGACGTTGAGAATGACCGCGTCGGCGGATTTCGCCAGTTCCACCGCCTTTTTCGTCCACGCCACGTTTTCAAAGTCCCACCACAATTTCATGATGCCCTTGTCACCGGTCTTCTGATATTCCACGCGGATATCGTGGCTGCCCTGCGCAAGGTTGACCTTGGCCTGTTTCCACCACTGTTCGTTGTTGCCCTTGCTTTCAAACACCGCCTTGCCATCCAGAAAAAGCGTCGCCTTGCCGCCGACGCGGAATTCAAAGGTGTATTCGCGCGACTCGGGCGCGACCAATTTGCCTTCCCAGCGGGCGCAAAATTTCGGGGCGTTTTTCTTCGAGCGGCCGGCTTCCGGCACGAGCGGGTCATGATCCCATTCAAAGGAAACGGTCTGCTCCACCGCCTGCCGCTTCACCGTTTTGAAATCAGTTCCATCGAAATAAGTGGCGCTCAATCCGGGCTTGCCGTCCTGCGAGACCAAATATTTTGCATCAATCGGCCCGCAGCCGTTTTCCGCGTAACAACCCGGCGTGTATTCGACCTTCACCTTGTCGCCGAGCAACGCCTTGATGCCTTGCAACGGCGTGACCATGTCCGCCTGCGGCGTGGCGACATTGGCGCTGCCGCCTTCCTGAAACAGCACATAATCATATTTGCCCTCGTTGAACTGTTTGCCGTAACTCGAATGCGGCCCGATCACCGCCACTGTTTTCACGGCGTTCGGGTCGAATGGCAATACTTGGTTATCGTTCTTCAAAAGCACGATCGAGCCGAGCGCCAACTGGTGCGCCAATTCTTTCATCTCGGCGCTTTTGAAAACCGAGGCCGGCGGATTTTTGAAGTTCGGATCAAAGCATTTTGCCACAATCATCGTGCGGAGAATGTTGCCCACGCGCTCGTCAATCACGGACATGGGCACTTTTCCCGCTTCGACCGCCGCCTTCAACTTGTCGCCATACCAATCGCCGCGCGGCATTTCCAAATCCTGACCGGCGAGAACTGGCGCCACCGTCGAGTGCGTCCCTGACCAGTCGGACATCACAAAGCCCTTGAAGCCCCAGGCATTCCGCAGGCGGTCGGTGAGCAGGTAAGGATTTTCCGACGCGTGCTGGCCGTTCACCAGATTGTAGGAACTCATCACGCTCATGGCATCCGCTTCCTTGACCGCGAATTCAAAGCCCGGCAAATAAATTTCATTCAATGCGCGCTTGCTGACGGTGACATCAATCGAACCGCGGAAGGTTTCCTGGTTATTGCAGGCAAAATGTTTCAGCGTGGCGATGACGTGTTCGCTCTGCATGCCCAGCGTGAACGGCACGGTCGTGCGGGCGCAAAGATACGGGTCTTCCGTGTAATATTCCGCGGAGCGTCCGCAACGCAGGTCGCGAATGATATTGAACGCCGGACCTGCAACCGCTGCATCCCCGGTAGAGCGAACCTCCTTGCCAAATCCCTGCGCCACCCGTTCCACCAAATCCGGATCCCAACTCGCGGCGTAATTGATGGAACAGGAAAAATATGTCCCCGCCTTGAGGGTTTTCTTGCCCGTTTCTGAGTCAATGGTCGTGACGCGCGCGCCATGCGGTCCGTGGGCGATGATGTAGGCGGGAATATTTAAACGCGGAATGGACGGCGGACCGTCATACTTCATGACTTCCTTGTCGCCATGCATGAAATCCATCTTTTCGTCCAGCGTCATCTGCGACAGCAGTTTGGCTACCTGCTGGTTAATGGCGTTCAAATCCTCGCCGGCGAGAATGGTGTCGGCGGCTTGGGTTGAGTTTGCGCTACCCAGCATGATGCCAAGGGCGGCCGCACTGATGATTTTGCTGATGTGATTCATTTTGTAATTAACTTTTCAATTCAATGTCTGCGGGAAAAATCGTTTTACCGCCCAAGACTAAACTTGTGAGTTTGAAAAATGATGCGCCAGTTATGCGCGGGCGACTATCCCCTAAAGCGGGTAGGCTGGACTCAATCGACAATTTCAGCTTGCGCCTTCGTCCGGATGTCTCCCGAGGAAGCGCCGACTTCAATCTCAAACTCGCCGGGTTCCACCACATAGCGCTTGCCCGCGACATCCCATTGGCGCAAGGCGCTGGCTGGAAATTCCAAGTTCACCGTCGTGCTGGCGTTGGCCATCAGATGAACGCGCTGAAACGCGGCAAGGTTGCGGATGGGTTGTGGCACTTTGGAATTCAGGTGCCGCACATAAAGCTGCACCACCTCGTCGCCTGCCAACGCACCAATATTTTTCAAATTGAACGACACGCTGAACTTGCCGTCTGCTTTCGCCGAACTCGAATTCACTTTCAAGTCGCGATATTTAAACCGCGTGTAGCTCAAGCCGTGGCCAAAAGGATACAACGGCTTACCCGTGAAATAACGGTAGGTGCGGTTGCTCATCGCGTAATTTTCAAACGCTGGCAAATCGGCGGTGGCGCGATAAAAAGTCACCGGCAATCGCCCGCTGGGATTATAATTGCCGAACAATATGTCGGCCAGCGCCGTGCCGCCGGCCTGCCCCGGATACCATGCCTGCAAAATCGCCGGCAGATTTTCCGCTGCCCACGGAAACGCCACCGCGCCACCGCTGCAATTGACGAACACCACCGGCTTGCCGGTCTTCTGCAATCCCTGGAGCAAGGCGGTCTGCGGCGCGGGCAGTTCGATTTCCGAACGGTCGCCGCCGGCGAATCCCGTCAGTTTCAACTTCTTGAACTTGCCACCTTCTTCGCCTTCCAACTCCGCGCTGATGCCGCCGACGAAAATGACCGCATCCGCCGCGCGCGCCAGTTCCATCGCGTTTTGAAAACCCGGCGACTGCGTATCAAGTGTTTGACCTTCCGGCAGCGCCATCGGACAACCCATGGCGGTCGTGACGCTGACCTGACTGCCGAGCGCGTTTTTGATGCCCTGCAAAAAAGTCACCGGCGCGGCCGGCGTGCCGTTGTAGTTCCCGACCAGCACCGGAACGGAATCTGCGTTCGGCCCGATCACCGCGACGGTGTGGAGTTTCGTTTTGTCCAGCGGGAGCACGCCGTCGTTTTTTAACAGCACGATGGATTCACGCGCCGCCTGCAATGCCACCCTCGCGTGCGCGGGCGTGTTCAATTCCGACGCCGGAATGCTCGCAAAGGGCACGCGGCTGGGCGGATCGAATAGCCCGAGTTCAAAACGGATTTTCAACAGGTGATGCAGCGCGCGGTCAATGTCCGCCTCCGAGCACAAACCGGATTTCACCGCCTGCACGCGATGGTCGTTCGCGCCGCATTCGAGATCGCAGCCGGCCTTGAGCGCGGCGGCGGCGGCTTCCTCGGGCGTTTTCACAAACTTGTGATTCTTGAAAATGTCGCTCACCGCGCCGCAATCGGAAGTGACATAGCCATCGAAGCCCCATTTTTCACGGAGTGTTTCCGTCAGCAAAAACGGACTGGCACAGCAGGGAACGCCGTTGAACGAATTGTAAGCGCCCATGACGCCCGCGACTTTGCCCTCGCGCACCGCCGCCTCGAATTGCGGAAGATAGGTTTCGTAAAGATCGCGTTCCGGCGGCGCGACATCGAAGATGTGTCGCGATGGTTCAGGCCCGCTGTGAACGGCAAAATGTTTGGCGCAGCCCGCCGCCTTCAAATAATGCGGATCATCTCCCTGCAATCCGTGAATGAACGCCACGCCCAGCCGCGCCGTCAGAAATGGATCTTCGCCGTAAGTTTCCTGACCGCGTCCCCAACGCGGATCGCGAAAAATATTTATGTTCGGCGTCCAAAAAGTTAGACCGTAATAACGCCGATGATCCTTGCTGTAACCGGCCTCGGCATATTTGGCGCGGCCTTCGGTGGAAATGGTATCGCCGATTTGCTGCATCAGCGGCGTGTCCCACATGGCGGCCATGCCGGTCGCCTGCGGAAAAACCGTGGCTTTGCCCGCGCGCGCCACACCGTGCAGACATTCGTTCCAATAATCATATGCCGGCAATCCTAGCCGTGCGATGGCCGGAGCGCTGTTGGCGAGTTGCTGGGCTTTTTCCTCCAAGGACATGCGGCGGATTATGTCGTCCACGCGCGCGTCCAGCGGCTTGTCTGCGTCCAGATAAATGGCTGGTTCTTTTACGATGGGAATTTTGCTGTCGGCGGCGGCGGCCATTGGTTTCGCTTCGGTCGCCAAAAATGAGGCCACGCCATCGCCGGAGGAATTGCGGATGAAAATGGCGTTGAACTTCGCATCGCCCTTGACGGCGGTAAGAGTAATCGCCAGCGGCCCGTTCAACGCGTCGCCTTGGTGTTCGACTTGGGCGATGAAGCGGTAGGCTTTGGCGAAACCGCCGGCCACGGCAAAAATATCCAGCCGCTTCGCGAGCGTCTTGTCGCCGCAAACGATATCCATCAGGCGTTGGCCCGGCGCTTTTTTGTAAGTCTCCGCGAGGTCAATTTCCACGGTGTAGTTGCCGGCTGGCAGTCCGGGAACGGTGGCGGTCAGCGACGATCCGTAAACTTCGCCGGCAAACACCGCCGGGTTGTCCGCGCCGGTCACTTTGATTTCCGCTGGCGTGCGGAAGTGGTGAATGTTGCCGGTCAGCACCACCGGAAATCCGCAACAAGACGGTGCTGATTCCTGCGCTGACAATGACGACTCATTCAAAAGTATCGCCGCAACTGCCAAGAGCAGGCCGAATATTTTAGTGCGAATCGGGAAGCGGAATGAGGCGCGAAAATTCATGGCCGAAATTTATTTTGGGATTTTGATTATGAGAATCTATTTCCAAAATACCGTTTTCTGGCCGCCCATTTCAAACACCAATTCCGCACCGGCCATGATTTCGGCGTAGGAAATGAACGGCGTTTTCACCGGCACGCCGTTCAGCGTGACGCGTTGCACATACGGATGGTTTGCCGCGTCATTTTTCATCCGCACCACGAAAGTTTTTCCGTTGGGCAATGCGACGCGCGCCTCGTCAAACAGCGGTCGTCCGAGTGAATAACGCGGGTCGCCCGGCGTCACTTGATAGATGCCCATCGCACTCAAGACGAACCACGCGGACATCTGGCCGCAATCTTCGTTGCCGATCAAGCCCGCCGGCGACGCCGGATAAAATTCGGTCATGATTTTGTAAACCAGTTCGTCTGTGCGCCATGGTTGTTCCGCCCAGTTGAACAGATAGGCGATGTGATGACTCGGCTCGTTGCCGTGCGCGTATTGCCCGATGAGGCCGCTGATGTTGCGGTCAATCTGGTCGGTGAGCGGACCAGTCTGAACGGGTGCGGTGGTGAACGTCTCGTTGAGCTTCGTGGCAAAGCCGTCGCGTCCGCCATACAAATCCATCAAGCCCGGCAAGTCCTGGGGCACGAACCAAGCCCATTGCCACGCGTTGCCCTCGGTGTATTCGCCGCCTTTGTGATTGGAATCCGTCGGGTTGAACGGCTCAACCCAAGTGCCATCCCGTTTTTTGCCGCGCATGAAGCCGGTCTTGGGATCAAAATAATTTGTATAGTATTTCGCGCGTTTAAAATATTCAGCGGCAATGTCCGCGCGCCCCATGGCTTTGGCCATCGTCGCGATACACCAGTCGTCATAAGCAAACTCCAGTGCCTTGGAGACGGATTTGACCTCCAGGTCGGCGGGAATGAAACCTAGCGTGGCGTTATACAATTTCGCCTTGGGCATCAGTTCGTTCTTCGTCTTGTCCGAGTTGTAGGGAATCGGTTTCTTGTCGTCATACACCGAAGCGAAGACAACCGCGTCGAGGGCTTTGTTCGTGTCGAAGTCGCGCAGGCCTTTCATGTAAGCGTCCACGATGACGGAAACGGCGTGATACCCAATCATGCAGCCGGTGTAATTCGCGGCGAGCGGCCACATCGGCAAAATGCCACCCTCATCAGAGGTGCGGAGCAGCGAACGAATCCAAGCCTGATCAAGGTCGGGATGAATGATGGTCTGCAGCGGATGTTGCGCGCGGAAACAATCCCAGAGCGAAAAGGTCGAGTAGTTCGTGAAATTGGCATCCTGATGAATCTGCTGCTTCATGTCGCGATAACGGCCATCCACATCACTCGCGATGTTGGGGCAGATGGAGGCGTGATAGAGCGCGGTGTAAAAAGATTTCTTTTGATCCTCGCTGCCACCGGAACCCCGGATGTGAGCGGGTTGTTGGCCTAACATTCTGGGGGAGTAATATACTTTCCTTTGTTCTTCGCTGCTGCCGGAAATCTGGATGCCACCGAGTTGTTTTTCCCACACTTTCTTTGCCGCCGCCACGACGCCATCGAAATCCCAGCCCGGCAATTCAGCAACCAGATTTTTCTTCGCGCCGGCCATGTCCACCGGACTGATACCGACCTTGACCAAAACCTGCTCCTTCGCCGTGGTGGAAAATTGTAATTTGGCCTTCACGTTATTGCCGGTCACGCTGAGCGCTTTCTGCGCGACGTCATCGGAATACAAAACGGCCTTGAACGGCTTGGAAAATTCCGCGTGAAAATAAATCCAACGGTTCGGCGCCCAGCCGCTGACGTGCCGCCAGCCGGCGATTTCATGGTCGTTGACGATTTCCAGTTCCGCTTCCAAAACTTTTTTATTTTGGAGGCTGTGTTTCATATCAATGACGAAGCCAGCATTCTCTGCTTGCGGGAAAGTGTGGCGGGAAATTCCGACGCGCGGCGTGGCGGTCAATTCCGTCGTGGTTTGGCAGCGGTCGAGAAAAACTTTGTAGTAGCCCGGCGTGGCCACTTGATTTTCTTTTTTGAACGGCGAACGGTAGCCATAGTCGGGTTTTTGCGTCGTGCCGGAACTGATGTTCACCTCGCCGGTGAACGGCATCAGCAGCACATCGCCATAATCCCCAATTCCCGTGCCGCTCAAGTGCGTGTGGCTAAAACCCCAAATCTCGGTGTCATCGTTGTAATAGCCGCCGCACGCATCCCAAGCCGCCGTGCGCGTGTCGGGACTCAACTGCACCATGCCGAACGGCGTGGTCGCGCCGGGAAAAGTGTGCCCGTGATCGCCCGTGCCGATGAGCGGGTCAACATATTTCAAAACGTCGCCGGAGTCAGCGGCGCCAAGATTCAGCGCCACGGTCAGCATCGCCAATCCGACAGATGTGTTTAGGCAAAATTTCTTCATGTTGGTTGATATGATTTCGTGGGCAGTGGCAGGTCAAGGGAATTGGTTTCCGCAAAAACCGGGATGCGGCAGTTAAAAGGATTGTCTGGAAAAACGACTATTAAGCAAAGTAGCGTTCTGCCTTTGCGATGATCTTCGCGTAATCAATCTTGTAATCACAGCGCTCGCGCATCACCACCAGATCAATTCCATTTGTATCCTTCTCCGCAGCGGGCATGGCTTGATAATGTTCCCGCACTTCGAGATTGCCGTCCTGTTCGTAGTAAGCGACGAACCGGCAAATCTTGTTAAAGTTCAGCGGATGCGCCTCAGCGAAGGTCTTGCAGGAAGCACAACCCGGACACAACACTGGGTCGCTGGCCAGCATCAGATTTTTCAACAGCGTCTTGTGTTCGGCGGTCAAAGGATGTTTGTAAATGCGCGCCGCCTCGGTGTTAATGGCCATCTCGGTGTCGTTGGCGATCCACACCACGGCGCCGGAAACCCGGTGGTCGCTCCATACCGCGTGCAACGCCGCTTGATGCGTGGTCAGCCCAAGCTTATCAAATTCCGGAATCCGCTGCGGCATCTTCTTTGCGTTGCGCATCACCTTCATGCACATCAGGCCGATGCCCGCT
>CAIXFY010000011.1 GCA_903918885.1 uncultured Verrucomicrobia subdivision 3 bacterium
AAGCGGCGTGCGCAAATCGCGTTCGTGCCGCCGGTTCCTGCGCACGTGCGCGCGAAGCAAAAATTGGACGAGGCGCTGGCGCTCATCGCGCAGCCGAAGCCATTCGTCATCGCGGTGTCCGATACGGCGCGGGCGTATCTGGACGAGCGTTTCAATTTCCGCGCGCCGGAGCGGACCACGGAAGAATTTCTGCGCGAGTTGAGCGGGACGGATCTGCTGGCCAAACCGCAAAAGGAAAGCTTGGGGGGATTTTTGCAGAACTGCGATTTGGTGAAGTTCGCCAAATATGAACCGGGCGAAAAGGAGTTGCGTGAATTACATGGCGCGGCTTTGAACTTGGTTGAGGAGACCAAGCCGGCGGAAGTCCAAATTCCTGAAACGAAATGACGTTTGCGCATCCATGGCTGTTGTTGTTGCTTCTGCTGCTGCCGCTGGCGGCGTGGTTGAAGGGACGGCGCGGTTCGTCGCCGGCGTTTGTCTATTCCTCGGTGAAACTGGTGGCGGGACTTGCCGGCGCGCGGCGTTCGCGGGCGGGAAATTTTCTAGCGGCACTGCGCTGGCTGGCGCTGGCGCTGTTGATTGTGGCGCTTGCCCAACCGCGCTTGATGAAAAGCACGACCGAAGTTAAAGCCAGCGGTGTGGACATCGTCGTGGCGTTCGATATGTCGGGCAGCATGATCTCGGAAGATTTCGTGGTGAAAGGCGAACGCGTGAACCGTTTTAACATGGCGCGTTCGGTCCTGAAAAAATTTATCGACCGGCGCCCGAACGATCGCATCGGCTTGGTTTTGTTCGCGTCGCAGGCGTTCATCGGCACACCGCTGACGTTGGATCACGATTTCTTGCAGGAAAATCTGGATCGGCTCGAGATCGGCGCGATTGAACAAAATTCCACAGCCATCGGCGACGGCCTTGGCACGGCCATCAACCGGCTGCGCGACTTGAAGGCGAAAAGTAAAATCGTGATTCTCATGACGGACGGACAAAACAATTCCGGCAAGCTGGATCCGTTGCTCGCAGCGGAGGCCGCCTCGGCGATGAAAGTAAAAGTGTATACGGTGGGCATCGGTGAACACGGCACCGCACCAATGCCGGTGTTCATGAACGGCCAGAAAGTCGGCTACCAAAATGTGCCGGTGGATGTGGACGAAGCCACGCTGCAAAAAATCGCGGACAAGACGGGCGGAAAATATTATCGCGCGGACAACGCGGAAAAGTTCCGGCAGATCTACGCGGAGATCGACAAGCTGGAAAAGACCGACGCGACGATCAAAAAATACACGCAGTTCGACGAACTGTTTCCGTGGTTCGTTGCCGGCGGACTCGCGTTGCTGCTGCTGGAACCCGGATTGGGCCAGACTATTTTGCGGAGGTTGCCATGAGATTTGAGCATCCCAACTTACTGTGGCTGTTGCTGGTGGTGCCGCCAACGCTCGCACTCTTTTTTTGGTGGAGCGAACGCACGCGGCAAAAATTGCTGACGCAATTTGTCGAGGCGCGGTTGCTGGCTACCTTGACTGCGGGAATTTCTCCAGCGCGTAGAAAATTTCGTTTTGCGTTGATCATTGCGTCGGCGGCGCTGCTGCTTATCGCGTTAGCGCGGCCGCAATACGGTTACGACAAAGAAGAAGTGCGGCAAAACGGATTGGACATCGTCGTGGCGGTGGACACTTCCAAATCCATGCTCGCGACGGACATTCCGCCGAGCCGACTCGGTCGCGCCAAACTCGCCGCGCTCGAATTGATGCAGACGGCGAAGGCCGACCGGCTGGGACTCGTGGCGTTCGCGGGCGAGGCGTTTCTCTCCTGCCCAATGACGATTGACGACACCGCATTTCAGCAAAGCGTGCAGGCGCTCGATGTGAATTCCATTCCGCAAGGCGGCACGGCGTTGGCCGAGGCCATCAAAACCGCGCTCGCCGCCTTCAAAGAAAACGGCAATCACAAAGCGCTTGTGCTTTTCACCGACGGCGAAGATAACGACGAAGGCGCACTGGCGGCGGCGCAAGCGGCGGCGAAGGAAGGCCTAAAAATTTTTACCATCGGCATCGGTTCGGCAGAAGGCACGCTGGTGCAAATTCCCGATGGCAACGGCGGTTCGGATTACATTCGCGATGAAAAAGGTCAGGTGGTGAAAACGAAGTTGAACGAAAGTCTGCTCCAGCAAATCGCCGGCGCGACCGGCGGATTTTATCTGCCGTTGCGCGGCGCGGATACGATCAACACGCTTTACGAACGCGGCCTCGCGCCGTTGCCAAAATCGGAAGGCGCGGAAAAACTGGTGCGGCGCTATCACGAACAATTCCAATGGCCGCTGGCGGTGGCGCTCCTGCTGTTGTTCGTGGAATTCCTGTTGCCGGAACGGTCCTTGCGGACGGCTGCTAAGTCCAAAGCCATCGCCAACGCCTCGATTTTATTGGTTAGTTTTCTAATTTCATTTTCTGCCAACGCTTCGCCGGCCGGCGCGTTGCGTGAATATAAATCGGGAAATTACACGAACGCGCTGGCGGAATTTTCCAAGCTGGCGGAAGTGCAGACGAACGATTTGCGTTTGGCTTTCAACGCGGGCGACGCGGCATATCGTGCGACAAATTTCGACCTCGCACAGAAATTATTCCAGCAAGTGACGCTCTCGCCGGATCTGAAATTGCAGCAGCAGGCGTTTTATAACCTCGGCAATGTGCAGTTTCAGGTGGCGAAACAGGCGCAAGATTTGGACGGCCTGGAACAAGGCTTTGACGCGGCGGCAAAAATTTATTCGCGAGCGGTGTTGCTCAATACGAACGACGCCGACGCGATTTTTAATTATCGTTTCGCGCAGGGGGCGGCCGAGCAGGTGCGCGCACTCAAGGCGGCGTTGCGGTCGGCCAAGGCAAGTGCGGATCAGGCGGTGCAGCGCGCGGAATTTCATACCGCGTTTGAGATTATGCAAGGCCTGACGCAGAAATATAAAATCGCTGGCAAACAATTTGAAGAGTTCACCAAAAAATTAAAGGACATTGATGACATCGCGACTCCTCATCAGCCTTAGTCTGTTGCTGCTTTGCGTCGCGCCGAAAGCTGGCGCGCAGCTCGCACCCGCTGAAGATTTTTTCAACAGCGGCGCGCAGGCTTACATTTCCAACAACATTCCTGCCGCGCTAGAACGGGTGGAAATGGGTTTGAAGACTTACCCCGACGACGCGAAGTTGAAGAAGCTCGAGGAATTATTGAAGCAAAAAAACCAGCAACAACAGCAGCAGAACCAGCAGCAGAAGAATTCCGACGACCAAAAGAAGCAAGACGAGCAAAAGAAGGATCAGTTCGATCAGAAAAAAGACGAGCCGCAAAAGCAGCCGGAACAGCAAAAACCGGCTGACGATAAAAAGAACGGCGACAAACCAGAAAACCAACCGGGCGAAGGTCAGCCGGTCAAGCCGGGCGAAATGACAAAGGAAGAAGCGAAGCGTTTGCTGGACGCGCAAAAGGGCAATGAGCAGATTTTTCAGTTGAAGCCGGATGGCAAACCACGCGACCCGAATCTTCCGGTGAAGGACTGGTGACTCAAATATCCCAGTCGCCGGTTTGGAGATACGGTTTCAATTTTTCTTTGAGCGTTTCGCGGCCGCGATGGATGATGGATTTCGTCGCGGACAGCGAGCAGCCAAGTATATCGGCGATTTCTTCGTAGCTCACTTCATCCTGTCGGCACAACAGAATTGCGGTGCGCTGGTTTTCAGGCAGCTCGGCCAAAGCCTCTTCAATTTTTTTGGCGAGTTCGCTGTGTAAAACATTTTGCGTGGGCAGAAAAACTTTTTTGTCCTCGTATTGGCGCGACGGCTGGTCGTCGTGTTCGGGATGGGTTTCTTCGAGCGATTCAGCGGGATGGCGCGAGCGGCGACGGATTTCGTTGAGGCAAAGATTGCGGGCGATGGTGAAAAGCCAGGTGGTAAATTTGGCGGTGCGTTCGTAGCGGGCGCGGGATTTCCAGACTTGGAGAAAGGTATTTTGCGCGACGTCTTCGGTTTCGGTTTCGTCGCGCAAGGTTCGGAAAACAAAATTGAAAAGCGGCTGTTTGTATTTCTCGACCAGCGTCGCAAAGGCCGCGCGGTCGCCGCGTTTCACACGCAGCATCAGCACGGCATCGGGATCGGCATGGTCGGACATCGGCGAAAAGTCTAGCCGACACCGCGCGGGCGACAAGGTTTCGCTGGCGGCGGCGGTTTCAAAACATTAACTTTTGCGCCCGTGCAAGACTTGCTTAAGAAAATTGAAGCCGCCGCCGAGGCGCGGCTGTCCTTTTCGCCGAACGCCGCACCGGCGGAAAAGCTCGCGCGTTACAAAACTTTTCTCAAGGTGGAATCGCACCGGCTGAAGCTGTTGCACCGGGCGGGCGCGGACGGCGTGGAAATCTGCCAGGCGCGCGCGGCGATTCTCGATGGCTTGCTGCGGCATTTGTGGAATGAGGCGGTGGCGAATCCGCCCGGACCGGTGGCGGCGCTCTCAATTTCGCTGGTGGCGATTGGCGGTTTCGGACGCGCGGAACTGAATCCGCACAGCGACATTGATTTCATGTTTCTGCACGAGGGGCAGGTGTCGGGCGGTAAACCGTTGCCGGGACTTTCGCGTTTGATTGACGGCATTCTTTATCCACTTTGGGACATCGGCTTAAAAATCGGTTACTCGGTGCGCGACCTCGATGATTGCGTGAAGGAGGCAAACACGGACATGCAGTCCAAAACTTCGCTCATTGAGTCGCGACTGATTACCGGCAACGCGGCGTTGTTCGCCAAATACCAAAAAGCCGTTGTCCAAAAATGCGTGCTCGGCTACGAGGACAAATACATCGCCATGCGCTTGGAAGATCAGGCGACGCGCCGCACCAAGCACGGCAACTCCGCGTGCATGCAGGAGCCGAACATTAAAAACGGCTGCGGCGGTTTGCGGGATTTCCAAAACCTGCTGTGGATGTCGTTTTTCAAATACCGCACGCGGTCACTGCGCGATTTGCAGGCGCAGGAATTTGTCAGCGCAGCGGAACGCAAACAGCTTGAGGCCGCGCATGAATTTCTCCTGCGCGTGCGGACGGAGATGCATTACCACACCAACCGGCCGCAAGATGTGCTGGGCAAAAATTTGCAGCCGGCCATCGCACACAATATCGGCTACGCCGACCGCTCGCCTAGCCTGCGCATCGAGAAATTCATGCGCGACCTCTACACGCACATGCGCAACGTGTATCTCATCACGCGGACGTTGGAACAGCGCATGGCGTTGCTGTCGCCCGCGCAAACGAGTCGGCTCACGAAGCTGCGCCAACTGCTGCCCGGCGCCACGCCCAAGAAAATGCCGGAACCGGTGGACGGTTTTTTGTTCGTTAACGGCGAAATCCGCGCGGCGAACAACCGGATTTTCCGCGATTCGCCCCGGCGGCTCATGCGCGTGTTTTTGCAGGCACAGCAACGGCGTTTGACGATGCATCCCGACTTGGCGCAACTCATCCGCAACCAGCTTTCGCTCGTGGATCGCGAATTTTTGAATGATGAGCATGTGCGCGAAATGTTTCTGACCATTCTCGACCGGCGCGGCGAGGTGGCGCACATTTTGCGCGCGATGCACGAGGTGAATTTTCTCGGCAAATACATTCCCGAATTCGGCAAGCTGACGTGTCTGGTCCAACACGAGTTCTACCACCAATACTCCGCCGACGAACACACGCTGGTCTGTCTGGAGCAACTTGACAAAATCTGGGAAGCCAAGGAGCCGCCGTTCAAAAACTACGAGCCAGTTTTTCAAAACCTCGAGCGGCCGGGGCTACTTTACCTTGCGCTGCTGTTGCACGATGTCGGCAAAGCCGCTGCGCATGAAAAAGGCCAGCACGCCGCCGTCGGCGCGAATCTGGCGATGCGCGCCGCCAAGCGGCTGCACCTCGACGAGATTGCGGCGGACATCGTGGATTTTCTCGTCGAAAACCATCTGCTTATGGCCACGATTTCGCAGCGGCGCGATTTGGATGATGCGTCAGTCATCCGCAATTTTGCTCAACAGGTGGGGACGTCGGAGAAATTGAATCTGTTGATGCTGCTGACCTTTGCCGATTCCCAAGGCACTAGCGACAAGCTGTGGAGTGGCTTCAAGGACACACTGCTCTGGCAGTTGCATTCACGCGCGATGGCGCAGTTGACCGGCGGAACCGAATTTCTGCGCGCCTCTGAAAAGGCACGCGGAGAACTCCGTGATTTTGTTCGTGAAATCGCGCCAAACCGTGTCACGGACGAGGAGCTGGACGCGCATTTCAGCCAATTACCACAAAGGTATTATGAGATCCACACGCCTGCTCAAATCGTTGACGATGTGGAGCTGGCGCACCGGTTCATGCACCGGTTGATCCTGGAAGGGTCGCGCGCGCTCGCGCCGGTGACAGCGTGGATTGACGAGCGCGATCGCGGTTACAGCTTAGTGAAAGTGTGCACTTGGGATCGCGCCGGGTTGTTCTGGAAAATCGCTGGTTCGTTGAGCGCGGCGGGTTTGAATATTCTTGGCGCGCAAATTTTCACGCGGGCGGACGGCATTGCGCTGGACACTTTTTTTGTGAACGACGCGCGCACCGGCAACTTGGCGGAGAAGGAGCAGCGCGAAAAATTTTCTGACCTGCTGGAGGCGGTGATGACGGGCGAAGAAGTGGATTTCCGCGCGCTCATTGCCAAGCAATCGGGACAGTCTATTTACTCGGCATATCTGGGTGAGCGGATTGAAACGCAAATTTATTTCGACAACACCACTTCGGACGAGCGGACGGTCATTGAAATCGAGACGGAAGACCGGCTGGGCTTGCTTTATGTAATTTCACAGACGCTGGCGGAACTGCATCTGGATATTTCCGCCGCGCGCATTGTGACGGAGCGTGGCGCGGCGATTGACAGCTTCTATGTCAGCGATGTGGACGACGGCAAAATCACTGCGACGGAACGACTGAAACTGATTGGCGACCGGTTGCGCTCGGCTATCGGCAAATTGGAAGCCGTATTTTGAACGGTGCTAAAGCAGTTGCCAGCGACGGCACGGTCTGCTAGAAACCAGTGGCCAGCGACGCGGGTGTGGTTCAATGGTAGAATGTGGCCTTCCCAAGGCTGAGACGAGGGTTCGATTCCCTTCACCCGCTCCACTTATTTCCCAATGTTTCGATGGTTCTTCAGAAAAAACTGGAAATTTAGTGGCGGTTTAGTGACAATGTTTCACCTTTTATGCCGAGACAACCCACTTTTCCCATCACTATTATGGCGGGTTCCACCGCCATCAGGATTTACTTTAATCCACTTAAGGCCGAACGGTCTCAAGCCGGCAATTCCACATCAGCCGCGTCCGATGCCAAGTCCTACGACTCTTATGTCGTCACCTACTACCAAGGAGGGAAACGAATTCGTACCCGCCACAATTCTTTGCAATCAGCCCGAGACAAAGCCGACTCCATCAGAACTGCGATTCTTAACGAGGATACGACCGCACTCACACTCAAAGGAGAGGACATCATAATCTATGCACGAGCAAAAAACCTGATTGCGCCATTTGACGTTTCGTTGGATGAAGTCGCGAAGGAATATGTCGCCGCTCGCGAGATTCTGGAAAAAATTTCACTGATGGAAGCGGCTCGTTTTTATGACCGATTCGGCAAAACTGTTAAAGAAAACAAGTCCATACCAACGATTGTCAAAGAACTAAACGCCAATCTTGAAGCTGACGGCAAATCTGAATATCACCGTCGCGACATGAAGCGTCGACTCCAAGCCTTTGCTTTAGCTTTTCCAAAACCGATTATGGAAGTGAAAACATCAGAAATTTCTGATTGGATCCGCACGCTGAAGGGCCGAGACAAAAAAGGCAACGCAGTTGAACTTGCCCCCAAAAGCCGTAATCACTACCGCAATTCTGTCGTGCAGTTGTTTAACATGGCGCGAGACAATGGATATTTGCCGAAGGGCATGCCGACGGAAGCTGAGGCAGTAAAAACCTTGGATGTCGTTTCGCCAGCCAATGAAATATTTACCGTAGAAGAAATTGAAAAGGTTTTACACAGTGCTCCTGATCGCCTGATTCCTCCGATGGCAATCAAGGCCTTTTGCGGAGTCCGCACCGAAGAAATGTTAAACCTGCGTTGGGAGCATGTGAATCTGGAGAGCAAATACATCACATTGCCCGCCGAAGTGACAAAAACGAAACAGCGGCGACTTGTTCCCATGCCCGCTAACTTAATTGCTTGGCTTGCTCCTCATAAAAAAGCCACTGGCCGAATTTGTGCCCGGTGGCAACGTGCTCAAGCCCTCTTTCAAGCCTTTGATCGGCACGGTAAGCGACAGGGAATTGATGTGGGTGCGAACAAATTTCGCAACTCCTATATCAGCTACCGAGTTGCGGTCACACACGATGTTGCGAAAGTGGCGCTGGAGAGCGGCAATTCACCACGAGTCATCCAGCGAGAATATTTGGAGTTGGCGACCGAAGCAGATGGCAAACGCTGGTTTTCAGTGATGCCGCCGACAGCTGTGAAAAAAAGGAAGGCACGTATTTGGAAACCCGTCGTTTGAGTCCTAACTTTTGTGGGATAAATAGTTTTTGCCATAACTCAGGTTGAACAATTCATTCCGAGGAGATCATGACACAAGCCATCACCACCCGCCGCGCTGATGACGTAGCAGAGCAGCTTCAACGCTCGGCCAGTGATAAAGAGTCCGTCGTCCAAGCTTCACAGTCGGAATTTTGCCAGCCATCCGCCAACTAAAAACTGTGCGCCGGCTAACTGATAATTTCTTAAGCAGTTGCATTTCCGTAATGAAGCTGGATTCATCAGGTTTTGCTGAGATCTGATTGGCGGTCATTGGATTTGTTGCCGGTGCTTGAATTTGAAGTGCGCGAAGGACCGGCTCCACATTTTTGCAATGGAGCGTGAGTTGACCAGTGATGTTGATCGTAATTTGATTTGGGGTATTCATATTTACAGGATTTAAACTCATGCAAATGATGGATGGCAATATGAAGGCTTGGTCAGAGGGGAAAAAATATTATTCACTGAAGATTGTTTTCATTCCAAACTCCGTCATGCCCTCTCCTACCCAAAACCAAATCAATCCCAAGAAGCTAAGGTTGAGCAAATGGACGGCGGTGAATCCTCAAGAAAAGGAGAAGCATTTTCTGATCACGAAGGTGATTGATCCGGAACAGCCCAAGCACCTGATTGAGCTGGTGGTGATGGAGGCGGTGTTGACTAAGCGCAGTTTTACGATGAGGTGGGAGGAATTGACTGATCCGACGAAATGGGTGCAGGGCTGGATCTAAACCACAAATCTGTTGAGATACGGCTAGGAATTAGAATCACCTCGAAGTGATAGAGAAATTAAAAACCTCTCCTTCAACTTTTTCTGGCATCTCGCTTTTCAGGGACGATAATCTTTCAAATGACTCGGTTCGTTACGCAGTTGATTTTGAGCTTCGTTCTGCTTGTCAGTGCAGATCTTGCTCACGCCTACGTCGACATCAACCTTCAGATGCAGCTCGGTAACCCTTCCAACGCAACCACCGACACCAACAACCACGACCATTATTTAATCCAGCGCTCAGTCGAAGCCATGGATTACAGTGACAATTTAGGGGAACCGAACTGGGCGAGCTGGGATTTGACGTCTAGTGATATCGGCACCAATTCTCGTTCCACCTTCGTTACAGACACCAACCTCCCACCCAACTTCACTCGTTACGCCACCAGCATCTACAATGGCGCGGGTTGGGATCGCGGGCATCTGTGTCCTTCCAAAGACCGAACTGATACCAGCACCAACAATGACCTCGTATTCTTCATGTCCAATGTCCTGCCTCAAAGTGGAGTGAACAATTCTGGCGTTTGGTTGCAGTTTGAAAATTATTGCCGCGATCTGGTTCAATCCACGAATAACTACGAACTGCTGCTGATCTGTGGCGGTAGCGGTTACGGCACACCAAGACTCACAAACGGACCATTCATTCCTGATTACACTTGGAAAATCGCGGTCGTCGTTCCTCCCGGTCTAGGCACGGCAACAAACCGCATCACCGCCACGAATCGAGTCATCGCTATCAAGATTCCCAACAATGACAGCGCTACAAACACCTGGCCAAATTATGTGACTTCAGCAAACCAGATCCAGGTCGATACGGGTCTCACATTTTTTACAGCATTGGCTCCTGATATTGCAGCGGCTTTGCGATCAAAGGTTGATGGTCAGACAAACCCACCACCCAGCATCTTTACCTTCACCCCAACCAGTGGCATAACAAATTCGATCGTTGTCATCACCGGCACAAATTTCACTGGCGCAACAGCCGTCGCTTTCAATGGAGCGAACGCTAACTTCACCATCAACTCCAGCAATCAAATCACTGCTACGGTCCCCACCAACGCTGGCTCCGGCTTCATCAGTGTCACGACACTGAGCGGGACGGCCATTTCTACCAACAGTTTCACTGTGATTGGAAGTGGTGGTGGCACGGTTTACAGCGGCATCTTAGCTGGTTGGGATGTCAACGGGTTAACCAACTACGGACCTTCGCCATTTCCTTCTACCACTTTCGCACCCAACCTCGCTGTCGTTGGGCTGACCCGCAGTTCCAATATGCGAACCAACAACGCTGGTGCACAGAATGGTTGGGGCGGGGTTGCTTTCACGAATCAGTCAGCCGCGTCAGCCATTGCTTCCAATGTGTTCGCCACCTTCAGCCTCACCGCAAGCAACGGCTACAAAGTCTCCTACACCAGCATCAACCGTTTCGACTGCCGCCGTTCTAACACCGGGCCAACGAATTCGCTGTTACAGTTTTCAGTCGGTAACGATGCTTTCGTAGATGTGATGACGTTTTCCAACTCTGCGGCGGGAAATGGAGGAACGAACGCGCCCATCGATCTTTCTGGTTATGCTTCATTACAGAACGTAGGGGCAAACACCAACGTCACTTTCCGTATCGTGAACTATAACGGGGCTTCGACAGGGGTTTGGTATGTGTGGGATGTGGCTGGAAACTCGCAACCTGACTTGTCTGTACAAGGAATCGTGACCCAAGTTTTGACCACGAATTCACCAGCCATCGCCCCAACCTTCAGTTCGTTTGCATTCATCAACAAACAATTCCAGTTCACGGTCACAGGAACGGCGGGATCAAACTACGTCGTTCAAGCCACCACCAATCTCGCTGCCCCAAACTGGATTCCGGTCTTTACCAACCCAGCTCCCTTTGTGTTCACGCAGCTCAACACAACAGTATTCAGCCAACGGTTTTATCGGAGCTCAGCGCAATGAGTCAAAATCTCAAAAACCTTCCTCATCCAGACAACAAACACCTCGAAGCAGCTGAAGGGTGGCTTGAGCTTGGCAATTATTTGGAAGCGAATGAAGAACTGGAAAACATCACACCACAACTCAGAGCACATCCATACGTTCTGGAAATGCGGTACAAGATCTGACCGGGCTCGACTTTCTGGACCATGTTGGGTGTTAGTCCAAGCACTGGTTTGAGTTTATGTTTTCGTTGTTTCTTTGTCCATTCCCTGTGGAGGGAGGGCGAAGCCCGACCGGAGCTGGGAATGGACAGCTTCGCGCCGCAAACATCGCCGGGCTCTCATTGCCCAGCCGACTGTGCGGCCTTACTT
>CAIXFY010000012.1 GCA_903918885.1 uncultured Verrucomicrobia subdivision 3 bacterium
AAAACCGCTGGAATGCGGGATGTCACCCTCAAGGAAGCGTCGCAGAATTGAAATCGAAAAATGACCGGACAGCGAGAATAGCCAGATTTTACCGAAATAAAATCGCTGTCAGCAAAACCTTAACCGGACAGTAGTGATTTACCACAATTATTTTGGAGCCAACGAAATGCCTGCTGCGGTTGTAGTCGGGATTGGACAAATTGTCCAAGATCAATATCTTTCTCATTCCTTTGTGCTTGAGTTATCCGAATCAGCAAACGAGAAGATTCTGGCAGCGTGGCCGGGCATCGCGTTTGCGGGTAAGGCCAACGTGCTGTCTTTGCCCATTCAAAAAAGCGGCGATTACTGTTTGTCATTACTGGTTGGAGACAGCCTTTTAGATCATTGGGAATTTCACATTGATAGAAATTTTACGAACAATTCCGATTCAAATACCAGTTTGCCAATCATGATGTATTCAACCGTTTTTTCAGAATTGAATGATACTCGCAGTCTTGTTCCCAACATCAATCAACCAAAGGAAATCACTAAAACACCACCACCACCAATTCCACCTTCGTATTATCCCGCGAGATGATTTTTATTTTATGGAAGAATTCGTCACCATCCAGTGCCCGTTCTGCGGCCAGTCGTTCGACGTGCCGGTGGACGTGAGCGTCGCCAGCCAGCGGTTCACGACGGATTGCGAAGTCTGCTGCCGACCGTTTGAAGTCCGCGCGGAATGCGAGGACGGCGAAATCGTCAGCGTGGACGCGGCGGGTTGAGGCTACTGCAAATCTTTTTCCGATTCCACCTGCGCCTGCATTTCCTTCACGATGGTGCGGGCGCGGGTCAGGGCGGTTTCCTGCATCTCGCCAAAAAATGATTTCAGTTGCACGCGCGCGGCGGCGATGTTTTCGCCGTTGCGATCGTGCAACGGGAGCGTGACGAGCACCACGCCTTTTTCGCGGCCGAAGGAAACCGTGCCGTCTTTGATGGCGGCGGCTTCGGCGTCGGTTCCTTCCTTGCCGATTTCCGCCGGGTCCTTGCTGGCGATCACGCGCGTCGCGCCGTTCGTTTCCGCCACGTAAATCCGCAGGCCGAGGAGGCGCGGCAATTTTTCCACGAGCCGGTTCACCATCGCTTGCGCGGCGGAAACGAGCGGCACGTAATCCACCGAGGCGTCCGCAAAATACGCGACGGCGTCCGACTTGGTGCGGAAACCGAGCAGGCCGTCGTTCAGGGAATTGTCGCCGAGCGGCGGCATGATCAGCTTGTCGTCGAAGAAAATACTGATTTGCGTGCCCTCGCATTTGACTCCGAGCGCGTGCCACGCGCCGGCGGTCACGGCGAGTGACGGCCCGATGGGATCGGAGCGCAGGCCGTCCACGACCTTGTAAAAGCGGACGTTGTTGCCGAGCGCGCTGGCGCGGACGACGTAATAGTTCGAAGAATTCTGATAGCGGAAAACCACGCCGGCCATCTGCTCGGTGATGCCGCCGACGATTTTGAACCGCGTGGTGAACTTGAAGTTGCGGAACCTCTCGCCGGTGTAAAGCAGCATCGGAAAACGCTCGTCCGTCATGTCGCCGCTCGTCTGCGCGAGCACGCCGTGGCGCGTGACGACCGGCGCCTGGTCCGTCATCGGCGCGAAGGCCGACGGCACTTCGTCCAAAACGATTTTCCAGACGGCGGGCGGACCGCCGCCCGCGAGCACGGCTTGAAAATTCGTCGGCGTCGCACCCTCCGGCGTGTCGCTGAAATTAAAATGCAGTTCCGCGCCGGACGCCTTGAGAGCCAGCGCGAAAACAAAAGCCCAAACGGAAATTCGCATGGCCGCAGCGTAGCAAACGGCGGCGCGCTGGCAAAACAGTTTTGCCGGTTCACGCGGCCAGATGCCGCGCCTGGCGCTTGGGCAGCGGGGATTTTTCCGTTTGACGGCGGACGGCCGCGGCGGGCAAAAATTCGCGGAGAAATTCCGGCGGATCGCGCCGGCCGCCGCGCTGCCAGTCGCGCCACAGCGTTTCGGCGGCGAGAGTGGTTCCGGTTTTCAATTCGGCGGTCAGGAATTCAAACAGCAGTTCCGCCAGCCGCGCGAGCGCGATGGTGTCCGTGCGGCCGAGCCGCGCGTAAAGCCAGTCGCTGAAGCGGAGAAAATTTGCGAACGGCGACCCGTCGCGCCAGAGGAGCGGCGCGGTGGCGACGAAATTGCCGCTGTTGCCGATCGAATCCCAGTATTTTGCAAAGCGCCGCAGTCGCTGCATCGTGGCGAAATCAATCAGCCGGTTCTGCAAGATTTCATAGGGCGGATGCGCGTTGTAAACCATTTGCCAATCGGCGTCATGCCGGACAATTGGTGTGCCGCGCAGCCGTTTCAAAATGCCGACTTGAATTTCCTGCGGGCCGAGCGCGATGAGTTGGTCGAAGCCGGCGGCGAAGCTCTCCAGCGTTTCGCCGGGCAGGCCGACGATCAAATCCGCGTGGATGTGAATACTGGTTTTGCTCCGCAGAAAATTAAAATTGTCCGCCAGACGCTCGTAATTTTGCCGGCGGCTGATGAGCGCGCCGACTTCGGGATTGAAAGTCTGGATGCCGACCTCGAATTGCAGCGAGCCGGGCGGAAACCGGGCGATGATTTCGCGCAGTTCGGCCGGCAGCCGGTCGGGAATCATCTCGAAGTGATAGAAGTGTCCGGGCTGATGGCGTTCGAGGAAAAATTCGAGGATGGTTTTGCTCGTGGCAATGTGGAGATTGAAGGTGCGGTCCACAAATTTGAACTGCTTCAAGCCGCGATCCAAAAGTTTTTGCATGGCCGCCAGAAATTTTTCCGGCGGCACTTGGCGCACGGGAATGTCCAAGGACGACAGACAAAATTCGCAGGTGAATGGGCAGCCGCGCGAGGCTTCGACATACACGATGCGGTGCGCAAGGTCGGCGTCGGTGTAATAATCGTAAGGCAGGACGAGGCGCGGGAAGTCGGGCAGTTCGGCGGGAATGATTTTCGCCAAAGGTTTTCCCGAAAATATATCGCGGCAAACTTCGGCAAATTTCAAATCGCCTTCGCCGGTGATGACGTGATCGGCAAGTTCGACGATTTTTTGGCCGTCAGTTTCGTAGCTGACTTCGGGGCCGCCGAGAATGATTTTGATTTCTGGCCGGACGCGTTTGATGACGGCGATGACTTCGGCGGTTTCTGCCACGTTCCAGATGTATATGCCGAGGCCGATTATTTTAGGATTGTGCGCGAGGAGTTTTTCCGCGATGTCGAGCGGACGCTGGTTGATGTTGAACTCGGCGATGACGGTGAGCGTCTGCAATTCGCCCAGATTGGCGAAGAGATAGCGCAGCCCGAACGCGGCGTGGATGAATTTCGCGTTGAGTGTGGCGAGGACGATTTCCGGCATCGCCCTGAAACTATCAGCGCGCCGCGCCCGCGCCAAAGCCGAAATTCAGCGAGAAGATTATTGACCTTCGTGCGGCCATCGCCGAATCTGATACCACAGACAAATGATGAATCCTGACTCCACTTTGCATGCCCGCACCAAGCCGTTTGCGAAGGACGACACATTGAAGAGCTGGTGGTTTGTCCTTTCCACGACTTTTTTTCTCGCCGTGGCTTCGGCGGGAACTTTGCCGCGCCTGCCATTGATTCCGCATGTGGCATTGGCGGTGCGGATTGTTTGCAGCGTTATGACGGGGATGCTGATTCTCCGGTTGTTTGTGATTTACCACGACCAACAGCATCGCGCCATTCTGCCCAAATCACGGATTGCGGAAATTTTCATGCGCGTCTTCGGGATATGGGTGTTGAGCCCGAGCAGCATTTGGCGCAGTTCGCATGACTATCATCATGCGCACAATTCCAAACTCCGCAGCGCGCACATCGGTTCCTATCCGGTGATGACCAAGGAGCAATATAAAATTTCCTCGCGCGGCGAGCGGTTCACATACCTTTTCATGCGGCATCCGCTGACGATTTTGTTTGGCTATGTTTTTGTTTTTCTCTACGGCATGGTCGTGAATCCGTTTCTGAACAACCCGCGCAAGCACTTTGACTGTTTGCTCGCGTTGCTGCTGCACATTGCGATTGGCGTGACGCTGGTCGTCTGCTCCGGCTGGGTTTCGCTGTGCCTGATGCTCGTCTGTCCGCGCGTGCTGGCGTGTGCGATGGGGAGCTATTTGTTTTACGCCCAGCACAATTTCCCCGGCGTTTCATTCAAGGACAAGGCTGGCTGGACTTTTGAAAAGGCCGCGCTCGAATCCTCGAGCTACATGAAGACCAACCCCGTCATGGCGTGGTTCACCGGCAACATCGGCTACCACCACATTCATCATCTCAACCACAAAATCCCCTTCTATCGCTTGCCGGAAGTTTTGGAGAAAATGCCCGAGCTGCAAAACCCCAAAACCACCACGCTCCGGCCGTCTGACATTCTTCACTGTCTGCGCCTGAAAGTCTGGGACGTGGAAACGCAGACCATGGTCGGCGTGCGCGGGCTGTAAATTCTTCAATCGGGTTTTAGCGGACAGCAATCCCCGTCAATTTTTCGGCAATAATTGATTAGAAAAAATTTATCACATGGAATATATTTTATTTAATCTTATGAAAAAACTCGCACTCCTCGCCCTGCCGGCAGCGTTCACGCTCGCCCTCACCACCACCGCTTTCGCCGCCGCCGACGGCAAGGCGGTTTACGCTGATAACTGCGCCAAATGCCACGGGGAAGATGGCAAAGGCGCGACCAAAATGGGCACCAAGCTCGGAGCCAAGGATTATTCCGATGCCGCTGTGCAAGCCGCCGTCAGCGATGATCAGGCGTTCAAGGCAATCAAGGAAGGCTTGAAGAAAGACGATAAAACGTTGATGAAACCGTCTGAGCTGGCTGACGACGACATCAAGGCATCAATCGCCTATCTGCGGACGTTGAAGAAGTAACGTTGCAGCGGTTGCATTTTTAAACGGCAAGAGAGTTGAATCCACTGAACATTTAACGGGTCACTTCAACTCGACCGTTGTAATCTTTGCCCAAGTAATTCAACAGCGTTTTGAGCATGGTAAGTTCGCGTTCGGGTGAGGTGCTGTTGCCAACTGTGATGGTCCCCTGCCAGACCAACTGCATTCCGTCGGCGCTTCTTTTTGGGTTTGTATAAAGAAACAGCCGAATATCCTTGTAGTGATAATCCGATGTCCTGAAAACGTTGCCGGTTGGTTGCGACCTGAGTGACTGTTCAAAAATCTGGCTGGTAGTTTGCGGCGTGAGCGGCACGCTAGGTGTTTTCATCAAATCTACTGCTGGTCTAGGTTCCTTCCAAACATGTTCCTCGGTGTTTTCACTAAAAACATACGTCATCAAGTAATCGGCCTCTGCGTCAGGCACGAGGGCAAAGCCTGATTGCTGCAATTCCGCCAGCACCATCCGGTCCAATTCCGCATCTTCTGGACTGGGGTTTGGACGAAGGGTCAGGGCAAGGGTGTTTGTCGTCGAAGGCGAGAACTGAGGATTTCGCCATGTGTTCACCATCGGATGATTTGTGGCGCAACCACATAAAAAAAACGCGAGCGCCAAGACCAAGACAAGCGATTCAAAAATTCGACGCACTTTCATTCTTGCTGAAACTACACAGATTTTAAATGGCGGGCAACGATAGTCAGTCGGAGAACCTATTGAAAAACGCTTTTGCCCCGCGCCCAACTCCGGCAAGCTGACGCCGTGACCATCGCCATCATCGGACTCGGCTACGTCGGCCTGCCGCTCGCATTGCAATTTGCGCGCAGCGGCGTTCGTGTGATTGGCTTGGACATTGATGCGAAGAAAATCCGCGCGCTCAACTCCGGGCGCAGCTACATCAAACACATTCTCGCCGACGAAATCAAAAAGCTCGTCCGCGCTGGAAAATTCTCCGCCGCCACCAACTTCGCAGAAATAAAAAACGTTGAAGCCGTCCTCATTTGCGTGCCCACGCCGCTGAAACGCAATCGCGCGCCGGATTTGTCCTTCGTTCTCCGCACCGGCAAAAGCCTAGCGGCGCATTTGCAACGCGGGCAGCTCGTCGTGCTTGAATCCACGACTTATCCCGGCACGACAGAAAACGAACTGCGCGAAGTTTTGGAGCGCGGATCAGGACTGAAAGCTGGCAAAGATTTTCACCTTGCGTTCTCTCCGGAGCGCGAAGATCCAGCGAATCCGCAGAGCAAAGTCGCAGATATTCCCAAAGTCATCGGCGGTTACACGCCTGCTTGTTTGGCTGCCGCAAAGAAGGTTTATTCCCGCGCCATTTGCACCTTGGTTCCCGTGGCCAACTGTCGCACGGCAGAGGCGGCGAAGCTGCTCGAAAATGTTTTTCGCGGCGTCAACATCGCGCTCGTCAACGAACTCAAGGGCGTTTATGCCGCGATGTATATTGATATTTGGGAGGTCATCGCCGCCGCGCGCACCAAGCCGTTTGGCTTCATGCCGTTTTATCCGGGGCCGGGACTTGGCGGACACTGCATTCCGATTGACCCGTTTTATCTCGCGTGGAAGGCGCGGCAGGTCGGGCAGGAAACTCGCTTCGTGGAGCTTGCTGGCGAGATTAATCGCGCCATGCCGGACAAAGTTGTGGCTCGACTGGCTAAAGCGCTGGCGTCACAAAAGAAAAAAATTTCCGGCGCAAAAATTCTCGTGCTGGGCCTTGCTTACAAGGCGAATGTGGATGACGACCGCGAATCACCTAGTTACCGGCTGTTGGATTTGCTCGCGGCGCGCGGCGCGCGGGTGGCTTATTTCGATCCGCACGTTCCCGTCATCAAACCGACGCGCGAACATCCGCATTGGGCTGGGACAAAATCGGTGAAGTGGAACAGAAAAACTATTTCTTCATTTGACGTCGTGCTGATTGCGACGGCGCACGACGCGGTGGATTTTCAGCAGCTGGCCGACTGGGCACGGCTCATCGTGGACACGCGGAACGTGATGGCGGCAATCAAAACGGTAGCCGGAAAAATTTGGAAGGCGTGAAGCCTGTAGCCTACCTATGTTCGAGCTACGGCTTCATCATCAACTCTTGGTTCCGAAAAATCTCCTGTCAATCAGCGAGTGGCGTCATAAAGCGACGCTTTTTCTCCATCCGGAGGTTAATTCAGTGAGCCGTGCTACAGCTTAACTTTAGATTGTCATGAGAATCAAAATCTGACACACTCTCAAAATAATTTGTCGGGGCGTAGCGTAGTCTGGCTAGCGCGCTTGCTTCGGGTGCAAGAGGTCGTGAGTTCGAATCTCACCGCCCCGACCATTTTTCAAGTCAGTCATGCCCATTTGAAACCATCCACGTCACCATCCGCCGAAGCAAGCCTGACGGTTCATTTCCAATCAATCCTTGCGCCCTTGGAGACGGATAAATTGTTTCTAAAACCCCAGCCACTGGAAGTGGAACTCGGTTGCGGCGATGCTTCCTTCATTGCGGAATACGCCCGCCGCCAGCCGGAAATAAATTTTATCGGCGTGGAGCGATTGCTTGGCCGACTACAAAAACTGGATAAAAAAGGCCGAAGACTTGACTTGGAAAATTTGCGCGGCGTCCGCATTGAGTCGGCCTACTTTCTACAATACCTGCTGCCGAAAAATTCGGCGGTGGCATTGCACGTTTATTTTCCCGATCCGTGGCCAAAGAAGAAACATCGCCGCCACCGTCTCATTGGTGAAAAATTTCCCACGCTCGCGCAAAGCGCACTGGCGCCCGGAGGAACTGTTTTTCTACGAACGGATGATGCGGATTATTTTCAGCAGATGAACGAGGTATTTGCGGCCGCAACATTTTTTAAAAAAATCGAGACGCCGGAACAATTGCTTGAAATCAAAACCGACTTTGAGCGGTTATTCAACGCGCAGGGGATTCCGACGCTCCACGCTGCATTCCGATTGCGCAGTTAGACGTCGATAACCGGGCCGTTGCCGCCGCCGGAATTTTTTGGCGGTTCAGGTGGGCGGCCACGCTGCACGGTTACGCGGGCGTTGCCAGTCAGCAGATTGAGTGACACAGAAATAACGCTGATGATAAGTGCGCCCAGAAATGCATGGCGAAAGCTGTCCACCTGAAAACCGGGCTGAAGCAGTTGGCCGACGAAGTAAAGTAGCAGCGCGTTGATGACCAGCGTGAACAATCCCAGTGTAAAAATCAGCAGCGGCAGCGCGATGAGCAACAGGATGGGGCGGACAAATGCGTTCAGAATGCCCAGCAACAGCGAGGCGACCAGCAGGTTTTGCAGCGTGTCGTATTTGATGTGGCCGTGCAAAATCGCCGTCGCCACCAGCACGGCGGCGGTGTTGATAATCCAGCTCTGCAAAAAGCGCACGGACTTCTGGGTTTGCGGATTCATGTTTGAGACGCCTCGCAAGATGCGTCACACCACGGCTAAAAACAAGAAACGATTTTTGTGGATTCCCGGCCGCGTTCGCGCCAGATTTTGCTCAGCGATGAAAGCCATCCCGTTCATCATTTCCCTGTTGTTGGCTTGGAACGCCGCCGCTGCTGAAGTAGTCGCGACGGGCGCGAAACTACAAAAGCTTGCTGGCGGTTTCAAATTCACCGAAGGGCCGACCTGCGACGCACGCGGCAACCTCTTCTTCACCGACCAACCGAACGACCGCATTCTCGAATGGAGCGCCGACGGAAAACTTTCCACTTTTCTCCAGCCCGCTGGCCGCGCGAACGGCCTTATGTTTGATGCGCAGGGAAACCTTGTCGTCTGTGCCGAAGCGAAGAACGAACTGTGGTCCATCGCGCCGGACAAAACGGTCACAGTTCTGGCCGCGAATTTTCACGGTAAAATTCTGAACGGCCCCAACGATGTTTGGATTGCGCCGAATGGCTCTTTGTATTTCACTGATCCGTTTTACAAGCGCGGTTGGGGCGACACCAACGCTGCGCGGGTTGCGGGCGAGAATGTGTATTATCTGTCCGCCGACCGGAAAACGCTGCACCCGGTCATCACCGATTTCAAAAAGCCCAACGGTATCACCGGCGCGCCCGACGGCAAAACCCTTTTCGTGGCCGACATTCGTGCCAACCGGACTTGGCGCTACGACATTTTGCAGGACGGCTCGCTGACCAATAAAACACTGTTTTGCCCGAAAGGCTCGGACGGCATGACGATGGACGCGGATGGAAATCTTTTTCTCTGCGCCACCGGTGCGACCAACGGCGTCAGCGTGTTTGATTCATCGGGAAAACAAATTGACCACATTGATGTTCCTGAAAAATGGTCGGCCAATGTCAGCATCGGCGGCGCGGATCATCGGACGCTGTTCATCACGGCGAGCGAATCGCTTTATGCCATCCGTCTGCGCGTGCCCGGCGCGAATCCCGCCAAGTAGCCCTGTCGGTGAATTGTTTGTTAATAAGTTTTAGGCGAAAAATCCTTAAGCCCGACGTATGGTGATGCCACTCGGCTATGGATGAAGTGAACGCTTCAAATTTCGACGCACAGCAAAAAATCCAAGTCACGCTGGACGGCGAGACGGTGAAAATTACTTCGTCGTGCGGTTCGTTGAATGCCCTCCGCAGCCTGCTCGAAACCCTCGCGTTGGAAAAACAACGGATTCTTTCAGATCTCGTGGTTGATGGAATTTCCGTTCACCTCGCCCAGCCGGTGGAAGCTGAAACCGGGTTTCACCGCGTGGACGCCGCCAGCATTCCGCTGGGTGAACTTCCCTTGCTGCTGCTGACCTCCGCCCAACAGCAAGCCGAACGCATTCATGCCGAAATTGAAAAAGCCCTCACACTCGTCCTGATTAACAGCCAGTCCGCCGCGAGCGAAATCTGGTGGGGCATTGCGCGCCAGCTCAAGGAGCCGATTTTGACTTTGAGTTTGATGCCGGAGAGCGTCTGCAAACTTTGCAGCACCGTTTCCTTTGAACGCCTACGCAAATGGCAGCTCCAGCAAATTGCCGTCATCGTCCGCGAAGTGAACGCCGTCTGCGAAACCGGTGACAACATCAAAATCTCCGACGCGCTCGAACGCCGCGTGCTGCCGTGGCTGCAAAAACTTTCCGACCTCATCCAACTCTGGCTGCAAGCCGTCTCCGCCAGCTGCCAACTCGGCCTCAGCTATCACGCCGCCTGACGCGGGACGCGGCTTACCAACGCGAACACGTCGCTTCATTTGATTTTCCTCAATGTCAAAGGCGTCAATCCGGTCGAAATAGCATTTGCGCGGAAGCCCGTCAGGGCTGGCATATTTGTAGAAACCGGAATTAAAAAATTCCGAAGCTCCGTTAGGAGCGAAATCGTGAGAATATGCCGCTCCTACGGAGCTTGATTCGGTTTGGGTTTGATTCTACAAAGATGTCGCGCTAACGGCGCTAGAAATAATTTGCTGAACGCGAACAATGTTTCGTTGGTCAATTAAACAATCTGACTAATGAAAATCCACCCGGCAAAAATTCTTGGCGGAATACTGTTTTTGGCGGGACTCGCGCTGTGTGGTGCTGGACTTTGGATTTTGTTAAGTCCCGCACAATATCGCGCGGCTGCCAAAATTGATCTCGGCTATGTTTTTCCTGATGAAAAAAGTCGCCCAGGTATTTATTACGACGACAGTGGTTACGATCCGTTTTTTATTGTCAATGCTGACACCGAAATTCGGACGAAGGTGCTTACTAATGTGATTGCTGCACTTAAATTGGACGATAGCCAAGCCGCTCGAATGTTATCAAGCCGAGTTAAGATAACACCCGAAAGAAAAATTGGAACTACTTGGATTATACAAGTAACGGATGAAAATCCTGACGAGGCTGTGCGATTGGCCAATGCAATAGCCAACAGTTATGCCGACTATGGCGTTTTCTTGGCGAAATCCAAAGCTGCCGCTGAACTTCAAGTCTTGCAAAAAGAATATGCAAATGAAGAAAAGCAAATTTTAACTCTTCAGACCAATGTGGGCGAAATGCGCGTTGAACTGCACAAATTACTGGCTGCTAAAATTGAAGAGTTGAAAACCGAAAAATACTCGTTGGTGCGAATTGTTAGTCAGGCTGTCATGCCCACAATGCCGATTGGCCCCAATCGTTTTCTTGGCACGGTATTACTCGTCGTTGGATTTTTGGTTGCAACAAGCGGCTGCTTTTGTTGGTGGCGTTCACTTCCTCGCCCGTTTTGATTTCCGATAACTCACCGGCTTCACTTCCGGCTTCGTGCCGTCAATCATGTGTTTCAGTTCTTTGATCTGGTCGCGGAGCAGCGCGGCTTTCTCGAATTGCAAATCCTCGGCCGCCTTCAGCATTTCGCCTTCGAGTTCGCGGATTGTTTCGGTCGCATCCAGGTCGGTGGTCGTCTCGCGCAACAAACCCATGGCCGCAGCGTGCTGATCTTCCTGGACGGCGAGGCTTTCCTCGACGGCGCGGCTGACGCTGCGCGGGGTGATGTTGTGTTCGGTGTTGTAGGCAATCTGCTTGGCGCGGCGTTTCTCCGTGACCGCGAGAAATTTTTTAATGCTCTGCGTCATCACGTCGGCATACAAAATAACTTCGCCATGCAAATGCCGCGCGGCACGACCAGCGGTCTGGATCAGGCTGGTTTCGCTGCGGAGAAAACCTTCCTTGTCCGCATCGAGAATTGCGACGAGGGAAACCTCCGGCAAATCCAAACCTTCGCGCAGCAAATTGATTCCAACCAAAACATCAAACTCGCCTTTACGGAGTGAACGGAGAATTTCCACGCGCTCAATCGCGCCGATGTCGCTGTGCAGGTATTGCACGCGGATGCCGATGTCGCGCAGATAATCCGTGAGTTCTTCCGCCGTGCGCTTAGTGAGCGTGGTGACGAGCGTGCGTTCTTTTTTGTCGCTGCGCTTACGAACTTCTTCCATCAAATCATCAATCTGCCCCTTGAGCGGTTTGATGGTGACTTTGGGATCGATGAGTCCCGTCGGACGCACGACCAGTTCGACGACGCCTGGTGTTTCAACGCTCGCCCCCTCACCCCGTCCCTCTCCCCCGCTGGGGGAGAGGGTGGCCGAAGGCCGGGTGAGGGGGCGCGTGGCGCTCGCTTTCGACCACCCAATTTCCCTCGGCGCGGGCGTGGCGCTGGCGTAAATCGTCTGGTTTTGCATCGCCTGAAATTCCAGAAAGTTCAACGGACGATTGTCCAGTGCGCTTGGCAAACGAAAACCATGATCCACCAAAACCGTTTTGCGTGACTTGTCGCCTTCAAACATTCCGCCAATCTGCGGCACAGAAACGTGCGATTCATCCAGCACGAGCAGATAATCGTTCGGGAAAAAATCAAACAGCGTCGTCGGGCGCGAGCCGGGCGGGCGGTTCGCGATGTGGCGCGAATAATTCTCGATGCCGGAGCAAAAACCCATTTCCTCCATCATCTCCAAGTCGAACTCCGTCCGCATCTTGATGCGCTGAGCCTCGATCAATTTTCCATCGCGCTCAAACTCCGCGATGCGGATGCCGAGTTCTTCGCGGATGGCAAGAATGGCGCTCTTCATTTTGTCGCCGGTCGTCACGAATTGTTTCGCCGGAAAAATCATGTTCGATTGGAGCGATTCAATTTTATTTCCGGTCAACGGTTCGAAGCGTGTGAGTTTTTCAATCGTGTCGCCGAAAAATTCGATGCGCAATCCATCTTCGCGCCCGGCGGGCCAGACTTCCACGGTGTCGCCGCGCACGCGAAAATTGCCACGCTCAAAAGCGATGTCGTTGCGTGAATACTGCATATCCACCATGCGCGACAAGAGTTGTTCGCGGGAAAACTCCAGCCCAACGCGCACCGGAATGATGAGCGCGGCGTAGTCTTCCTTGCTCCCGATGCCGTAAATACACGACACGCTCGCGACCACGATGACGTCGCGACGGGTGAAGAGTGAAGCCATCGTGGAGAGGCGCAGCCGCTCGATGTCGTCGTTCACGGCGGAATCTTTTTCGATGAACGTGTCGGTGCGCGGGATGTAAGCTTCTGGCTGGTAAAAATCGAAGTAGCTGACGAAGTATTCGACGGCGTTGTTCGGAAAAAAACTTTTAAACTCGGCGTAAAGCTGCGCCGCGAGGGTTTTATTATGCGAAATGACCAGCGTGGGTTTGCCAACATTCTTGATGATGTTTGCGATGGTAAAAGTTTTTCCCGAACCGGTGACGCCGAGGAGTGTCTGGTGCTTCGCGCCGGAAACAATTCCGGCGGTCAGCTTTTCAATCGCCTGCGGCTGGTCGCCAGCGGGCGCGTAATCGGAAACGAGTTCAAACACGGTCTGAAAATAGACGCGAATTCCGGCGTGTCAAACGCGGCGAAAGAGAAGTTGAAACTGGCTTCTATTTCCGTGAGCATTAGCCATCCCAAACATGAAAACATTTTTCGCCTCGGCAATTTTCTGCGCGTCGCTCATGCTGGGTCGCGCGCAAATGCAAACTAGCATTCCACTCTGGCCAAACGGCGCGCCTAGCGCGCTGGGCACCTCATCCAACGACATCCCGACGCTCACGCCGTATCTGTGCGCATCCAACGCCACGGGCGCGGCGATGGTGATTTGTCCCGGCGGCGGTTATGCGCATCTTGCACCGCACGAGGGCAACGACTACGCGTTGTGGCTGAACCAGCATGGCGTGACGTGCTTCGTCCTGAAATACCGGCTCGGCTCGCACGGCTATCGTCATCCCGCAATGCTCAACGACGCCGCGCGCGCCGTGCGCTGGGTGCGAGCCCACGCGGCCGACTACAAAATTGACGCGCACCGCGTCGGCATCATGGGTTCGTCGGCGGGCGGCCATCTGGCGGCGACATTGCTAACGCATTTTGACACGGGTAATACGAATTCTGCGGATGCGGTTGAGCGCCAAAGTTCGCAGCCGAATTTGGGAATACTCTGTTACGCCGTGATTTCGATGGGCGAGTTCGCACACAAGGGATCGCGCAATAATCTGCTCGGCACCAACGCGCCGCCAGAACTTTTAAAATTGCTTTCCAACGAACTGCAAGTGACGCCGAACACGCCGCCGTGTTTCTTGTGGACGACGTTTGAGGACAAAACTGTGCCGATGGAAAATACGCTGCTATTCGCCGAGGCGTTGCGGAAGAATCATGTGCCATTTGATTTACACGTCTATCAAAAGGGTGGACATGGCATGGGGCTGAAAGATAAATTTCCCTTCGCGAATCCACATCCGTGGGCGGGCGACTGCCTGTTCTGGCTCAAGGCGCAGAGCTTCGTTAATTAATCAAAAGCCGCGTAAATCGGTGCTGCTGCGTTTTGGTAAGCCCGGCGCGGGCGTGCGTTTGAGGACGAGATATTCCAAGCCCATCTTGGCACAGTATTCACGCTTGCCGCCTTTGTCGCCGTCTTCGTTCACGGCATAGATGTCGGGCTTGAGCCGCAAAATTTCCGGCTCGGCGTCCACCCAGCCGTTGCCGGTGCAAATGTGCGCCTGCGTGACAAACTTCGTCGCACCGACGAGGTAGCGGCGCTCGTCCTGCGGCAACAGCGGGTGGCCTTCGCCTTTGAGCAAGCGGATGTTCGCGTCGTGGCCGACGCACACCATCAGATCACCGTGCGCGCTGACTTCTTCAAAAAAGCGGACGTGGCCGGAGTGAAACCAATCGTAGCAACCCGTGACGATGACCTTCTTGCGGCCAGCGGTAAACGGGCGCAACGGCGGCGCAGGAAAACCGTCGAGTTGGGCGTCGCTGATTTCATTCAGCGCGATCTTGTTTTGCGCGCAAAAGTTTTTTACGGAGGCATCAGCTTGCGCGGCTTCAACGGCGAAACTTTGCGTAGGCGCGGCGGTGCGCGGGAGCGGGGCGTCTACGAGTTCCACATAGGAAACGAAACGGAGGTTGGAGACGAAGTAGTAACGTTCGGCGGCAGGGAATTTGGGATTTGCGCTGGTCTGTTCGCGCACGAGGGCGTCGGACCACAGGCGCACGGTGAGCGCGCCGAGGCACGAGGCTTCGTCAAGAAAACGGATGCCGCGCGCTTTCAAATCGTCAAACGCGCCAGTGACAATTACAGAGGAATTCATCAGTGCTTATTTTCCAGCGGTGCGAACTTTGACTTGGAACGCACCGGGCACGGGTTTTTCGGAGACGATAATTAAGTAGCCACCGCCGCAGCCGGAATACATCGCGCCGAGATATTGTTTTTGATACGCCTTCAGAATCGGCAGCAAGTCCACACGCAGGAGCGGATGCTGGACGACTTGCGGCAGCAATGTCTCCCAACACTGCATCGTAAGATTCAGGGAAGCGCCGAGTTTTTTGGCGTCCATCTGCACGATAGCGTTGAAGCAGTCCTGGCCGGATTGGCCGAGTTTGGCAATCCATTTGGGCGCGAGATTTTTTTTACCGAGCGGGCTGTAACCATCTGGGCGCGGCTCGATGGGGATGAGGTGCAAAACTTTTTCCAGCCAGCGCGCAACCTTCGGCGAGTTGCACGATTCGATATGCGAGGTAAAAACGCCGCCGTGGATTTTGAAATCGTAGTCGAGCCGGTTCACGCCGGGATAAACGAGGCCAATCATGTCCTGCGAGCCGCTCGGCTCTTTTTTGCCTTTGTTTTCAGCAGCGTAAAGCTCGCGCACCAATTCATCAGGCGAGCGGTTCGGTAATTTGCCCTTCCACAAGTTCATCGCCACCGCGCGCGTGCCGCTGGCGATGCCGCTGCGATCCATCGGCCGGAAATCTGGTTCAATCTGCACCACCACCATCGAGCCGGGCGGCTTGGGGTTGTGGCGCGAAACGAACGGCTGGTCAATCCATCCGCCCGCGAGTTGCAGACGATTGGGAATGGAGCCGAGCAATTTTTCGACGGGCGATGGTTTCATGCGAGTGCGCAAAAAATCCCCGGCCAGAATTTCCAGCCGGGGAATTTTGCGGATAAATCAGCCGATGCCCACGCGCTTGCCGGCATTGCGCGCCTTGTATTGTGCGCCAATCCATTTGTAGGTCGCGGCCAAACCTTTGTCCAAGGTCGTGGAGGGCTCCCACTTCAAAACTTTTTTGATGAAGGTATTGTCCGAGTTGCGACCGGCTACACCCTTCGGCGCGTCTAGCTTGTAGGAACGATTGAGCTTCACACCCGCGATGCGCTCCACCTTACTGACCAGCGTGTTGATGGAAACCAGTTCGCTGGAACCCAAATTGATGGGCGTGGCGATGAGTTCGTCGCAATGCGTGATCATGTCAATGCCCTTCACGCAATCGTCGATATACATGAAGCTCCGCGTCTGCGTGCCGTCACCCCAGATGTTGATGCTCAAATCCTTTTTATCAATCGCCTCGATTACCTTCCGGCACATCGCAGCAGGCGCTTTTTCGCGGCCACCATCCCAAGTGCCGTTCGGTCCGTAAACATTGTGGAAGCGCGCAATGAAAGTTTTCATACCGCGCTCATGCCAATATTCTTCGCAAAACATTTCGCTGACGAGCTTCTCCCAGCCGTAGCCGCGTTCGGCCATCGCGGGATACGCGTCGGATTCCTTGAGCGCACGCACCTTGGGATCTTTCTGGAGGTTGGTGTTGTAGGCGCAGGCCGACGACGAATAAAAATACCGGAGCACGCCCGCCTTGTAAGCCGCCTCGACCATGTGCGTGTTGATGAGAATCGAACGCAGACATTCCACGCGAAATTTTTCGATGAAACCCATGCCGCCCATGTCGGCGGCGAGATTGTAAACCTCCACCGCGCCTTCGCAGACACGATGGCAATTCGCCTCAATGCTCACATCCAGACAAACGTTCTCCACAGCGGGGACGTGGATATACCATTCGTAAAGTGGCTTCTTGTCCACGGCGCGGATGTTGGTAAAACCTTTCTTGGTGAAATACAGCGCGAGGTTGCCGCCGATGAATCCGCCCGCGCCGGTGATGACGATTAAATCATTCTTTTTCAGCGGCGCGTCTTTTTCTACGACTCGTTTGGTGTGTTGCATAGCTTTGGTCAAAAATTGTTGTGATGGAGAAACAGCATATTTCTTTTCGTCTTCCGCACAAGCCAAGAACCGTTTCATCAGCACACACATTTCCTCGACACCCGCCGCTGGAAAATTAAAATCCCGCGCATGACTAAACCGACTTTGCTCGTTCTCGCCGCCGGCATGGGCAGCCGTTATGGCGGTCTCAAACAGATTGATCCCGTCGGCCCCAACGGCGAGACCATCATTGACTACTCCATTTACGACGCGCTGCGCGCGGGCTTCGGCAAGCTCGTCTTCGTTATCCGCAAGGACATCGAGCAAACTTTCCGCGAAGTCGTTGGCACGCGCTTCGAATCGCGCATCGCCGTCGAATATGTTTTCCAAGAACTCGACAAGCTGCCCGCGCCTTACAAATTGCCCGAAGGCCGCACCAAACCGTGGGGCACCACCCACGCCATCATGATGGCGCAAGGCACGATCAACGAACCGTTCGCTGCCATCAACGCCGATGATTTTTACGGCCAGCACGCCTACAAAATTCTCGCGCAACATCTCACCTCCGACACGCCGGACTACGCGATGGTCGGTTTCATTTTGAAAAACACCTTGTCCGACCACGGCAGCGTGGCGCGCGGCGTCTCGCGCGTGGATGCGAACAATTATCTGACGCACATCGTCGAGATGACGAAGATTGAGCGCGACGGCGGCGGCGCGAAAAACACCGGCGCGGACGGCAGCGTCACCAAGCTCACCGGCGACGAGGCGGTCTCGATGAATTTCTGGGGCTTCACGCCTGCGCTGTTCCCGCAGCTCAACGTGGCGTTTGAAAACTTCATGAAAAAAAGCGGCGGCGAACAGAAATCAGAATGCCTCATTCCCGCCACCGTCGGCGATCTCGTGACCAGCGGCAAAGCCAAGTGCAAAGTGCTGCGCTCGTCCGATTCGTGGTTTGGCGTGACCTACCGCGAAGACCGACCGGTTGTCGTCGAAAACATCCGCAAGCTGATTGCCAAGGGCGATTATCCGGAAAAACTTTGGGCGTAAACTGCGCCGCCTTTGCTAAACCGGATTGAAAATAAATTTGACGGACAGTCTGATGAGGAAAAGAAAATTTAAGAAAAATCCAGCCAAACTTTGAAATAGGATAGACTACAAAGCCAGCTATCCATTATCTATTAGGCGTTAGTAAAACTCGTGTATGGCAAACAAACCACAAACCTTGAGTCAAGGACAACAGGCCGAAGTAACGAAGATACTTCGCAAGCAAGTTCTCACTTGGACTTTGACAGGCCTTGCATTGGTCGGCGGGATTATGGGGTTGAGCCTCTGGCAAATCAAAGTGCGAGTTGAGACCAAAATGGAATCTCTCGTGGCAGCCCAGTTCCAAGAGCCCAGAATTCAGCAGATTGTTCAGGACGCAGCAGCGAACCAAGCGACGAACATGATGATTCGACAAATTCAGCCCGAGGTGGATCGATTCAAAACCGAGATCGCGCAGAAATTGGTAGAGCTTGAATCCCTTGTTTCAAGAACCAAGGCACTAGAACAGCAGAGTCAGGCACACGAGAGAAGGATACAGGAGGTTTTGACGGCACTACAGAAAGCACTAGAAGAGAGTCAAACAACGCGAGACAAAATCGTTGGCCTACAATCCGATATCGTCAGGATGGAGAAGTGCGTTGCAAGGATTCAGTATTTCGCACTAAAGGGAAGAAATCAGTTTCCAAACCCGTATAAGGAGGAGATGATTGGCGCCTTAAACGAGATGCTGGCAATCGCTATTCCCGATCCTACCGAACGATCCAAATTCATCACCGAGATTGGCGGTCCAGATTTATGAATCCGAACATCAGGATAGGCTACAAGTGAACCGCGCAGTTCCGCTTCAATTCCCCCGCCGCACCACGCTGTCGCGCTGCGCCCAGTCGGGATTCAAATCCGGAAAATCCAGATTGTAGTTCAGCCCGCGGCTCTCCGGCCGCATCAACGCGCAGCGCACGATGAGTTCCGCCACCGTTGCGATGTTGCGCAGTTCCAGCAGGTCGGCGGTCACGATAAAATTCCAATAGTAATCGTGAATCTCCTCCTGCAAATTCGCGATGCGTTTCTGCGCGCGCTGCAAGCGCTTGTTCGTCCGCACGATGCCGACGTAATCCCACATCAACCGCCGGATTTCGTCCCAGTTATGCGACACCACGACCAGTTCGTCCGCATTCGTCGCGTTGCCCGACTGCCAGAGCGGGATTTTCAAATCCGTTTTTTCGCGCGGATTGGAAATAATTTTTTCTGCCGCGCGATGCGCGCAAACAAGCGCTTCCAAAAGCGAATTGCTCGCCAGTCGGTTCGCGCCATGCAAGCCCGTGCAAGCCGCCTCGCCCACCGCGAAAAGTCCCGCGATGTCCGTCTCGCCATCAACATTCGTCACCACGCCGCCGCATTGATAATGCGCCGCTGGCACAACGGGAATCGCTTCCTTCGTGATGTCAATCCCGTAGCGCAAACACGTCTGATAAATGTTCGGAAACCGTTCGATGATGAATTTTGCCGGTTTGTGCGTGATGTCCAGTAGCACGCAATCCGCGCCGGATTTTTTCATCTCGCTGTCAATCGCCCGCGCCACAATATCGCGCGGGGCTAGCGATTTCATTGGGTGAACGCTGTCCATGAATTCCTTTGCGTCGAGCGATTTCAAAATGCCGCCTTCGCCGCGAACCGCTTCGGAAATCAAAAAAGATTTCGCCTTCGGATGATACAAACACGTCGGATGAAACTGCACGAACTCCATGTTCGCGATGCTCGCGCCCGCGCGATACGCCATCGCCACGCCATCGCCCGTCGCGATGTCGGGATTCGTCGTGTAGAGATACACCTTGCCACAGCCGCCCGTCGCCAGCACCGTCACCGGCGCGGAAAACGTCACGACACAATTGTTTTTTTTGTCGAATACGTAAGCACCGAGGCAGCGGTTTTCGCCGACAAAGCCCAGCTTCTGGCTCGTGATCAAATCAATCGCCAGATGATTTTCAAAAATCTCGATGTTCGGCTGGCGCGAAATCGCGTCCAGCAACGCGCGTTCGATCTCGCGTCCCGTCACATCTTTCGCGTGCAGAATCCGCCGTTTGGAATGGCCGCCTTCCTTGCCAAGATCCAGTTCGTGCGCGCCGTGCGACGCCGGAATTTCGCGCTCGGAAAATTTCATGCCCAGTTCGATCAGCTCCGCGATGCGCGCCGGCCCTTCCTCGACAATCGTGCGGACGACCTTTTCGTTGCACAAGCCGGCGCCCGCCGCGAGCGTGTCGCGCACGTGCGACTCGAACGAATCCTCCTTGCTCGTCACCGACGCGATGCCGCCCTGCGCGTAATTCGTGTTCGACTCCGCGCGATCTTTTTTCGTGAC
>CAIXFY010000013.1 GCA_903918885.1 uncultured Verrucomicrobia subdivision 3 bacterium
CCATTCTACAGATTTTAAGCCTCACGCTCTTTGAGAAAACGCCCATTTTACAGGCGCTTGCTCAACTGCCACCTGCTACACAACCGCCAGACACCGAAAATCATCAATGTTTACTCGGTTTTTAAACCGGACAGTAGTGGCTTGATATATTTCATGGTGCGCGAATGATGCCTAACGAAAAAAGCTGAGCCACCGCCGACTCGCGACGTGAACCGCGACAGCGGAACCGCAAGCGCCAACGGCGGTTGGGTCAGCTGTTGGGAATTGCACAGCGAACTGTGGTGGCCGTTTTTGACTATCCATCACAGAGATTTAGCCCCAGAAAGCTGATTCCAGTCAACGTCAAAACCTTGGGTGACCAGCTTCACTTGGGACGCATCAAAGCCAACCTATACCAGTCGGAAATGGCGCAAAAGTTGAGGGTTTAACTCGGACGGTGCGAAAGTGGGAACATGGTCATACTTGCCCGACCGAGAATCATTGGCAGGTTTTGGCGCACCATTTCGGGTTAGATTGCCAGCTTCTAAAAACTCGTGTCCAGCGCCAGAGTAGGATGTCGGGATTTAGGCAAATTTGAATGAAACACTTGTGAAATATCCGGCGAGACCTTAATTCGCAGGGCATTTTTATGGACAACCTGAATTGCTGACATTTTTTCGTCATATTCGTCTGGGGTTGGCTGATAACTTGTGACTCCTGCTAAAACACTATTAAACGAACGAACATAAAATATGAAAAAAATACTGCTCGCGGCCGCCGTGCTCATCTGTGCCACCGCTATTACGGTTCAAGCGCAAGATTCCGGCGGCAAGAAAGCCAAGAAGGGATTGACTGCTGAACAAAAGCAGCTTCAGACCGACATGCTGGCCAAATACGACACCAACAAAGATGGCAAGCTGGACAAGGAAGAGAAGGCCGCAATGTCTCAGGAAGATAAAGACGCTTGGGCCAAAGCTTTTCCTGCAAAAAAGAAGAAAAAAGGCGGTGAAGACGCTGCCGCTCCTAAGGCTGGTGGCGACGACACTACTGCTCCCAAGGCTGACGACGGTAAGTAAATTTCTCGATAAAGTCTCATAACGCCCCACTGGAACCCAGTGGGGCGTGTTTTTTGGTAATCACTCTGCGTGGTCGTTGGTGGCCTGTCCAGTTTGAAAATCGGCGTTGGGTTCTTGCTAATCATGCCCGGTCCTCCGAAATTTGCCAGACACGGCCGCGAAGCTATTGAGCCGCTTACGGCCTGCATCCAACCAATGCCCGGAAGATTTGTTTGGTTTTTCTTCGTCATATTCGTCAAGGTATGGCTGATTATCACGAACCAACTATGCAAGCCATCCAACTTCAGTGGATTGATTACACCATCCTCATCGCTTACGTCGCCTTCGTCATCGGCATCGGCTGGACGCTGGCGCGCTACATGAAAACGTCGGCGGACTTTCTTACGTCCGCCCGCTCGATTCCCACTTGGGTGACGGGCCTTGCGTTTATCTCGGCGAACCTCGGCGCGCTCGAACTCGTCGGCATGGCCGCAAGCGGCGCGAAATACGGCATCAGCACCGCGCACTTCTATTGGGTCGGCGCGATTCCCGCGATGATCTTTCTGGCCGTATTCATGATGCCGTTCTACTACGGCTCCAAGGCGCGTTCGGTTCCTGAATATTTAAAAATGCGTTTCGACGAACGCGTCCGCGCGCTGAACTCCGTCGCGTTCGCCGTGATGACCATTTTTGCATCTGGCATTTCGATGAACGCGCTGGCGAAATTGCTCCACGCACTGCTCGGCTGGGATTACAACTTCGCGCTATTTGTCAGTTCCGGTGTCGTGCTGCTCTACGTTTTGAAAGGCGGACTTACTTCCGCGATTTATACGGAAGTGTTGCAATTCTTCATGATTGTCCTCGGCTTCGCGCCGGTCGTTTATCTCGGCCTGAAAGATGTCGGCGGCTGGCACACGATGACCACTTCGCTGCAAACGGTCGCGACGAATCCCGCCGCGATTTATCTCAAGGATGCCGGCACGACTTACGCGCCGAACGCGTGGACGAGCGCATGGCAACCCGTGCTTGCCGGTCCCGCGCACAATCCGATGGGCGTGGATTGGTTCGCGATGATTTTCGGTCTCGGCTTCGTTTTGAGCTTCGGTTACTGGTGCACGAACTTCCTCGTCGTCCAACGCGCGATGGCCGCGAAGAACATGACGGCTGCGCGCAACACGCCGCTCGTTGCCGCCGTGCCGAAAATGTTCTTTCCGTTCCTCGTCATCGTGCCCGGCATGATCGCCGCCGCTCTGACTACGTTGCCGGACAAAGGTTATCGCATTCCGCCGCCGGTGATTTCGCAGGCAAATTATGACAAGGCCATTGCGGATGTGAAAAATGCCAACAGTGCTGATGCCATTAAAACCATCAGCGACGATCTCGGCAGTAAAGTTGACGCTGGAAAAATCACTTCACTCGTTGCCGCCAACGCTGCGACCAAACTTACTGACACCCAAATCCAGCAAGGACTTTACAACAGCGTTGCGGAAAACGATTACGACGGCGTCATCCTTTCGCTTGTAAAAAAATATTGCCCTGCCGGTTTGCTCGGCCTCGCGCTCACCGCGTTGCTGGCGTCCTTCATGTCCGGCATGGCCGGCAATGTGACCGCGTTCAACACCGTGTTCACTTACGACATTTATCAGGCCTACTTCGCGAAGGGCAAGAGCGACGCGCATTACATGTGGATGGGCAAAGTCATCACGGTGGTCGGCATTTTGTTGAGCATCGGCGCGGCGTATTTTGCTTCGATGTATAACAACTGCATGGACATCATCCAACTCGTGTTCGGCTTCGTGAACGCGCCGCTGTTCGCGACGTTCCTGCTCGGCATGTTCTGGAAACGCACCACGGCCACGGGCGCATTCCTCGGTTTGTTCGGCGGCATCGGCAGTTCCGCGCTGTTCCACGCGCTAACCATCGCCCAAGGCAACGCTCCCGGCATCAAGGGCGGTTATCTCAAAGTGATGTCCACGTTCCCCAGCGAAATGGCACAGAACTTCTGGCTCGCGGCGTTTGCATTCATTGCGTGCTTCACGCTGACGCTGGTGATTTCGCTCGCGACCAGCCGCACAAAGTCGGATGCGGATTTGAAAGGCCTTGTATATTCGCTCACGCCCAAGATTGTGGACAACAACGCGCCGATTTATCAACGCCCTGCCGTCGTCGGCGTGGTGCTGCTGATTGTGTGCATCATCTTGAACCTGATTTTCTGGTGAACCAAACTAACAACCTAAACTAAAATAAATTTATGGGACTCGATATCCGCTGGCCGATTGGCCTCATGTTCACTCTCATCGGCGCGCTGCTGGCCGTGTTCGGCCTCGCTAAGGGCGCTGAATCCGTTTCGCTCGGCATCAACATCAATCTCGTCTGGGGCGCGGTGCTCCTCGTGTTCGGCGTGCTGATGTTGCTCGGCGCCATCAAAGGCGGCAAAACTCCGCCGTCTGCCTGAACTGCTGAATTGCTTTCACCGCGCCGGAGAATTATTTGTCTCCGGCGCACTTTTATTTTATGAACCTCCAAGAATTATCCACCCACATCGCCGCTGAATTTCAAAAACATTACGGCCGCGCGCCGCGCTGGATTGTGGCCGCGCCCGGCCGCGTCAACGTCATCGGCGAACATACTGATTACAACGACGGTTTCGTTTTGCCGATGGCCATTGAACGCTACGCCATCATGGCGGCAGATATTTCCGCGACGCCCGGAAAAATTTCCATTTACGACGCGGCTTTCAAAGAGAACGCCACGATTGACATTTCCGCGCCCGTGACCAAAGGCTCGCCGAAATGGTCAAATTACATTCGCGGGGTGCTGTGCGGTTTTCAGAATCGCGGGGTAACTATTCCTGCCCTCGATGTTGCGTTCATGTCCACCGTGCCGCTGGGTGGCGGTTTGAGCAGCAGCGCCGCGCTCGAAGTCTGCACCGCCACCTTGATGGAAGCCGCGACCGGCGAGGCGATTGATCCGATTGAAAAAGCACTGCTGGCGCAAAAGGCCGAACACGATTTCGCCGGCGTGCCGTGCGGCATCATGGATCAATTTATTTCTGCGCTCGGCCGCGAAGGTCATTTGCTATTGCTCGACTGCCGCACACGCAAAACCGAACTCGTGCCGATGAGCGATCCATCCGTGGCGTTGCTCGTCATCAACACTAACGTGAAACATGAATTATCCGGGGGCGAATACGCCGAACGCCGCGCGCAATGCGAAGAAGCCGCGAAAAATCTTGGCGTGAAATCGCTCCGCGATGTAACGCCAGACCAACTTGAAAAAGGCAAAGGCAAATTGTCCGAAGTTATTTATCGCCGCGCGCGTCACGTCATCGGTGAAATTGAACGCACCACGCACGCCGCTGAAGGCATTCGCGCCTCCAGCTGGCCGAGCGTCGGCAATCTCATGTATGCCAGCCACGCCTCACTGCGCGATGATTACGAAGTGAGCTGCCAGGAACTCGATGATGTCGTGGAAATCGCCGAGGACATCGGCTACAAAGGCGGAATTTACGGTTGCCGCATGACCGGCGGCGGTTTTGGCGGCTGCTGCGTGGCGCTCGTGAAAACCGATTGTGTGGACGCCATCACGAAAAAAATCGCGGCGGAATACAAAACGAAAACCGGCATTGACGCCGCGATCTTCGCCTCGCGCCCCGCCGCCGGTGCGACGATTATCAAAGGGTGAACCGATTCAAAACGATTTAAGGCTAAATTTAATTTCAACGATCATCCGCCTCGCCGATTGAACCCGCTGCACGGCGAGTGTGTTTTGGTCTCGTCGCACCGCACCAAGCGCCCGTGGCTGGGTCAGGTGAAATAATCATGGTTGGCCACGAGATTGGCCAAGAAGCAACGCGATCTCACGGCGGAACAGGCAGCAGAACGTTTACCACGACGAGGGCCATGGTGCCGGGCGGGTTGTGGTCACCGAGCAGGAATATTATGACTGGATCTTTTCCCACAAGCGCGACTGACGGTAGGGTGGAACGGGCGTGGTCAGAACGCATTGAGAAATAGCCATTTCCAGTGACGATCGGCAAACCAGCCAACTGCCCGGAGAACGTGCTGAAAAATATTTTATTTTTCCGCGTCATATTTGGCAGGGACGGCTGAAACTCATCACAACCATGTTCACCAAACAGTCAGACACCTTGTCTTTGAGGCCGTTTTGCTCCCCAACAGTTTGCCCCTCTACGAATCCCATCATCGCTAAAACCCAGTTAAAAACCATGAAAACACTGCTCGTTACCCTCCTGAAAACCGTTACCCGACCCACCTTCCGCGTGCCCTGCGCATTGGGCTTGACGCTGCTTGCGCTCACGCTCGCGCCCGCTGCATGGGCGGCTCAGGTCACGCTTACTACCGCCAGCACCTCGCCTTGGCTAATTCCTGCGAACGCTACTACCATTCAAGTGGAAATGTGGGGGGGCGGCGGTGGCGGTGGCGGTATCAAAATTTCCACTCTCAAAGGCGGCGCCGGCGGCGGCGGTGGCGGCGCTTATGCCGTAAGCACTGTGACGGGCCTGACGCCGGGCAACACCATTGCCTTTTCTGTCGGCGCGGCTGGAAGTATCTCACGTTTGAAGGCGGCTGCCGTGTGCCGTTCATCGCGCGCTGGCCGAAGCAGATCAAGACGCGCGTCAGTGACCAGCTATTCAATCTGATGGACTGCTATGCCACGCTGGCGAAGATCGTTGGCCAAAAAATTGCGGCGGACTCCGCTCCGGACAGCTTGGATTTGTCCGCGGTGCTGTTGGGTAAGACAAAAAAGAACGTCCGCGACAACACCGTCCTGCATGGAATTGGTGGACTTGCGCTGCGCCAGGGTCATTGGAAATATATCCCTGCCACCGCCGGTGCGGGCGGCATGGGCAGTGGTGCGAATGTCGCTGACGCGCGCTTCGCCGCCGCGACCATCCCCGAGCCGTTGCTGTTCGACCTCGCCACCGATCCCGACGAAACGACCAACGTCATCGCGCAGCATGCCGATATGGCCAAGAAATTGGCCCAGCAACTAGAAACCATTAAGGGCGCATCGGCGAAACCAGCCGAAGCTAAACGCTAAGACGCGGCCGGCAACCATCAATCCGATAATACAAAACCATCATGAAACACATTCACCCCAAGCTCGCTGGCTTTGCCAGAATACTCAGTCTCATTGGCCTTATCGGGATTAGCTCCTCATTGGTGGTTGAAGCCACACCGCCTTCCAGTTCTTTTGGGGTGTGGGATCGGGGAAATCAATTTGATCCCAAGGACTATCCCTTCCTGAAAGGATTGGCGTTCAATCAAGCCTGGGAGGATGTGGAAAAACAGCCCGGCGTTTTTGACTGGAGCAATCTGGACCAGGCAATGGAAAGCGCCGTTCAGAGAAACCAGTTCATCTATCTTGCCTTGGGCGTGGGGCCGGATGCGCCAAAGTGGATCTATGCCAAGGGCGTCCCTGAGGTGAAGACCGACAACCAAATTCACGACAGTTGGCCGGTTTACCCATTCTATCCTTCGCCAGAATACAAATCGTTTTTCCAGCGATTGATCACAGAATTCGGGAAGCACATCCGCAGTTACCCGAAAGATAAACAAGCGCGCATTGCGTTCATCCAGGTCAAGACCGGGTGCACAGGCGATGAATGTGCTTACAAGGGCGATGTCGTTGAGAAAAGATTCGACTTGCCCACGAAGTCCCCCGCGTGGCGGGAGTTCCGCTTGTGGGCGTTTGACGTGTTTGTGAAGACCTTTCAGGGAAGTTCTGAACATCCCCAGATTAGCCTGATGTTTAACAACGCTTCGCCGGGTGAGGATGATGGGAGCGGGAATGGTTTTCAAAAAGAGTGGGAGTGGGTGATGGCCAATGCCAAGGGCGGTGTCGGAATCAAGATCGGCGGTAGCGGGCGCGGTCATCACTTGAGCGGGGAGCAGACCAAGATTGCAACGTGGCAAAACCGTCTGATCGGCGCGCAAGGCACTCCGCTGTTTGCCCGATCTGAAATGGACCAAACCTGGCAGTGTGCGTGGTATCAGTTGAATGTTCCGCTCAGCTTCTATTGGGGTGCTCTCACCGGCCTGCAAAACGGACAAAGCATTTGGGACATCAGCACCGGCGCTTTGCAAGCGTGCAAGGAGCAGGGCTTCGATTACTCCTTCTATTTCTTCAATCGCTACGCGGGACAGATTTATCCGAAGACGGCCACGGACGCCTTTTGCGCCCTGCACAAAGGATTGGATGCCTCGGAAACCAATGCCTATCCGGAGTCGGTGTTCGGACCAGCCCAGCGCAAAAATGTGGATCGCATGCTGAAGATCTGCGCCGCGTATTCCAAGCATGGCGCAGCGGTGGACGACAAGAATGCGCTGTTGCTGGGGCAGGTCCGGCAACGCGACACCCAAAGAGGATTCAACGACGTGGGCTGGGATATCTGGGCGGATAACTACGGACGTTTCCTTAATCAAATCGACGCTGATGCCACGTCGATTCCTCTCTGGCGCATTGGCGGCCCAATTACCAAGACCTCGTCTATCTATTCGCGCTTTGCCCGCGGCTTCGAGCACGCCTCCGGCAAGGATGCCATGTATTTCAAATTGCACGAGGGCTTCTCTCAAGGCAACGAGCCGAAGGTCATGACGATGACGGTTGTCTGGTATGACGGGACGGAAGGCTCGACCTGGAAGTTGGATTACGATGCGGGCAACGCGGAGATGAAGACGGCGCTAACGGTGACGGGCAGGACGGAGGCGGGCAGCCAGTTCATGTCGATGGCGAAGTTGTGCATCCGGCGCAGATAAACGTTGATGGACACCTTGCCGCATTGCAGGACGTGCAACAAATGTTCGGCCTGGGTCTCGATGAGCAGACGGTGGCG
>CAIXFY010000014.1 GCA_903918885.1 uncultured Verrucomicrobia subdivision 3 bacterium
ACCATTCTACAGATTTTAAGCCTCACGCTCTTTGAGAAAACGCCCATTTTACAGGCGCTTGCTCAACTGCCACCTGCTACACAACCGCCAGACACCGAAAATCATCAATGTTTACTCGGTTTTTAAACCGGACAGTAGTGTTGAAAAATATCTGAATTGGTTGAAATTTAGGCTGCCTTTGGTGATAATCTAAATCAAAGTTAACAACCCAAAATGTCAGTTAATAACCCAATTTTTATTGTGGGCGTTTTTCGCTCCGGCACTTCCCTGTTGTATTCGCTGCTCAATCAGCATCCACAGATTTCCCTGATGTATGAATGCAACGTCTGGGATTTTCCAGCGTTGCTAAAGCGTCCGCGTTTTTCCGGCAACTGGCTGGCGCGGCAGGAGTTTTACAATCAGGCGCTTTCGCGCCATCGGCTCATCTGGGGTGGCAGCCTGCGTGGTTTGGAAAATGTGCGCACGCCCGACGACCTTTACCGTATCCACAGCGAACAGAAGGGCGTCGCCACTTTGTGGGGCGAGAAATCTCCGTTTTACAGCACGCGGTTGAAACAACTGGGGCGGCAATATCCGAACGCGACTTTCATTTTCATCTGGCGCAATCCGGTGGAAACCTACCGTAGCATTCTGCTGGCCGGGCGCACCTCAGCCTTTTTCAAAAAGCCGGGCATGTTGCATCGTCTGATTTACCACCAAGAACAGTTGATTAGCCAGTCCGCTTGGCTAGCGAAGCGCGAGGCGCGTATCCGGCATATCAATTATGACGATTTGGTGGATCGGCCAGAACAGGTTTGCCGCAACCTTTGTGAATTTCTCGAGGTGAAATTTGATTCGGCCATGCTGGAACTGGCCAAGGCGGATTTTTCGGCAGTTTATGATGTGCCGCATCAAAATCATCTGCGGAAGGGTGTGATTGAGCGCCAAAAATTTTCTGAAGAAATTGTTCCCACCGCCGTGACGCAAAAATTGGAACGGTTTCACAAACGCTGGCAACGGCGCTTTGGCCGACCGCTGGCGGCCAAGGCGGCTCCGGCAGCCCAGCCAGAACCGGCGCTTCTGGAATTGCTGCTGCACAAAACGTTCGGTTTCGCTTTGCATCTCGGCAGCAGTATTAAGCGACTGGGATTTGAATTTTTGCCGCTGCCCTGGCTCCGCACCTACCGGCTGTTTAAAAACTGGTTTGGTGCGACTCGCTATAATTCGTCTGACTCGCTGGTGCGTGAGTTGGCGGATTCATGGTTCACGATTCTGTTATCCTTTTTACTTATTTTTGCCACCGGCTGGGTGGATTATATGATCGGATTCAAAGTGACTCTGGCGCTTTTTTACACGCTTCCATGCATGGTGTTGGTGTTGATGGTTAGCCCGCGTTGGGGTTCATTTGCCTCGGCAGTTGCGGCTTTCATTTGGTCGGGGGTGCAGCTATGCGACTTTCCGGACGGCGGTTCGATAGAGGTATTATTCTGGAACACCCTGATGCGTTACGGCGTGCTACAAATCATCGTTACTTTGCTGGCTCGCATTCGGGCTGAGTTGAAATCAAATCAAGCGTGATGGTCGGCCGAGCCGTGGAGTGCGCACGGCGGCGAATTTTCCAGTTCCACTAATCATTGGCGTTGGCTGGGAAATTTTGTTAAAGAAAAGTTGGTGTGAGTTCCAAGCAAAAACCAACCCAAGCCATGTTTAGTCGCTCGGCAGTGATATTGGTTGTGTATTTGCTGAGCGGGTGGTTGGAGAAGAAAACCGCGCTCCTTTCCGGCAGCATCATTCTGGTTTGGCCGCCGCTCGGTCTGGCGCTGGCCACCATTTTAATTCTTGGGTTTCGTTACTGGCCCGTGGTGGGTGTTGGCACCTTGTTATTTTGTCTGGTCGCAAAAGTTCCGCTGGGTCTTTTCATGGCAGGTATCGTTTTTGGCAATGTGCTGGCAACAGTGTTGACGGCCTTTCTCCTAGGCCGGGTTGTAAAATTTGAAAACCAAATGGAACGGCTGCGGGATGTGGCCAGCTACCTGTTCTTCGCGGGCGGATTGGGCGTCGCCCTTGTAGCCGGTATCGATGCTGCTAGTCTCGTGCTGGCGAGCAAAGCTGCCCCGGCAGAGATGTTGCCCGTGGCCGTGGAATGGTGCATTCCCAACGCGCTGGCGGTGCTGGTGGTCGCCCCGGTATTCATGGTATGGCTATCCCCATCGCTTTGGCGTTGGAATTTTTTTCAAGCGATGGAGGCGGCGACCTGTCTGGTCTGTCTGGCGGGAGCGTGCTTGATCTCGTTTGACACTTGGATCATTTATGGCGTCCACAATTATCCGTTAGCCTACCTACCGGTTCCATTTTTGTTATGGGCGGCGTTTCGGTTTGGCCCGCGTGGGGCGGCCACCAGCACGCTGTTGGTCACCGGGTTGGCCGTCTATTCCCTGCTGAATGACAGCGGCCCGTTTCTGGCGGAAGACGGTGCGGATAGTTTGAAGCTGATTGGGAGCTACATCGCCATCGTGGCGGCCACCAATCTGTTGCTGGCCGCGCTCGCTGCCGAACGGCGCAAGGCGGAACTTCATCTCGCGGAAAGCGAAAAAAAACTGCGCACTGTCCTCGCCGACCAAATGGATTTGATCTGCCGTTTTGACGCGGACGGACGGCTGACTTTTGTGAATCCCGCCTATTGCAATTTTTGCGGCAAGACCGAGGCGGAAATTCTCGGCACGAATTTTTTTGCGACGCTGGATCCCAAGGAAGCTGCCGCGTGGCGCAAACAATTGGAAGACCCTGCGGCCGAGCAGAGCCTCTGGAATTTTGACCGGCGGGCGGTGGCCGCCGATGACCATGTGGAATGGCAGCAATGCAACGTGCGTCGCTTCGTCCGTCCGGCGGCCAACGGGTTTGAATACCAGGCGGTCATCCAAAACATCACCGCCCGGAAGATGGCGGAACAGGCGTTGGGGGATGCCAAGGCCGCGCAGGAAAAAATCAATCACAAGCTCCAGCACGCCGCCAACGAAGCCCGCGCCGCCGCTGATCAGGCCAACCGCGCCACGGCGGCCAAGAGCGAGTTCCTCGCCAACATGAGCCACGAGATCCGCACGCCATTAAGTGGTATTCTCGGCATGGTCGAACTGCTGACCAAAACCAAGTTGGATGCTCGCCAACAGGAGTTCGCCGCCTCGGCCGCTGAAAGCGCCAATGCGCTCCTGCATGTCATCAATGACATTTTGGATTTTTCCAAGATCGAAGCCGGCAAGATGACTATCACACAGGAGGAATTTTCCCTGCGCGCCATCGTGGACAGCGTTTTGGAAAATGCCTCCACGCGCGAACCGCAAAAAAAAATCAACCTCGCCGCCATCGTCCGCCGCGATGTGCCGCACCGGCTGGTGGGCGACCCTGGTCGGCTGCGTCAGGTCTTGCTGAACATTGTTGCCAACGGCATCAAATTCACCGAACGCGGCGACGTCATCGTCCGCGTGCATCCGCTGTTTCATTCGCAGGGACGAATCAGTCTGCGCTTTGAGATCACCGACACTGGCATTGGCCTGACCGAGGAGCAGACCAAACATCTGTTCCAACCATTCATGCAGGCCGACACTTCCTCCTCGCGCAAATTTGGCGGCACGGGTCTGGGTCTCGCCATCTCGCGGCGCATCATCCAGCTCATGGGTGGGCGCATCGGCGTGCACAGCGCCAAAGGTATAGGCTCCACCTTTTGGTTTGAACTTCCTTTTGCCGTGCCATCGCAACCGACGATTGAGCGCAGTTTTCCCGGCCTTGTGTTCGCACAGGTTTTCATCGCTTCACCCAATGCCAGCCTCCGCGAATCGCTGGCCGAGCGTTTGCGCGGCTGGGGCATCGATTCCCGCGAAATTTCCACGGAGAAAGATTTGAGCCGGATTATCAGCCACGAACTCCACGCCGCCGTGTTGCCGCTGATTTTGTGCGATGAAGAAATGCTCGCGCTCGGCCAAGAGCCCCTGCGCCAGGTGTTCGCCGCCAAATGCGACCCCGGGCAATGTCTTTTGCTCGCCAGCCCCGCTGCGACGGTCGGTGGTGAAGCCGATGACATGAATCTTTTCGCCAGCGTGCTGCTCAAACCGGTGCGCGAACAACCTTTGTTTGACGCACTGGTCGCCGCTGTCGCCGGCAAAAAACCGGAATTTCTTAAGCCGGTAAAAATCGCCGGCGACACGGAACTCATCCAGCGCACTACCCGCCGTCCACACACGGCCATTTCCAATTTACGCATCCTTGCGGCTGAAGATCATCCTTTCAACCGCAAGCTCTGGCAGCTCATGCTCGACAGTTTTGGCGCGAGCGCCGAATGGACCGAGAACGGACGCGAGGTCGTGGAGCGCTTCAAGCCCGGCGCTTACGACGCCGTCCTCATGGATTGCAACATGCCCGAACTCGACGGGCCCGAAGCCACTGCCGCCATCCGGCACATCGAGATCGAGCACAACGTCACCCAGCGCGTTCGCATCATCGCCGTCACCGCCAACGCGCTTATCGGTGAACGCGAACGCTGCCTGGCGGCCGGCATGGATGATTACCTGTCCAAACCCTTCACCGCCCAACAGCTTTACCAGTCGCTGCTCGCCGCTGCGCCCGTGCATCCGCTCAATGGCGACAATTTCGACGCCGCCCAGCTCGAACAATTGAGCAATGAACTCAGCCGTGACGCGGTGCTGGACATGACCGCAGATTTTCTCAACGAACTTCCAGATCGCCTGAAGGAAATCCATCGCCTTCACGCCGCCGGCGAATGGCCGGAATTGAAGCGCGCGGCACATTCGCTGAAGGGACTTTTTGTGCTTTACGGCTTTCGTCCACTCGCCGAAATCTTACTTAGAATTGAGGAGGCCGCCGATGCTGGCGACGCCTCGCGCGTTGCTGAAACCTTGGACGGCCTCGATACGCTAGCCGAAGCGGCGACGCGTAATCTACGCAACTGGCGCGAAGTCAGACCCGTCGGTTCCGGAGCCGTTTAACTTCCTTGCACCACGCGGTCGGAAATATTCTGCGCTTGCTGCCAGACGGGAATCGTTTAATTAAAGACCAACGTTATGGAGGCGAACAACTCAGAAAAAATCCGGCTGGCCGAAGATCAACGCGGCGCCCGCCGCTGGAAGTTTTTCGGCCCGTATCTTTCCGAGCGCCAGTGGGGCACGGTGCGCGAGGACTATTCGCCCGGCGGCACGGCTTGGGAATATTTTCCGCACGACCACGCGCGCAGCCGCGCCTACCGCTGGGGCGAGGACGGCATCGCCGGTTTCAGCGACGGCCTGCAACTGCTTTGCCTCTCGCTCGGTTTGTGGAACGGCAAGGATCCGATTCTCAAGGAAAGATTTTTCGGTCTCACCAACGCCGAGGGCAACCACGGCGAGGACGTGAAGGAACTTTATTATTACCTCGACGCGACGCCGACGCATTCCTACCTGAAGATGCTTTACAAGTATCCGCAGGCGGAATTTCCCTACGCGCGACTGGTCGCGGAAAACGCCGCGCGCGGCAAGCAGGAACAGGAATTCGAGCTGCTCGACACCGGCGTTTTTGACGACGACTGCTACTTCGACGTCTTCGTGGAATACGCCAAGGCCGCGCCGGAAGACGTTTTGATGCGCGTCACCGTCCACAATCGCGGGCCGGACGCGGCGACGATTCACGTCCTGTCGCATTTGTGGTTTCGCAACACCTGGTCGTGGGACACCGAGCATCACAAACCGAAACTGCGCGCCGTGCGCGGCGGTTCGGCGGTGAGCGTGGACCACGAGGAACTCGGCGCGTTTGAACTCTCTGTCGGTGTGCTGGACGACGGTAAAACGATGCCGGAACTGCTGTTCACCGAAAACGAGACCAACGTGCATCGGCTTTTCGGTGAGGAAAAAACGGCAGGATTTTTCAAGGACGCCTTTCATGATTATCTGGTCGGCGGCAACAAGGACGCGGTGAATCCCAAGCGCGCCGGCACGAAGATGTGCGCGCATTACGAACTGGAAATTCCCGCCGGCGGCTCGCGCGTAATCCAACTGCGCCTCGCGCGCAAGACCGGCGCAAAGCCGTTCGCGGACTTCGATGAAATTTTTTCCAAGCGCATCGCCGAGGCGGATGAATTTTACGCCGGCGTGCAGCACGGCGTGGAAGACCCGGATTTGCGCGCCATCCAGCGGCAGGCGCTGGCGGGCATGATCTGGTCGAAGCAGTTTTATTATTTCGACGTCCGCTCGTGGTTGAACGGCGATTCCGCGCAACCCGCGCCGCCGCGCGAACGCAAGCGCGGGCGCAACGCCGACTGGACGCACCTCAACAACGCCGACATCATTTCGATGCCGGACAAGTGGGAGTATCCGTGGTATGCCGCGTGGGACTTGGCGTTTCATTGCATTCCGCTCGCGCTGGTGGACGGCGATTTCGCCAAGCGCCAGCTCGATCTGCTGACGCGAGAATGGTATATGCACCCGAACGGCCAGTTGCCCGCCTACGAATGGGCGTTCGACGACGTGAACCCGCCGGTGCACGCGTGGGCGACCTGGCGCGTCTTTCAAATTGACCGCAAGCATCGCCGCGAAACGAACGAGCACGACCACGGCGATTTGGAATTTTTGGAACGCGTTTTCCACAAGCTGCTGCTGAATTTCACCTGGTGGGTCAACCGCAAGGACGCGCAGGGCCGCAACATTTTTCAGGGCGGCTTTCTCGGCCTCGACAACATCGGCGTGTTCGACCGCAGCAAACCGCTGCCCACCGGCGGCCACATCAATCAGGCCGACGGCACGAGCTGGATGGCGATGTATTGCCTGAATCTCCTGCGCATTTCGCTCGAACTCGCGCAGCACAACAAGGTCTACGAGGACATCGCCACGAAATTTTTCGAGCACTTCCTCAGCATCGCCGGCGCCATCAACGGCGTCACCGACGGCCACGGCGCAATGCCCGAAGACGGCCTCGCGCTGTGGGACGAGGCGGATGAATTTTACTACGACGAACTCTGTCTGCCCGGTGGCAAAAAAATTCCGCTGAAAGTCCGTTCGCTCGTCGGCCTCGTTCCGCTCTTCGCCGTGGAAACTTTGGAGCCGGAGTTGTTGAAGAGTTTGCCGAATTTCGCCGGTCGTTTGGAATGGTTTCTCTCGCACCGGCCCGATCTGGCGAACCTTGTTTCCCGCTGGCAGGAATGCGGCCAGGGCGAGCGCCATCTGCTTTCGCTCCTGCGCGGCCACCGCATGAAATGCCTGCTGCGCCGCGCGCTCGACGAGACGGAATTTTTGAGCGACTACGGCATCCGCGCGCTGTCCAAAGTGCACGACCGCGAGCCGTTCCGTCTGGAAGCCGGTGGCGAAATTCACGAAGTCCGCTACTGGCCGGGCGAATCCGAGGGCGGCCTTTTCGGCGGCAATTCCAATTGGCGCGGCCCGATCTGGCTGCCGATGAATTTCCTGCTCATCGAATCGCTCCAGCGTTTCCATCACTATTATGGAGATGACTTCAAAATCGAATGTCCGACCGGTTCAAAAAATTTGCTGACGCTCAATGAAGTCGCCGAGGAGCTTTCGCGCCGGCTCGTGAAAATTTTTCAGCTCGGCGTTGACGGCGAGCGCCCGGCGATGAAGCGCCATCCCAAGCTCGCGCGCGATCCGCATTTCAAAAACCATTTGCTGTTCCACGAATATTTTCACGGCGACACCGGTCGCGGCATCGGCGCGTCGCACCAGACCGGCTGGACCGGCATCATCGCCAAGCTCATCTCGCCGCGCACCGGCACGCCGCATCCGTTCGACACGGTCATTTTGCGCCGTCCGGCTCCCGCCACCGTCGAAGAAGAACACCGGTTGCGCCGCCGCGCGCGGTAAGCCGTCGGCGTCCGCACCGGAATTCCGCGTGACAGCCGGCGGTTCGTGATGCACTTTCTAACGCCCATGACAACGACCGAAGCCGCCCAGTTGCTCGACCAGTTTCGCGCCGGAAAAATTTCCCGCGACAAGATTCTGCGCGCCTTTCAGTCGGCTCCCGTTGCCGACCTCGGCTTTGCGCAGGTGGACATGCACCGCGCGCTGCGGAAAAATTTTCCGGAAGTCATTTTTGGCGCGGGCAAGACGCCGGGACAGGTCGTCAAGATTGCGGCAAAACTTCTGGAACACGGCCAACAAGTTTTGGTCACGCGCATCAACGCCGAGCATGCCAGCGCGTTGAAGAAAAAATTTAAGGCCGCCGTCGTCCATCACGAATCCGCCCGCTGCGCCACCATCGAGAAAAAACCGCTGCCCAAGCGCCCCGGATTCATCGCCGTCGTTTGCGCCGGCACGAGCGATTTGCCGGTGGTCGAGGAAGCCGCCGTCACCGCCGAAATCATGGGCAACCGCGTCGAACGCGCGCACGACATCGGCGTCGCCGGCCTGCACCGCACGCTCGCGAAGCTCGATTGGCTCCAGCGCGCGAACGTCATCGTCGTCGTCGCCGGCATGGAAGGCGCGCTGCCGAGCGTGCTGGCCGGCCTTGTCTCCAAACCCATCATCGCCGTGCCGACGAGCATCGGTTATGGCGCGAGCTTCGGCGGCGTCGCCGCCTTGCTGGCTATGTTGAACAGTTGCGGCAGCGGTGTGACGGTGGTGAACA
>CAIXFY010000015.1 GCA_903918885.1 uncultured Verrucomicrobia subdivision 3 bacterium
CGCGAAGCTGTCCATTCCCAGCTCCGGTCGGGCTTCGCCCTCCCTCCACTGGGAATGGACAAAGAAACAACGAAAACATAAACTCAAACCAGTGCTTGGACTAACACCCAACATGGTCCAGAAAGTCGAGCCCGGTCACCCGGCTCATTGAGTCTTAGTTGGCTGAGAAAATGGTCAACATGTCTTGCCGAATAAATGTTTAGAAATCTCTTTGGGAAATAAAGGAAAAGGAGCTTTCCTTTGAACATTGCAGAGACTTTTGCGCTTTGAACTCGTGCGATGTCATTTTTCTCCGCAGCATCTAACAAACTGGTGATTTCATTTAGGACAGCACCAAATGGATTTTCTTTGTTCCGAAATTCCTTTACGAACTGAAGGGAGCTTTCCTTCTGGCTGTAATAAACACCAAATTTTTTAGCGGGAGTTCCTTGGATGTTTCCGAGGTCAGCCAGTTTCCATTCTACCCAATAACAAAAACTATCCTCGTTGCGTTTGCCTTGAACGTAGTCATCCGGTTTTAGTTGTGAAATTTTGTTGCGCGGAAATCGTTTCTCAAACTTTCGGCGCAGTTCTTCAAGCTCTTTGTAACTGCTTTGGTCATCAAGCCGAGTTTGTTCAAACTCGGCTTGAAACTCTCGAAGCTGTTCTGTGTTTATCACAACTTCAAATCTTTATCCGTCACCGCGCCTTCGCTGGCGCTGGTGACGTGGGCGGCGAATTTGGCCAGCACTCCGCGCGGGTAACGCGGGGCGGGTTTCTTCCACGCCTTGCGGCGAGCCAGCAATTCTTTTGCGGGAACGTCCAGCGTCAATGTGCGCTTCACAGAATCAAAAATAATCTTGTCGCCGTTCTTCACGAGGGCGATCGGGCCGCCGACGTAGGATTCCGGCGTGACGTGGCCGACGACGAAGCCGTGGCTGCCGCCGCTGAAACGTCCGTCGGTAATGAGCGCGACGTCTTTGCCGAGGCCTTTGCCCATGATGGCGCTGGTGGGCGCGAGCATTTCGCGCATGCCCGGTCCGCCTTTCGGTCCTTCGCTGCGGATGACGATGACGTGGCCTTTCTTGACCGTGCCGTCGAGGATGGCTTTGAGCGCCTTCTCTTCGCCTTCGAACACGATGGCTTTGCCGGTGAAGCTCGTGCCTTCCTTGCCGGTGATTTTGCCGACCGCGCCGGTGGGAGCGAGGTTGCCGTAGAAGATGACGAGGTGGCTGTCTTTCTTGATGGGATTGTCGAGCGGACGGATGATCTGCTGGCCATTCGGATACGGTTTCACGTTGGCGAGCGTCTCGGCCATGGTCTGGCCGGTGACGGTGAGGCAATCGCCGTGGAGCAATTTGGCGTCGAGCAGCGTCTTCATGAGCGGACGGATGCCGCCGATGGCGACGAGCGCGCTCATGCTGTATTTGCCGCTGGGCTTGAGATCGGCGAGCACGGGCACGCGTTTGCCGACGCGCGTGAAGTCGTCAATGGTGAGTTTCACCTTCGCGGCGTGCGCGATGGCGAGCAGGTGCAACACGGCATTCGTCGAACCGCCGAGCGCGATGACGACGGTGATGGCGTTCTCGAACGCTTTCTTGGTGAGGATGTCGAGGGGCTTGATGCCAAGCTTCAACATGTTCACAACGGCCGCACCGGCGCGGCGGCAGTCGTCCATCTTCGCGGGAGAAATGGCGTTCTGCGCGGAGCTGTTGGGCAGACTCATGCCGAGCGCTTCAATCGCGCTGGCCATGGTGTTGGCGGTATACATGCCGCCGCATGAACCCGGTCCGGGAATCGCGCAGGATTCCACGGCGTGAAGTTCTTCGTCGCTGATCTTGCCCGCCGCGTGCTGGCCGATGGCTTCGAACACGGAGACGACGTCGAGGTCCTTGCCGACGTTCGGGGAATTGGCAGGCGCAATCGCCGCCGTGAGACAGCCGGGCAAAATCGTTCCGCCATAGACGAACACGGCGGGGCGATTCATGCGGGCGATACAGATCATCGCGCCGGGCATGTTCTTGTCGCACCCACCGATGGCGACGTAGCCGTCCATGCCGCCGCAGCCGACGACGGTTTCAATCGAGTCGGCGATGACTTCGCGCGAGACGAGCGAATATTTCATGGCTTCGTTGCCGTTCGAGATGCCATCGGAGACGGTGATGGTGTTGAAGACGATGGCCTTGCCACCGCCAGCGTTCGCGCCCTTCTCGGCTTCGAGCGCGAGCTTGTCGATGTGCATGTTGCACGGCGTGACGTTGCTCCAGGTGGAGGCGATGCCGATGATGGGTTTCTTAAAATCTTCCTCGGTGAAGCCGACGGGATACAGCATGGAGCGGGCGGCGGCGCGGTGCGGTCCGTCGAGCAGCGAGCTGGAAAAGGGGCGGATGTTGATGGCTTTTTTGGCGGTGGATTTCTTTTTCATCGGACGGACAGTTTGCCGGAAAAGCTGTTCGTGGACAAGTCGCGAGCGCGGCGGCGGACAATGATTACAAAATATTCATTAGGCATTTAGCGGAAGTTAATGTTCATTGGGCAGCATTATCCCGTAAGTCAGCACCAACAACCAAAACTAAAACATGAAAACAAAAAACATTGTCAGTTACACCCTCGCCGCCCTGCTCGTCGGCGGCGGATTGATTGCCGGCCTCGCCGGTTGCGCCAGCGAAGGCTGCGGCGACAAATGCCACAAGCACGGCGACCTCGCCGCGCAGGCCAAAGTCTCCCGCGCCGATGCCGAGGCGGCCGCGCAGGCCAAAGTTCCCGGCGGCACGATCAAGGATGGCGAACTGGAAAAGGAACACGGCAAACTCATCTGGTCGTTTGACATAACCACGTCGGATTCCAAGGACATCACCGAGGTGGCGGTTTGCGCCATGAGCGGCAAGGTCATGAGCGTGGACAAGGAATCCCCGGCAGACCAAGCCAAAGAAGCTGCGGAAGATGCGGCGAAAGCAAAGAAAGAAAAAGGCGAAGAAAAAGACTGATTTCGTTCCTCCACACACCGCTCCCGTCGGAAAGTTCTGGCGGGAGTTGGTGTCTTTGATGTTTCGTAATTTTCCAATCCACCATTAAACTTAAATCCACATGAAAAACTCCCACGCCTTCCTCATTGTCGCGCTCGCCATTCTCGCGTTCGCCGCTACCACCTACGCAGCGGATTATCAACTTTCCAAAACCATCCCCGTCGGTGGCGATGGCGGTTGGGATTATCTCTCGGTGGATTCCACCGCGCACCGGCTTTATGTGAGCCACGCGACCAAAGTGGTGGTCATTGATACCGCTACGGAAAAAGTCATTGGCGAAATCACCAACACGCTCGGCGTCCATGGCATCGCCGTCGCGCCAGAACTAAATCGCGGCTTCGTGAGCTGCGGCAAGGAAAATATGGTTGCCGTCGTGGATTTGAAGACGCTGCAGACGCTTTCCAAAATCGCGACTGGCAAAAATCCCGATGCGATTCTTTACGAACCAAAGCAGCAGGAAGTTTACACCTTCAACGGCAAAAGCGCCGACGCGACGGTGATTGACGCCAAGTCTGGCAAGGTCGTCGCCACGATTCCGCTCGGCGGCAAGCCGGAATTCGCGCAGGAAGACGCGGAGGCTGGGCGCATTTTCGTGAATGTCGAAACCAAAAGCGAAATCGCCGCCATTGACATTGCCACGCACAAGGTCGTCGCGAATTGGTCCATTGCGCCCGGCGATACGGCGTCCGGCCTCGCCATTGATTTGAAGCATCATCGCCTCTTCGCTGGTTGTGACAACAAGCTCATGGTGATGCTCGATTACACCACCGGCAAAGTCGTCGGCAGCGCGCCCATCGCCGAGGGCGTGGACGCCAACGCGTTTGACCCCGACGCGCAACTGGCGTTCGCATCGTGCGGCGAAGGCACAACGACCGTCGCGCACGAAGACGGCGACAAACTGACCACGGTTCAAACTTTGAAGACCGCCAAAGGCGCACGGACGATGACGATTGATCCGGCCACGCACAAAATATATCTGGCCGCCGCCGATTATCCCGCTGGCACGGAAGGCGAACGCCGCCCGAAAATGGTCGCGGGCAGCTTCAAGATTCTGGTCTTCGGCCCGGAAAAATAAATGACAGATATTTCATCTACCGTTCACGAAGTATTCATCTTTTTGTGTTGAACTGGATACGAACAGCAAAACAACTCATATGAAATTCAACGATACAACGCTTGTCGCCCTGATTGCAGTCAGCGGGCTGCTGGCTTTCACCCCGGTGATTCGCGCGCAAGACGCGAACACACAGGTTCATCCCGCTCCTGCGGCAGAACCCACCAACAGCGCACCAACTTACGAAGCGGTCAAAGGTTGGATAACGGCATACAAAGCCGCGCATCCTGGACGCGACGGCAAAGACTGGGACATCAACAAGAAGAAACCAGCGGAGGTCGCGGCTGATTCGGCGGCTCAACAACTATTGTCGCTGTGTGGCAAGGATCAACGGCCGGTGATTCCTTTGATCGCCTGGGAATATGGCGGGAAAGATCATCAGTGGATCAATCCGGAGGCATCGGCCTTGGTTTATTGCGTCTATACTCCGTGCCAGACCAACTCCGAGCATTGGAAATATGACAAGGCGACGGATCATGTCACCGCCGACGTCTATGTGAAATTCCCCGACCAGAATCCCTGCAAGAACGAAACCGGCGCGGCTCAAGTGATGTCCTGTCTCGGCAATCACAGCAACGTCGAGATACTGGTGGACACCGCCAGCATCCGTGATGGCAAGGATGCAGGGCTTGACCTTTCAGAAGCTTCAACCGATCTGTATCTCCTCCTGCCCGACGGCAAACGCGTGCTCATGTATCAAGGCAAATAAACTTTAACAACTCAACACAACCAAACAAAAAAATTATGAAAAAACAAAATATATTAACCACCGCGACCTTTGGCGCGGCTTTGACTCTGAGCTTGTCCTGCTGGGCGGGAACGGAGATGAAATGGGCGGATTTGCCGGCCGCAGTGCGCGCGACCGTGCTGGCCAACGGCGGCCAGGAGGGACAATCCGTGGATTTGGAAGAAACCGGCGCGGATGGCCAGGGCATTTATGAAGCACCGGTCAAGGACAAGAACGGCCAGAGCGCGGATCTCGAAGTGAGAGCCGACGGCAAGCTGATGGAAACTAAGCACGGCGATGAACCCAGCGCTGACGAACAGCGGGCGGCCCGCGCCGAAAAAGTTCTGGCGGGCGTGAAGTTCAGCCATCCGCGCGACATCAACAACACCTACCTGCCGCTCGCGAAATTGAAGCAGGACATCATTGACGGCTCGGAAGATGGCAAGAAAACCCATGTGGAACGGACTTTAAAACCGGAGATTCGCAAGACGTTCACGGTGGCTGGCCAGACGGTCGAATCGCTCTGCATGGAAGACCGGATTTTCATTAACGGAGTGATCGAAGAAGTGGCGCTGGATTATTTCGCGCAGGACGATGCCGGCACGGTTTATTATCTCGGCGAAGACGTGGACGAATACGACGAGACCGGCAAGCTCGCCAAGCACAATCCGCCGGAAGATGCGTGGTTGACCGGCAAGGACACCCCCGCGCCCGGCATCATTATTCCGGCGCATCCGAAAGTCGGCGATAAGTTCAAGTCCGAGGATGTCTCCGCCACGGTTGATGAAAGCGACGAAGTCGTAGCGGTGGATGAAACCACAACTGTGCCGGCGGGAACGTTTGAACATTGTGTGAAGATTGCCGAACATGTTCCCGGCGAAGGTGTGGAATACAAATTTTATGCTCCGGGCGTCGGCGTGGTGCGCGAAATGCCCGCCACCGGCGACGAGTTGTTGATTTCGCATACGACTCGATAAGCCAGCATTGATTTCAACCATTAATTATCAACTAAAAAACAACATGAAGAAAAACCGGCTCGTAATTAATTCGCTATGCCTAGCCACGCTCTTTGGCGCAATGTTCCTTTTTACCGCCAAAGCTCAAGACGAAGCCAGCAAACCGGCCGTCAAGGCCAAGGCGCTCGCGCCCATTTACACCGCAGCGGAGACGAAGGAATTCAAGGCGTTGATCCAAGCGACGCTTGACGCACTCGTCGCCAACAAGCAAACCGAAATGGTAGCCAAGCTCACCGATCTGGAGACAGCCTGGGACGACCAGGAAAAAGTTTTGCGGCCCAAAAGCGAGGCCACTTGGACGGCTCTGGACAAGACGCTCGACAAAGCTATCTCGGCGTTGCGCAGCAGCCATGTGAACCTCGAGAAGGGCAAAGCGGCTCTGGAAAGTCTGCTCAAGAAACTGGATCAGGCGACGAAACCTTAAGGCCGCTGAATCAGCACATCTATGATGAATTCTAAAAAGACCATTCTATTAAGTTTGGTCGCCACCATTGCGGTAATTGTTATCGCAATGGTGGTGTTAACGCAGCACAAGACGGAAGCTACAATAGCAATTGAACCGGCCAATCAACTTCCGCCGGCGTCGGTCACGGAAAATCACAAGCCAGAACCTGCACCTACATTAGCGAGAGAGGTTGCGCCAGAACCCAGCCGACTATCGCCGGAAGAAATCCTTAAACAACTGGCCAGCATCCAGGTTGTGCCTGGTCCGGGGCAAGGTCGGGCGCAATACCGCATCATGTCGTTGCTGGAGCAGCTCGCCAAGTGCGGTCAACCGGCGTTGCCCGCCATCCGCACATTTCTGGCATCCAATTTCGACGTGGCCTACAGCCTTAGCCAAGGCAACGGCGGTGGCAACCGGAACCGGAACACATCAAATCTATTGCCACCATCGTTGAGATTCGGTTTGTTTGATGTCGTGCTCGAAATTGGGGGCACCGCGGCGGAGCAGATTTTTGCGGAATGGCTGAACTCAACCACGCACGGGGCGGAATTTATTTATCTCGTTCAGTCATTGGAAACGATAGCTCCCGGCAAATATCGCAACCGCGCGATTACCGCTGCCAAAAACTTGCTTACCAGCGGCCAAATCACCGACGCGAATGATCGTAATAATGTCTATGACGTTTTGCGGCAATTCAACGACACTTCCTATGCGGCCACGGCGCAGGCGCAATGGCTTCAGCCAGATGGCAAAGTTGACCGCAGCGCCTTGCGCTACTTGCAACAGACGCTCGGCGACAAAAGCCTCGCCCTCGCCGCGCAAGCACTCCAAAGTGGACGGGTGACGGATGCCGACAGCAAAGAAGCGATTGGCCGGGTTGGTTTGACGTATGTAGGGTCGCCCAACGATCAGGCCAACGATCAGGCTGTTCAATTATTTCATACGGCAATAAATGATACATCACTTGCGCCCGACCAGCGCCGGAACCTGATTGAAGATCTGAACCGGGATGGATTGACGAACGAAAGAAACCCTACGCCCGACGATTTGAAAACCATCTCTAACCGATATGTCCTGGCGCAGACCTATCTGCAACAAACTTATGTCCAAAACGACCCAGTTGCGTCCGCCGCTTTTCAGGAAGCCCTAAAAGACCTTACCCAAATGCTGCAACGCGCGGGAACCACTTTACCCGCTCGTTGACTAAGCTTTTGATACTCGTCAACGGGGTCGTCATCAACAAATAATATCCGCATGCGCGTGCTGGTCGTCGAAGACGAAAAGAAAACAGCTTCGTTCATCCGCAAAGCTCTTCAAGCCGAAGGCTTCGCGGTGGACGTGTGCAGCAACGGCGACGACGCGCTCGCGGCGGTCGCGGCCACGGACTTCGACAGCCTCGTGCTCGACATCATGCTGCCCGGTCGCGATGGTTTGAGCGTGTTGCGGCAACTGCGCGAACACGGCAACAAAACTCCCGTGCTACTGCTTTCCGCACGCGGCGAAGTCAACGAACGTGTCGAGGGACTCAACGCCGGCGCGGATGATTACCTGCCGAAACCGTTCATCATCGCCGAACTGGTCGCCCGTGTGCGCGCGCTCGGACGGCGCGGCGGCGAAATCAAATCCACCGTGCTGCGCCTCGCCGACCTGTCGCTCGACACCGTTTCGCATCGCGCCGCACGCGGCGGAAAAACCTTCGACCTGACGGCGCGGGAATTTCGTTTACTGGAATTTCTCATGCGTTCTCCCAGCCGGATTTGCGGACGCATGAGCATCATCGAAAAAGTCTGGGACTACGATTTCGATCCCGGCACGAACTTGGTGGATGTCTACATCAAGCGTCTGCGTGAAAAAATCGATGACGGCTTCGAGCCGAAGCTGCTGCACACCGTGCGCGGCATCGGCTACGTTTTGAAGGAGGCCGCATGACCATCCGTATTCGCCTCACACTCTGGTATGCCGCCATCATGTTCGTCTCGCTGCTGGCGATGGGCGCGCTGACGTATCACGAATTCGCGCCGGAACCGCAGCCAGATGCGGCGGCGCAAAAATCCGCCGACGAATCGGACGAAAGTGATTTACATGAAATGTTGCGGATTCTTTTCTGGTGCGGCGTGCCGCCTGCATTAATCGCACTGGGCGGCGGTTGGTGGCTGATGCGCCGCGCGCTCACGCCGGTGGCGGAGCTCACGGCAGCGACGGAAAAAATTAACGAAGGCAACCTCGCCCAAAAACTGTCCCGCTCCGGCAACGGCGACGAACTCGACCGCCTCACCGAAGTTTTTAACTCCATGACCGCGCGGCTCAACGGCTCGTTCCAGCGTATCCGTGAGTTCACCTTGCACGCCTCGCACGAATTGAAAACGCCGCTGACCATTTTGCACGGCGAAATCGAAACCGAACTGGGCGCGGAAAACCTGCCGCCCGCGCAACGCGAAAAAATGTTTAGCCAGCTCGATGAAATCCAACGCCTGACCAAAATCGTGGATGGTCTCACGCTATTGACCAAAGCCGACGCGGGTCAGATTGAATTGAAATTTGAGCCGCTCGCCTTCGACGAAATTGTCCGCGAAGTTTTTGCGGACGCCCAAATCCTTGCCAAACCTTCGGACATCTCGGTTTCGCTAAAATGGTGCGACAGCGTCGCGCTGCACGGCGACAAGCATCGTCTGCGCCAGCTTTTGCTGAACCTCGTAGACAACGCCGTGAAATACAACCAGCCCGGCGGAAGTATTGAAATTTTTCTCAAGCGCGAAGGCACGAATGCCAAATTAACAATCTCCAACACCGGCAAGAACATCGCGCCCGAGGCGCTGCCCCGCGTCACGGAACGCTTTTTTCGCGGCGACCCCTCGCACAATTCCGCCGTGGACGGTTGCGGCCTCGGCTTGAGCATTGCCCAATGGATTGTCACCGCGCATCATGGCACGTTGAAAATTGAATCAACTCCCGGACAACTGACGACAGTAGCAGTGCAACTGCCATTTGAATCTGAATCAAAACAACCGTGAAATTCTGGCCGACCATTTTAATTTCCATCACGCTGACAGGCTGCGTCAGTTACCAACCTAAACCGATTTCACCGGCGCAATCTGCCGCCCGGCTCGAAGCACGGCGGCTGGACGATGCGGGGCTACAAAAATTCTTCGCACAAAACTCGCGCGCGACCAATTCATGGCCGCTCGCGGAATGGGATTTGGATTCGCTCACGCTGGCCGCGTTTTATTTCCAGCCCAACCTTGCCGTCGCCCGTGCGCAGTGGCACGAGGCAGTCGCGGCCATTAAAACAGCTGGCGCGCGACCGAATCCCACCGTCTCGGTCGGGCCGGGCTACAATTTCAGTGCTGCCGCCGGGGTCGAGCCGTGGATGCCGTTTGGCTCGGTGGATTTGCCGATGGAAACGGCAGGGAAACGCGGCAAACGCATTTCACAGGCCGAGCAAATCGCCGAATCGGCGCGGCAAACCTACATCGCCGCCGCGTGGCAAACGCACGCAAATGTCCGCGCGGCATTGGTGGATTATGTCGTCGCCCGAAAAAAATTCACGCTTATTGAAAAGCAATTCTCGGCGCAGCAAGAAATTGCCAGCCGGCAGGAACAGCGCCTTGCCGGCGGTGACATTTCCCGTGCCGACCTGACGGTTACGCGAATCGCATTGACGAAAGCACAGATGGATTTGAGCGACGCCGAAACCGGGCAAGCTGAGGCGCGCGCGAAGCTGGCGGAAGCGATTGGCGTCCCGGTTCCGGGGTTGAGTGTCGCAAAAATTATTTTTGATCTGGAAGCTGGAGAGCCGAAGGATTTAACAAGCGATGACGCGCTCAGCTTAGCTTTGTGCGGTCGCGCGGATGTGCGCGCAGCGCTCGCGGATTACGCAGTCGCCGAGGATTCGTTGCGGCTGGAAATCGCGAAACAATTTCCCGACTTACACCTCAATCCCGGCTACCAGTTTGATCAGGGCGAACACAAGTGGACGCTCGGTTTGAACTTTGAACTGCCGGTGCTGGATCAAAACCAAGGCCCGATCCGCGAGGCCAAGGCGCGGCGCGAAACGGCGGCCGCCAAATTCACCGTGCTACAGGCGCAAATCATCGCCGCGCTGGATCGCGCGCTGGGTGATTTTCAGGCGGCGAATGACCAGATTAAGACGAGCGCGGCATTTTTTGCCGACGCGCAGAAGCAACTGGATTCCGCAAACGCGCAATTCGAGGCCGGTGCGGCGAGCCGGATGGATGTGTTGGGCGCGGAGATTGAATTCTCCGCCGCCGCGCTCGCGCGGCTGGACGCGCAGGCAAAGTTGCAGACGGCGATCGGCGCGCTCGAAGACGCGGTGCAAAGACCGATGGATTCGCTCGCCATCGCGGTCAGGGAACTTCAGGAAAATTCACGGGAGAAAAAATCAAATTAAGACCATGAACCGAAAAAAAAATTCCATGCTTCCGACCACCGCGCTGGCAGTTGGCGGATTGCTGTTGCTGGGTTTAAATCAGATTTTTGCCGACGCCGATGACAAACCGGCAGCCGAAGAAAACATTGTTTCCGTTGTCAGCGTTCAAGTCGGCAAAATCACGTCGGCCACGCTGCATGGCTATGTTCAGGGATATGGCATGGTTGAAACCGCGCCCGCCACGGCGGATTTGCCCGCCGCCGGTGCGCAACTGGCCGCGCCGTCCGCCGGGGTCGTGACCAAAGTGGACGTGCTCGAAGGACAGCTTGTTGAAAAGGGTGACGTGCTGGTGGAATTGAATTCGCAGGCGGTGGCGGCGGAAGTGGAACGGCAGAAAAAATTATACGCACAGCAAAACACTTCACTGAAAAATTTGCAGGAAGCCGAGGCGCAACTGGCGATGCTGCGGGTCATCGCGCCGTTGTCCGGCACAGTTGCGCGCGTCAATGTTCGACCCGGCCAAGCGGTGGATTTAACCACGGTCGTCGCGGAGGTGATGGATTTGAACCGACTCGCCGTGAGTGCGGAAATTCCGTCGGCCGAGGCGAAAGATTTGAAATCCGGCGATCCGGTCGAAGCCCTGACGCAGCCACCGGTGACGACGGAGCTTTTGTTCGTCAGCCCCAATGTGAGCAAGGAGAACGACACGGTTTTGGTGCGCGCGTTGTTGCCAAAGGACAGCGGATTGCGGCCCGGACAGTTTGTGTCGTTGCGCATCGTGACGGCGGTTCACACGAACTGTCTCACCGTGCCAGCCGAAAGTGTGGTCACAGATGAGAGCGGCAAAAGCGTCATCGCGCTCGTCAAAAACAGCGAGGCGGTGCAAATGCCAGTGCAAACTGGGTTGCGCGAAAACGGTTTGATTGAAGTTGAAGCGCCAGAACTTAAAGAAGGCGATGTGGTCGTGACGGTCGGCGCTTACGGGCTGCCGGAGAAAACCAAAATCCGCATCCAAAATTCTGCGGGCGACGAAAATTCGTCCACCAATTCGCCTGACGCCAAATGAAGCCCGACGCCAATTCGCCTTTGGGCCGGTTCGCCACCAAGCACGCGCTGTCCATTACGTTCATCGCGGCGGCGTTGTGCCTGGCAGGAATTTTTTGCGCGCTGCGGACGCCGTCGTCGGTATTTCCGCAGACGAATTTTCCGCGCGTCGTCATCCTCGTGAACAATGGCATCATGCCCGCCGACGAAATGATGGCGACGGTCACGCGCCCCATCGAAGAGGCGATGAAGGACATTCCCGGCGCGATCACGGTGCGTTCGGCCACCAAACGCGGTTCGGCGCAGATCAATGTTTTTTTCAACTGGACCGTGGACATGTCGCAATCGGAACTGTATGTGCTGGGGCGGCTCTCGCAAATCCGCAGCGACCTGCCCACGACCGCCTCGACGGAGATTGAGCGTGTGACGTTCTCGATTTTCCCCGTCATCGGCATCAGCCTGACGAGTTCCAACCGCGACATCATGTCGCTTTGGGAAAAGGCGAATTATGAATTGAAGCCGCGTTTCCTCCAGATTCCCGGCGTGGCCCATGTGGAAATCACCGGCGGTCGCGCGCCGGAATTTCACGTCGTCGTTGACCCGCTGAAATTGCAAGCCTCCGGCCTTGGCTTGTCGGACGTGAGCGACGCGCTGGTGAAAAATAATGTTTTCGCATCCGCCGGCATGATGGAGGAAAATTATCATCTTTACCTGACGACGGTGGACGGGCGCGTGCATTCGGCGGCGGACATTGAAAATCTGGTGATTGCGGTTCATGGCAGTCATCCGGTGCAAATCAAAGACGTGGCGCGGGTCGTGCGCGCGCCGGAGCCGGCCTTCAAAGCCGTGACCGCGCAGGGCCGCGACGCCGTGCTGCTGAACATCCAAAGCCAGGCGGATGGCAGCACGCTCGATATTGCCAACGCATTGAAAAAACAATTGCAGCAACTCCGTCAGGAATTGCCGCCGGACATGCACCTCGCGTTTTACTACGACCAGTCGCTCTTCGTGCGCGATTCGGTGACTGGCGTGTGGGAGGCCATCATTTTCGGACTGATTCTGTCGGTGCTGATTCTTTATTTCTTCCTGAAAAATTGGGGCAGCGTGTGGACGGCCATCGTCACGATTCCAATCACGGTCTTGATCACGCTCGTCGCGATGAAACTGGGCGGGATGAGTTTCAACATGATGACGCTCGGCGGCATCGCAGCATCCATCGGGCTGATCATTGACGATGCGATTGTCGTCGTCGAAGCCATCTATGCAAAAATCGGCGGCGGCCGTCCGCGACTCGCGGCAATCCAGGAAGCCATCGGCGAAATTTTAAGACCAATCATCAGCTCGACGCTAACGCCGGTTGTAGTTTTTATCCCGCTCGCGTTTTTGTCCGGCATCACGGGCGTTTTTTTCCGCGCGCTGGCATTGACGATGGTGGTCTCGCTGCTCACGTCCTTGGTTTTGGCGCTCACGCTCACGCCGTCGCTGGCGGCGTGGTTCATCCGCGATCGCAACAAACTGGAGCACGGCCATGCACCCGGCGGCCATGATGGCGGCTGGCTGCTGACGCGCGTCATCCGCATTTACGAACGCGCGTTGCGCATGGCCTTGCGATTTCGCTGGACCACGTTGCTGGCCTGCGGCGCGGTGCTCGTGTCGTCGGTGTTCATCTACCGGCAGTTGGATTCCGATTTTCTGCCCGTGTTCGACGAAGGCGGCTTCATCATTGATTTCTGGGCGCCACCCGGCACGAGCCTCACCGAGACTTCGCGCCAGCTTGAAGCGGTGGAGCAGATTTTGTCCGCGAACCCGGACGTGGAAAGTTATTCGCGCCGGCTCGGTGCGGAACTGGGGCCGTTCGTCACCGAGGCGTATCGCGGCGACTTCGCGGTCAAGCTCAAGCCCGGCCGGAAACATTCCACGCAGGATGTCATCGCCGGATTACGCCATACTTACAACGAACAATTCCCGGCGTTCCGCTGGGATTTTCCCGGCATCCTGACCGATGTAATCGGCGATTTGCAGATGACGCCCGACCCGGTGGAGATCAAATTGTTCTCGCCCGATTTGAAATGGCTGAAACAGATCGCGCCGCGCGTGGAGGAAGAAATCAAAAAAATTTCCGGCATCGTGGACACGTTCGACGGCCTGACGGAAACCGGACCCTCAATCAATTTCCATGTGCGCCCCGCCGACGCTGCGCGGTTTGGGTTGAGCGTTCAAGATATCGCTGAAGCCGTGAACACCGCGTTGCTCGGTCAGACCGCGTCATATGTTTTGGAAGGTGACCGCATCGTCAACATCCGTGTTTTGGCAAATCCGTCGAGCGTCAACCGCATTGCCGCGTTGCGCGAACTGCCGTTGCGCGCGGCCAACGGAACGGCCGTGCGGCTGAATCAAGTCGCCACCGTGACCGAAGATCCAAGCGAAGTGGAACTGGTTCGCGACGATTTGCGGCAGGACATTATCGTCTCCGCGCGGCTCGAAGGCCGCGATCTCGGCAGTGCGATGAAGGAGATTCAGGACAAGTTAAGCCGCGCCAAATGGCTGCCGACCGGCACGGTCGAATATGGCGGCCTTTACCAGCAGCAACAGGAATCCTTCCGCAACCTCGTGATGGTTTTGCTCGCGGCAATTCTGCTCGTGTTCACCGTGCTGCTGATTGAATTCCGTTCATTCAACGAACCCGTGGCGATTGTCTTCGGCGCGATTCTGGCCATGTTTGGAACCGTCGCCGCGCTTTTGCTCACCGGTATTTCGCTGAACATCGTTTCATTTCTTGGCGCGATCATCGGCGTCGGCATTGTCGCCAAAAACGGAATCCTCATGCTCGACTTCGTGCAGCAATTGGAAGCCGACGGCGTGGATTTGGTGGAGGCGCTCGTGCGCTCCGGCCACCGTCGTTTGCGTCCGGTGCTGATGACGTCGCTTGCCGCCGCGCTGGGAATGTTGCCGTTGGCGTGGGGCATCGGTTCGGGCGCGGAGATGTTGCGCCCACTGGCCGTGGCGGTCATCGGCGCGCTGTGCATCTCGGTGCTGCTTTCGCTCGTGGCGACACCGGTGGTTTATTTCATCCTACGGACGTTCAAGCACAACTCGGCCAGTGCAGACACGCCGAATCCCGTTTAGCGACCCGCCGAGTTTTGAATTGAAAAGACGACCAGTATGCGACACAGTGTCCGTCGCGGTGGAGAGATGGCTGAGTGGTTTAAGGCACACGCCTGGAAAGCGTGCGTAGGTAACACTACCGTGAGTTCAAATCTCACTCTCTCCGCCACTTCACTTTAACGCTGCCGCGATTAGTTTTTGTTCCCGTTCGCCAAAATTAAGTTTGAGCGCTTCGGCGCGGGCGAACTCGGTCATCTTACCCCAAGATTTTTTCAAGGCGTCGACCATTTTCTCATCGTCACTTTTGGCGGCGAGCGCGGCGAATTGAAATTCCAGAAACACGAGGCACAGCGCGTCTTCTAGCACGCGACACTCGGCGTCGACCGGAAAGTTTTTCTTGAGGTTCAACTCCTGCACCCGACGGATGGTTTCTTCGTCGCAACCGACTTCGCACAGAATGGCGCCGGATTTTTCGGCATGGAATTTTTTAAGGTCCGCACGCCACTTTAGGTAGCCGGGGCGTGTCATCGGATAGTTTTCGCGCGGACTCTGCCAGCGGCAGATGTGTTGACAGCGCGCGGCGAGGCGCAGCGGTTCGGACGCGTCTGGACAAATTTTCAACACCCAGTCAGTCAAACGCTCGGCGTAAAGCAATTCGCGCGGACGGCCGTTTTCGGAATTTGGGTCACGGGAATTCTCCTCATCAAAACGGCGGAGTGCGGATTGAAATTTTTCGTTCACCCGACAATTTTTTCTGATGTCAGGAAAATTGCAAGCTGCCTTAAAATAAAAAACGCGCCGCGAATCATTCGCGGCGCATTCTGTAAAAGGAATTTTAATGACAACCACAGCCCCCGCTGCCACAACCACCGCCACCACCAGCCAATTCATCTGCCGTCGGAATCCGGCCGAGTTCGATGGTCTTAGCCACGGTCTTTTTCACGGTGCTTTGCAGTTCATGCATTTCTTCCTGCGCATCGAGGAAACCGGTGGCCACGGGATTTTTTAGGAGTGAGTCGCGTTCAACTTCAAATGCGGAAATCTCGGAGGGTTCCAGCGCTTGACCGCCCTGCTGTTTTTCCTGAAGTGCCTGGCCTTTACTCATCAGGCTTTCGTAGGCACTGCGCGCCGTGGCGTCAGAAAGAAAAGTGTCAATGCGCTGCTTGATGCCACCGGTCTGGATGTGGTTGATGATAGCTTCGCACAGTTCGCGTGTTTTGGTTTCAACTTGGTTTGACATAAATAATTTTTTGTGCCGCGCAATAAACCATATCCCGATGCTAAAAGCAAATGCCAACCGGCGCAGAAATTAGCCAACCATGCTGGCTGTTACCCAGCGTCCTTTCTATAATTGCCGGACAAGTCTAATGAATTTGAAAGAACTAACCGCGTTCATCGCCGCCGAATTTCGAAAGACTTACGGCCGCGCGCCGCGCTGGATCGCCGCCGCGCCCGGCCGCGTCAACATCATCGGCGAACATACCGACTACAACGATGGCTTCGTCGTGCCCATGGCCATTGAGTTTTACACCATCATGGCGGCGGATCAACGGGCGGACGGCAAAGGCATCATCACTTTCCGCAGCACCTCGCAGCCGGACGCCGCGACGGTGAATTTATCTCAACTACTGAAACCCGCCGCGCCGAAGTGGGGCAATTATCCGCGCGGCGGCGTCGCCGGTTTTCTCGCGCGCGGTGTCAAATTGGGCGGACTCGACGTGCTGCTGCACTCCACCGTGCCGCTGGGCAGCGGCTTGAGCAGCAGCGCCGCGCTCGAAGTCGCCACGGCCACATTGCTCGAAGCCGTCACCAGCAAAACAATTGATCCGGTGGAAAAGGCATTGCTCGCGCAGAAAGCCGAACATGATTTTGCCGGCGTGCCGTGCGGCATCATGGATCAATTCATTTCCGCGCTTGGCCGCGAAGGCCATTTGCTCCTGCTCGATTGCCGCACGCACAAAACCAAACTCGTGCCGATGAGCGACCCGTCCGTGGCGTTGATCATCATCAACACGAACGTGAAGCATGAATTGAGCGGCGGCGAATACGCCGAACGCCGCGCCCAATGCGAGGAAGCCGCGCGTAATCTCGGCGTGAAGTCACTGCGCGACATGACTGCCGACCAACTTGATAAAAATAAAGGCAAGTTGTCCGAGCTCGTCTATCGCCGCGCGCGGCACGTCATCGGCGAGATTGAACGCACGCTGCATGCCGCCGAAGGCATTCGCGCGTCAAGCTGGCCAAGCGTGGGCAATCTCATGTATGCCAGCCACACGTCGTTGCGCGATGATTACGAAGTGAGCTGCGCCGAACTCGACATTGTCGTGGAAATCGCCGAAGACATCGGCTACAAAGACGGAATTTACGGCTGCCGCATGACCGGTGGCGGCTTCGGCGGCGGCTGCGTGGCGCTGGTTAAAACTGATTGCGTGGACGCCATCACGAAAAAAATTGCGGCAGATTACAAAACGAAAACTGGAATTGAAGCATCCATCTTCGTTTCACGTCCGGCAGCCGGGGCAACGATTCTCCAAAACTGATTTTCCTGCAATTGCATTTCCGCGCGCTAGAAACTACGCTCGCGGCAATGCACTGGCTTGATCAACTGGTTCGCTTCTGGCCGCACCTCGCAGCGGGCTTCGATTTTATCGCCGCCGTGCTCGCGTCCGCCCACGCATTGCTGAACAAGCGCGACTCGCGTGCCGCCACCCTTTGGATTGGCGTAATCTGGACTTTGCCCGTGCTCGGTCCCCTGCTCTACCTGATGCTCGGCGTCAACCGCATCCGCCGCCGCGCCATCAAGCTCGGCGTCCACAAGACATTCAGTCGCGACGTTCCCGAAAATCTTGGCGAACCCGAGCACGACGGCGCGGAACATCTCAAACATCTCGCCCGCGTCGTGAGCCGCGTCACCACGGAACCGCTCACGACGGGAAATAAAGTTGAACCACTCGTCAATGGCGACGCGGCGTTTCCTGCGATGCTCGCCGCGATTGAGGCCGCGCAAAAATCCGTCACGCTCGTCAGCTATATTTTCGACAACGATAAAAGCGGACGACAATTCATCACTGCGCTCGAACGCGCCATGCAACGCGGTGTGGCCGTGCGGGTGCTCGTGGATTCCGCTGGCGCGCGCTATTCTTGGCCGCCCATCGCTTTCAAACTGCGCGCCGCAAAAATTCCCTTTGCCAAATTTTTGCCAACTTCCATTTTGACGCCGTGGCGCGTAGCGACCATCAACTTAAGAAACCATCGCAAGTCGCTAATCGTTGACGGCCAAATTGCCTTCACCGGCGGCATGAACATCCGCCACGGCAATGTCCTCGCCGACAAGCCGGCAAGTCCGGTGCAGGATTTGCACTTTCGCGTCACCGGCCCGGTCGTCACCGAATTGCAGGAAGCCTTTGCGAATGATTGGGCGTTCACCACAGAAGAAATTCTCGACGGCGACACTTGGTTTTTAAATTCCGAAACCAACTTCCTCAAAGCTGGATTGCAAAGCGCTGGTGACATCATTGCCCGCGTTATTCCCGATGGCCCGGACGGCGATTTTGAGAATTTGCAACTGACCCTTCTGGCCGCGCTCGCCGAAGCGCAAACGTCCGTAAAAATTTTAACCCCGTATTTTCTGCCCGACACCGCGCTCATCTCCGCGCTGAATCTGGCTGCGTTGCGCGGCGTGAAAGTGGACATCATTCTGCCCGCGAAAAACAATCTGCCGCCGGTGCATTGGGCATCGCGCTCCCTGTGGTGGCAAGTGCTGGAACGCGGCTGCCGCATCTGGCTCACGCCGCCGCCGTTCGATCACTCCAAGCTGATGATCGTGGACGAGCATTGGGTATTGCTCGGCTCGGCAAATTGGGACGCGCGCAGTCTGCGGCTGAATTTTGAATTGAATGTCGAGTGCTACGGACGAGGCTTCGCGCAAGCGATGGAAAAAATCATCGCGCAGAAAATTTCCGACGCGCATTTGGTGACGCAGGTGGAAGTGGATGGCAGGACTATTCCCGGAAAATTGCGCGATGCACTGGCACGGCTATTCTCGCCGTATTTGTAATTCACTCCTACTGGTTGGGCGGTGTTACCGCGCCGACCAAATTTCAAGTCTTCCAGTCGAAGGCTTTTTTCTTCACGGCATAGATGTAGCCGAGAAAAAGAATGCCGAGAAAAGAAAACATTGAGCCGAGGACGAGATTACGCGTGGCGTGTTCCGCCAGCAAATCGCGATAAACGACCGCCCACGGATACATGAACACCACTTCGATATCGAACAGGATGAACAACATCGCGACCAGATAGAATTTAACCGAGAACCGGCCACCACCTTCACCAATCGGGTCTTTACCGCATTCGTAGGCAGAATCTTTGGCCTTGTTGGACTTGGCATATTTGCCGAGCAACACGGAGACCAGCAGCGTTCCGCCCGCGAAACCGACGGCGGCGGCGAGCAAAAACAAAATCGGGATGTATTGGGCAAGCTGCGACGATTGCAAATTTTCCATGGCCGAAAGTTTAAGAATTACGCCGGAAATTTCAATGACGAAAACTGGCGTCAAGGAACTTCACCATCGCCGCCGCGAACGGCGCGCAATCTTTTGGCGTGCGGCTGGAAATCAGGTTGCCATCCACGACCACCGGCTCGTTCACCCAAATGCCGCCGGCGTTTTCTAAATCGTCCTTGATGCCGAGCGAGCCGGTAACGCGTTTGCCTTTGAGAATTTTTGCCGAAATCGGAATCCAGCCGCCGTGACAGATGAAGGCGACCAACTTCCCCTGCTCAAAAAATTCGCGCGTGAGAGACAGCACCTTCGCTTCGCGACGCAATTTGTCCGGCATAAAACCACCGGGCACGAGCAGCCCGCAAAAATCCTCGCTGCGCGCGTCCTTCAAAAGCAAATCCGACACGGCGGGATATCTATGACGTTTGAACGGTTAATCATAAATGCACCCAAACCACCTAACGCACCTAAAGCGATTAGTCCTGCATAATGACTATTTGACATCTTTTTAAGTGTTCCGCCCTGTTGAAGCTCGTCGTAAAAGACATATTTTTGATCATGGAAAATCGAAATCGCGCGCGCTTCAAAGAGTGTTCTATCCATGTCAAATTAAGGTATTTATTTTGCTTCACCTGTCGAGCTTCAATTCTTCACCATTGCCAATTGCCGCCAGTCGGACGGTGAAACTGGGCGGGACAGTGAGGACGTAGTGAAGTCGACACAAAATGCAGAGGTGCTGGTGTTGGTTTATTAAGTCTGGAAGGTAGGAAGCAAGGAACGGAAAGTTTTTCCTGATTTCATGCTGTCGTAATTCGTTGAAGTTTTTCCTTTTGCCCGCCCGCATTTGCCCGTTCAATTTGCGTTCATGTCGCACGAATACGTCTTAAAGCCGTTCACGCCGGAAATCCGGTTGAACATTGACTACGCGCGCGAACTCAATGAACAGCAGCTTGCCGCCGTCACCGCGCCGCCCGGTCCGGCGCTCGTCATCGCGGGTGCGGGTTCGGGCAAGACGCGCACGCTGACGTATCGCGTAGCATTTTTGTTGGAACAGGGCATTCCGCCCGACCGCATTTTGCTGCTCACCTTCACCAACAAGGCGGCGGGCGAAATGATGCGGCGCATTTCGGATTTGCTCGGCCACGAATTGCGTTCGCTTTGGGGCGGAACTTTTCACAGCATCGGCGCGCGGATTTTGCGGCTGCACGCGGACACGCTCGGCTACCAAAAGGATTTCACGATTCTCGACCGCGACGACGCGAAGGATTTGATCAAAGCCAGCCTGCTCGACGCGAAAATTGATACGAAGGATAAACATTTTCCGAAGGCGGATGTGTTGAATGAAATTTTTTCGCTCGCGGCCAACACGCATCAGACAATTGCGGAATTGGTCGAAGGAAAATTCAGTTACTTCGAAGCGTTCACCGAGCAGATTGCCGACCAGCACAAGCGTTACCTCGCCCGCAAGCGCGCGACGAACGGCATGGATTTCGACGACCTGCTCGTGCTGTGGCTGCGGCTGCTCCAGGATCACGCCGACGTGCGCGAACATTTTCAGCGGCGCTTTCAATTCATCCTCGTGGACGAATATCAGGACACGAATAAACTGCAAGGCGACCTGATTGATCTGCTCGCCGCGCGCCATCACAACGTCACAGTCGTCGGCGACGACGCGCAAAGCATCTACGCCTGGCGCGGCGCGAACTTCGCGAACATTCTGGATTTTCCGAAGCGCTATCCGGGCGCGAAGGTTTTCAAGATCGAAACGAATTACCGCAGCACGCCGGAAATTCTCAACGTCGCCAACGCCGCCATTGCCGCGAACGTGAATCAATTTGCAAAAGAACTTTCACCCGCGCGTAAATCCGGCGTAAAACCGGCGCTGGTGCAATGCCACGATGCCAGCCAACAGGCTCAGTTCATCGCGCAACGCGCGCTGGAGTTGCGCGAGGAAGGCACGAGCTTGAATCAGATTTGCGTGCTGTATCGCTCGCATTTTCACGCGCTGGAATTGCAGTTGGAACTCACGCGGCGGCAGATTCCGTTCAGCATCACGAGCGGTATCCGTTTCTTCGAGCAGGCGCACATTAAGGACGCCACGGCGTATTTGAAATTTGTGGCGAATCCGAAAGATGAAGTTTCGTTCAAGCGATTGGTTTTACTGCTGCCGGGAATCGGCGCGAAAGGTGCGGAAAAAATCTATCAAAGTTTCACGGCGCGGATGGCAGGTGGCGAACTGAAGATGGAAACCAAACTCGCCACGGCGTTGCAAAGCTGCACCAAGGCGATTCCGAAAAAAGCCGCCGTGCCGTGGACGCAATTTGTCGCGACGATTGCGCAGCTTGAAGACGAGTCCACGCGCCGGAGCGCAGCCAAAATGCTGCGGCTCGTGATGGACGCGGGCTATGACGATTACCTCAAGGAGACTTACGACAATTACGAACGGCGACTCGACGAAATCCAGCAGCTTGCGGAATTTGCGTTTCAGTTCGGCACGGTGGAGGAATTTCTGACGCAGCTCGCGCTGCTCACGAACGTCGAGGCGGAGGAAGATCCGCAGGACGACACGGAAAAAATCAAGCTCTCGACGATTCATCAAGCGAAAGGTTTGGAGTTTGACGTGGTGTTCGTGATTATGCTGTGCGACGGGATGTTTCCGTCCGCGCGCTCGACGGAGTCCAACGACGGCGAGGAAGAAGAACGACGACTTTTTTACGTTTCCATCACACGCGCGAAAAACGAATTATATCTTTGCCATCCGCTGATTCGCGGCGGATTCGGGCAATCAGGCAATGACGTTTTCCAATCGCCGTCGCGCTTCCTTTCGGAAATACCCGAAGGGTTGCTGAACAAGTGGAACCTGCGGTGATTACTTGCTGATGCCGCGTTCGCTGGTGCGGACGAACTGGATCAAATGGACGATTTCCGGCAGCGGCGGCAAATCGGTTTCGATTTTCGCCACGGCGTTGGGAATGGAAAGTCCTTCGCGGAACAAAATCTTGTAGGCTTGTTTCAGGGCGTTGATGGCTTCCTCGGAAACGCCGTTGCGTTCGAGGCCGACCTTGTTGATGGTGCGCGTCTCGGCCGGATTGCCGTCTGCGATCATGAACGGCGGGACGTCCTGCACGACTTTCGAGCAACCACCAATCATCGCAAACCGGCCGATGCGGCAGAATTGGTGCACCGCCGCAATGCTGATGACCGCGTAATCATCAACGGTGACGTGGCCGCCGAGCGTCGCGGCGTTGGACATGATGATGTGGCTGCCGAGCTGGCAATCGTGCGCCACGTGGGAATACGCGAGCAGGTTGTTGTGCGAGCCGATGCGCGTCGCCGTGCCGTCCGCCGTCGCGCTGTGGACGGTGACGTATTCGCGGAAAGTATTGTGGTCGCCGATTTCCGTGCGCGTGACGCCGCCCTTCCACTTCAAATCCTGCGTTTTCAAACCGATGCTCGCAAAGGGATAAAATTCATTTTCGCGGCCCAGCACGGTGTGGCCGTCAATGACGACATGCGAATGCAGTTTGCATTTCTCGCCCAGCGTGACGAATTCGCCGATGACGCAATACGGCCCGATTTCGCAGCCGGCGCCGATTTTCGCCGAGGGATGGATGATGGCGGTGGAATGGATCATGAAAATTTATCCGCAATTATTCCGCGTCGCGGAGCATGAAGGTGACTTCCGCCTCGCTGACGATTTCGCCGTCCACCTTGCAGACGCCGTTGGCCTTGCAGATTTTTCCGCGCGCCTTCATCAACTCGACTTCGATGATGAGCGTGTCGCCGGGCAGCACGGGCTTGCGCCATTTCACTCCGTTGGCGGCCATGAAATAGGCCAGTTGCCGGCCGGTGCCGGCGTTCTTCATCATCAGCAAGCCGCCGACCTGCGCCATCGCCTCGATTTGCAAAACGCCCGGCATGATCGGGTGGCCGGGAAAATGCCCTTGAAAATACGGCTCGTTCACCGAGACGCTCTTGAGTCCGACAATCTTGTTGTCCCGCAAGGAAAGTATCCGGTCCACCATCAAAATCGGATAGCGGTGCGGCAGCAGCTTCATGATCTGCTCGATATCCATCGCGCCCTCTTCGGCGGCTGGCGGCGCGGGTAAATCCGCGTTGACCGGCGGCGGCGCGAACGCTTGCACCGCGCGCAACGGCCGTTTCATCTGCTCAACGATCTTGCGGACGAGCTCGACGTTGCCCGCGTGACCGGGGCGCACGGCGATGACGTGACCGCGGATGGATTTCCCTAGCAACGACAAGTCGCCAACGATATCCAGCATCTTGTGCCGGACAAATTCCTCGGGATAGCGCAACGGCTCGGTCGTCAACACCGCGTCGTCGCGGATGACCACGGCGTTTTCCAAGCTGCCGCCCTTGATGAGTCCGTTCTTGTAAAGAAATTCTATCTCCTCGTAAAAGCAAAATGTCCGCGCGTGTGCCAAATCCTTTTCCCAAGTCTTCGGCGTCACTTCGGTGGAATAAAACTGCGTGAACCGCCCCTTCTTGTCCGCGCTGGTGCAGGTGATCTTGAACTGCTCGTCCGGAAACAACGTCATCACCGTTTCGCCGAGGCGGATTTCAATCGGCTCCGTCGGCGTGTAAAATTCTTTTTTCTCCGGCAATGCGACGATGCCAGCAGTTTGAATAATTTTGCAAAATTCGCGCGAACTACCATCGGCAATCGGTGGTTCGTTCGCGTCGATTTCTACGATGGCGTTGTCAATGCCGTAGCCCGCGAGCGCGGCGAGGACGTGTTCGACCGTGTGGATTTTGACGTTGCCCTTCGCCAGCGTCGTGGAGCGGTTCGTCTCGGAAACATTTTCCACGCGCGCCTCGATCTCCGGCTTGCCGTCCAAATCCACGCGACGAAAGCGCACGCCGCTGCCCGCGGGCGCGGGCAGGATTGTCATGTTGACGCGGTTGCCGCTGTGCAGGCCGATGCCGGAAAAACTGGCGGGACAATTGAGAGTCTGCTGATTGAGCACGCCAAATTGAACAAAACACTGGCTGGATTGGCAAGATTGCTTTCGCAGACTTAACGCCGCTGACGCTTGGAGGCCGGTTTGATTTTCACCGACGCGGACGCGTCGTGACTGCCGGTGTGCGCGCGCGATTGACGGCGAAATTCAAGCTGGGTCATGACAATCCGCGCCAGCACACGCAAAGACTCCTTCTGATTTTCCGTCAACTGGCGCGGCACTTTGTCAATGACACATAGCGTGCCAAGCGCATAACCATCAGGAGAAATCAGTGGCACGCCTGCGTAGAAACGGATTTTTGGCGCGGAAACAACGAGCGAATTATCTTTGAAGCGCTTGTCTTTCGTCGCATCCGGAACGATGAAAATATCCTTCTGCAAAATGGCATGGGCGCACATCGAGACATCGCGACTCGTCTCGTTGATAGTCACTCCGGTTTTAGACTTGAACCACTGGCGATCCTCGTCCACCAGCGAAATCAGGCTGACGGGCGCGCCGCAGACCAGTCCGGCGAGCTGGGTGAAGTCGTCAAATACCGCCTCCGGCAGCGTGTCCAGCACGTCGTATTGCCAGAGAATCTTTATCCGCTGCAACTCGTTCTTCGGCTTCGGGGCTTTCATCGGCAAATAGGTTTACAGGCTCCGCCAAAATGCACAACTGAAAATCAACCCTCCAAAACCGCCGTCGCCGCCGCGTAATTTTCCGTGTGCGTCAGGCTCAGGTGAATTTTTTCCCCGCCGCGCGCCGCCAGCAACTCCGCGCCCTTGCCGTGCAGCACCACGAACGGCTCGCCCGATTCCTTGCGCCGAATTTCCATGTCGTGCCAACCGAGCTGCGCGCCGATGCCCGTGCCGAACGCCTTGGACACCGCCTCCTTCGCCGCGAACCGCGCCGCCAGAAACGGCGCGGGATGCTTGTGCGTCCGGCAATACGCGATTTCATCCGGCAGCAAAATCCGGTTCGCGAAGCGCTCGCCGAACTTCTCGAACGACGACGCGATGCGCGCCACTTCGATGAGGTCAATGCCGGTGCCCAAGATCATTTTCGATTTACGATTGGCGATTTGCGGTTCCGGCGCAAGCAAATCACTCGCCGCGATAAACCGCCCGCGCTGTGCAAGTCTCCGCCACAACGATTTCAGTCAGCAGCGGCAGCTTGGGCTTGAGCTTTTTCCAAATCCACACGGCCACAACTTCGCTCGTCGGATTTTCCAGGCCGGGAATTTCGTTCAGGTAATAATGGTCAAGCTTCTCCCAAATCGGCTTGAACGCCGCCGAGATGTCCGCGTAATCCATCAGCCAACCCAGCTTGGAATCGCACTCGCCGGCCACGACTATTTCCACGCTGAAGCTGTGACCGTGCAGCCGTCGGCACTTGTGGTTCTTCGGCAGCAGCGGCAACAAATGCGCCGCCTCAAACTGAAACGTTTTTCTTAATTCCATTTTCATAATTCAAAATCCGTCCATTCAATCAAATCGCCCAACGCCGGCCGGCCGTCATGCCGCCAAGTTAATGGCGGATTCTGCATCTGGCCAAGCGAACATATCCGCGTCGCACCCCAGCGCGAAAATATCAGCGCCAGCGATGCCGTCGCTTCCGGTGACGCAGCGATACCGACCGTCGAAACTTTTCCCTGAAACTCATCCACGCCGCGCAGAACCGCCGCCATATCCGGCACTGGTTTTATGAACACAAAACGGTTCAGACATGAAAACTGGAAACGCACGTCGTGCTCAAACACCACCGTCCACGCTGTCGAATTTTGGCTCGCCCAGATTTTTGCGTCCGCGCGATGCACGGCAATCGCCTCATAAATCGCGCGCTTCGATGCGATGGAGGCAGCCGCAGCCACGGAGATTTTTCCGCGCGGCTCAACGGTTTCGCGCTTGGCTAATTCCGCCGCAAGCAGGGCGGCAAACTTATCGGACTCCACCGCGCCACGCTCTTCGACGTAAAAAACATGCGGCGATAGGCAGCCATTTTGATCCCAAGCCACCACATCATCTACCGCGCCAGCAACGATTTCCGCAATGGTATCGTCGCGCAAAACTTCGCGTGCAATGAAACCAAAACTCACGCGATGGCCGTAACCGAGAAAGCGGACTTGGCTAGGCAGCCGCGAACGAATAGCCGTCAATGCCTCATCACCGCCCGTGGCCGTAACACAATCGGTTTCTGCAAATAGCGCGCCTTCCAGTTCCGCGTCGCCACCGCGCCATTCGGCAATTTCCAGACACGCGCCCAACTTGCGATCCAATTCGTAAATTGAATGCGCGAACAATCTCGGCAGCAATGACGTGCCACTAGCGCACTTCATGAATTGTGCCGAGCGCGTAATCAAGCCGAGCGCGAGGCTGATGATTGCCGGATTGGGCAAGTTTCCCGCCGCAATGTGAACCAGCAATTGTGGCCCACGCGCCATCGCCCCGCCCACAAAGCCGTCCAACCGCGCCGCATGGCCAAGTTCCTGTTCCAACAGCGTGCGAAAATTTTCTGGCGTGAATCGGCGGAAGAATCCATCGAGACCTTTTTCCAAAACCGGCTTGGAAAATCCGGTTTCCGCCGGACCGTATTTCAGGGCCAGCTTGCGGAATTTATTTTCCGGCGACAGCCATTCCGCCGCGACTTCGCACAGGATTTTAATAATCTCTTCCGTCGGACGCGGACGCAGAAATTTTTCCCGATTACGTTTCAGTGTGTGGCACGCCGCCGCAATCATCTCTGGCGAAAGCGGCGCTTCCGGCGGCAGGTCGGCAAGAAAATAGTTCGGCAGGTTCATGCGGTCATTAAAGAGCAGCCGCGCGGTTCGGCGAGTTGCGCGCGACCAATCAGTTCAAATCCATCGCCGCGACGGATGCCCAAGTCTTCCGTCTGAACGGCAGCAACGGAAAAGGTATTCGCCAAATCAAATACTCGAATGAGTCCGGTCTCGCCTTCAGTCACTTCGCGACCGGTTTCTGGTGAGATGATTTGAACTTTTGCCCAAGGTGGAAATTGAAAACTTCTGATTTCTGAATTCTGACTTCTGACTTCTCGTTCATACGCCTGCGAACTCAATTCGCTCATTCCGTATTCGCAGATGATGCTTTCCAGCGGCACGCCAAGATGTTTCGTGATAAGCGCGTGGAGTTCGGTTTTCGGCAGCGAGCGGGAACGGTTTTTATAGCCGCCGGTTTCCATCACGCACGAACCAAGCGGGAGCTGGAACGAACAGTTTTTCTCCGCCAAATAATCCAGCAAGTGCACGAAGGAAAAGGCGGTGCCGAGAATCAGTTTTGAGTTTTGAGTTTTGAGTTTTGAGTTGTCGGACAATGCCGTCAGCACAGCCTCGAAATCCAAAATCCACGCGCCATCCACACCAACCTTGCCAAAAAATGTGGAGCGGCTCGCAGGGGCTCTTACTCCACCAGACTTTTTACATATCGTTTCAAACATGTGAACAAGCGAGGAATGTGGCACCTGCTCCGCTGACGGGGTTAGCACCAACCATTCTGGGTTCTGAATCCCAATCTCTGAATTCTCAAAAATATTTTGCTTAAACCAATTCCAGAGCGACACCTCGTAGACTGCCATCGATTCGGCGGAATGAAAATGGCGGCTGGGCTTCTGCTCCGTCGTGCCGCTGGAATGGAAGACAGTAGTGCGCCCGTCTAGCGCGAGGCTGGTCAGTTCCAATTCCTTGAATGCGCCCGTCGGCACAACGGGAATTTGCGTCCAATGCTCAACCACTTGCGGTGTCAGTCCACGCGCCTCGCAAATTTTACGGTAGGCGGAGTTGTTTTGAAACTGAAGCGTAAAAAGTTCCAGCGCGAGCGATCCGAAGCTTTCATTTTGAAAACCGACGGCAATCAATTCGCTCAAGCGCACGGCGAAGCTAGAAAGTTCTTTATTCATGCGGTGTTTGTTCGTGGCTGGTTTTCCGCGACAGCCACAAAAATAATAGCACGCTGGGGATTTGCGGCAAGCTTTGTCAGCACGACAATCGACAACTCGCCCCATAAAACTTTGTTGTCATATTTTATTTCGTGTCTTTCGCATCTTTCGTGGTTAAATCTTCCTCGTGAAAATCCTGTTCATCGGTGACATCGTGGGCGAACCCGGACGCAAGGCGGTCGAGTCCATTTTGCCGCGATTGCGCGATGAGCACGCGCTGGATTTCGTCATTGCCAACGGCGAAAATTCCGCTGGCGGCAATGGCATCACGCCGCAGATTGCGGGTGAACTTTTTTCCGCTGGAGTGGACGTCATCACCAGCGGAGACCATCTTTGGGATCAAAAAACTGTTTCGGAGCTACTCTACAGCGAACCGCGCTTTCTGCGTCCGTTGAATTATCCGAGCAATGTCCCCGGACGCGGAGCGAACGTCTTTCAAGTCCGCAATCTGCCGCCCATCGGCGTGTTGAATTTGCAAGGCCGCGTGTTCATGCCGCCGATGGAGAATCCTTTCACCACCGCTGACACCGAGGTGAATCATCTGCGCGAACAGGTGAAAATCATCTTCGTGGATTTTCACGCGGAGGCGACTTCGGAAAAAATCGCTTTGTCCCGTTTTCTGGATGGCCGCGTGAGCGCGGTGGTGGGCACGCACACGCATGTGCAGACAGCGGACGAACAGATTCTGCCGAACGGCACGGCTTATTTGAGCGACGCGGGATTTACCGGGCCGCATGACGGCTGCCTAGGCCGCGAAATCGAGCCAGTTCTGAAAAAATTTCTGACCGGCATGCCGCAACGCTTCGACGTAGCGCGAAATAAAATCATTCTCCACGGCGCACTCATCCGCGTGGACGACGCAAGCGGCAAGGCCACGAGTATTCAGCGCGTGGCGGAAGCGCTTTGAACGCGCAAATCAATAGACCACTTTGTTCAGCGGATATTCGATGATGCCTTCGGCTCCGGCGGCCTTGAGTTGCGGAATCAGTTCGCGCACGACCTTTTCATCAATTATCGTTTCCACCGCCACCCAACCTTTGAGGGACAGGTTCGCGATGGTGGGATTGCGAAGGGCCGGCAAGTCGGCCAGCAGCTTGGCGAGATTTTTCTCCGCGATGTTCATCTTCAGACCAACGAGCGCCTCGGCATCCAGCGCGCCTTTGAGCAGCAACGACATCGTCTCGATCTTCCGGCGCTTCCACGGATTTTTCCACGCGTCCAGATTCGCGATGAGGCGCGGAGTGGAAATCAAGAGTTCGTCCACGATACGTAGCTTGTTTGCGCGCAGCGAGGAGCCGGTCTCGGTGACGTCTACGATGGCGTCCACGAGTTCATGCGCCTTCGTTTCCGTGGCGCCCCAGGAAAATTCCACCTCGGCTTTCACGCCGTTCTTCTTGAGATACTTTTTCGTGAGGTTGACGACTTCGGTGGCGATGCGTTTGCCCTGCAAATCTTTCACGGACTTCACGGAAGAATTTTCCGGCACGCACAGCACCCAGCGCGCGGGGCGGCGGGAGACTTTGCTGAAAAGAAATTCGCCGACCTCGTGAACCTTGGAGCCGTTCTCGATGACCCAGTCGTGGCCGGTGATGCCGCAGTCGAGATAGCCGTGTTCGACGTAGCGGGAAATCTCCTGTGCGCGGAACATGCGGATATCGAGTTCCTCGTCGTCCACATAAGGCACGTAGGAACGGCTGCTGACCGTGATGTTGTAGCCTGCCTTGGCCAGTTTCTGGATGGCGGCTTCCTGTAAACTGCCCTTGGGCAGACCGAATTTCAGTTTCTTGCTCATGAATTTAGCGAGTTAATCTGCCAATTCCGGCGCGAAAGCGCCACTGTCTTCTTTTTCAGTTTTATGTTGTCCGCAGATTGCGCGGATTTTCGCAGAAAATTAAAATGGTTTTATCTGCGTCAATCGGCGGAATCTGCGGATCAAACCTTCTTCCAGACCACGCGCCGGCCAACCACCGAAATTTCCCGGCGCGCCAAGGCCGCGACACACTTGGGAAACAACTCATGCTCCGCCGCGTGAATCCGTTGATGCAATGTTTCCGGCGTGTCGTCATCCAGCACCGGCACCGCCGACTGACCAATGATCGGGCCGGCGTCCACGCCAGCGTCCACAAAATGCACCGTGCAGCCCGCGACCTTCACGCCGTGATCCAGCGCCTGCTTCCATGATTGCAAGCCAGGAAAACACGGCAGCAGCGACGGATGAATGTTCACGATGCGCCCCGCGAAGGCGCGGAGAAAATCACCTTTCAGCACGCGCATGAAACCGGCCAGCACGACCAAGTCCACCTTGTCGTTTTGCAGCGCGGCGACGAAAGCGCGCTCGGCCGTCTCATCCAGCTTGGTGCGGAACTGCCCCGGCGGAACGAACTGCGCCGGAATTTTCCGGTCGCGCGCGTGGGTCAAAATTCCCGCCGACTCAACGTCGCTCAGGACAACGGCGATTTCCGCCGGAATTTTCCCGGCGGCCACCGCGTCCGCAATGGCGACAAAGTTGGAGCCTTTGCCGGAACCGAGGACGCCGATGCGAAATGGATTGTTCACCGCGATTTGAATAGCAGAGCCGACGCGGAAACAAAAGTTGAAAGCTTCCGCGCTCAATAAAAAGGCGCGAACGGCTTTCGCCATCCGCGCCGATATTTTCAACAGACTTATGCCTTCCAAATCATGTCCGCGACTGTCTTGCCGGCGGGAATGAACGGAATCACGTGCGTGCTGTAAGGCACGACCACGTCGAGGACATAGGGTTCGTCGGAGTCGAGCATCCGCTGCATCGCGGCGCGCAAATCCTTCTTGAACATCACGCGCTCGCATTTCACGCCGAAGGAATTGCACACGCGGACGTAGTCGGGATAAATTTCCGGGCGATGGTCGGGGTCGCCAAGGTAGGTGTGGCCGCGGTTCCCGCCGTAGAAATTATCTTCCCACTGCACCACCATGCCGAGGTGCTGGTTGTTCAGGATGATGGCTTTCGCGGCAATCTTCTCAATGTGTGCGGTGGCGAGTTCCTGAATGTTCATAAGGAACGAGCCATCGCCGTCAATGTCCACAACCTGCTTGTCGGGATGCGCGACCTTCACGCCGAGCGCGGCGGGATAGCCGTAGCCCATGGAGCCGAGCCCGCCGCTGGTCACGAACTGACGCGGAAATTTATACTTATACCATTGGCCGGCCCACATCTGGTGCTGGCCGACGCCAGTGGTGATGTAAGCATCGCCCTTAGTCAGATCATACAGCGTCTCAATGACCATCTGCTGGAGGATGACTTCGTTTTCCTTGCCGCCCATGTGATCAATCATGTGGTCGCTGTTCGCGATTTCTGGCGTGATGCGGTAGGCGAACGGCGCCTTCTTCTGCCACTCGGCAATCTGCGCGAGCCAAGCCGTGTGCTTTTTTTGAATCGGCCGCTTGGCCACAAGTTTGTTCAAGCGCGTCAACGCATCCTTGATGTCGCCGACCACCGGCAAATGCGCCTTGCGGTTCTTATTCAACTCCGAGGCGTCAATGTCAATGTGGACGATCGTGCCGTGCTTGCAAAATTCCTCGAACTTGCCGGTCACGCGGTCGTCGAAGCGCACGCCGAAGGAAAGCAGCAAATCCGCGCCGTCCTTCAATTTCACCTGCGGGTCATTGAAGGATTTGCGCAATTCGTATTCGCCGTTCACCGCCCAGTTGGCCGAAGCGGAGCCATGCATGCCGAGCCAGCGCAGCGAGAGCGGATGCGTTTCGGGAAAACCGCCGATGCCCATGAGCGTCGTGGTCACGGGAATGTTGGTCGCTTCGGCGAATTTTTTCAATTCCGCCGCCGCGCCACTCGTGATGATGCCGCCGCCGACATAAAGAACGGGGCGTTCGGCCTTCTCGATGAGGCCGATAATTTCGTTGAGCGAAAGGTCGTCAGCCTTCATGTCCGGCTGCGTGTAACCGGGCAAACCTTTTTTGATTTGTTCGAGCGTCGGCCATACGGGTTGCGCCTTCGCCTGCTGAATGTTTTTTGGAAAATCAATCACCACCGGTCCTGGCCGGCCGGATTGGGCGATGTAAAACGCTTCCTTCACGATGCGCGGAATGTCGTTGATATCCGTGACGAGATAGCTGTGTTTCACGATGGGCAGCGTGACGCCGATCATGTCCGTTTCCTGAAACGCGCCGCGGCCAATCATCGCCTGTGAAACCTGACCCGTGATGGCCACCAGCGGCGTAGAATCCATGAAGGCATCCGCAATGGCGGTGACAAGATTCGTCGCGCCGGGACCGCTGGTGGTCATGCACACGCCGGCCTTGCCAGTCACGCGCGCGTAACCTTCCGCCGCGAAGCTGCCGCCCTGCTCGTGGCGCGGAAGAATGGTGCGAATCTTTGACTTGGTCAGCGACTGGTGAATTTCCATGCTCGCGCCGCCGGGATAGGCGAAGATGACCTCGACGCCTTCGCGTTCCAGTGCCTCGACAAAAATGTCGCAGCCGGACTTGGCCGGGCCGACCTCGGCACGTTTCAGGGCGGATTTCGTTTTCGCTTTTGCGGATTCAGTGGTCTTGCTCATTTTCTTGTTTGGTTGTGGCGGCGAGGCCAAGGGTAACAAAAAACCCACAGCCGTTGCCAGCCGTGGGTTCTTGTTAAATTTCCGGTCAACAAGCACGCACGGCGTCGCTAACTACAACGACGACCAGACTAAAGGCTTGTGAACTGACTTTCAACATTGTGAAAGCATTTTATCGGCGGCGATGGCGGCGTCAAGCGCGCTTTTGCGGGTTTTCTGAAAGATATTTCCGCGTGGCTAGGGGCAAATCATGCCAGATTTTGATGGCCACAAACAGGCCGACCAGCGAAAACGGCAGCAGAAACAGCGGCCAGTAATGCCAGTTCCAAGTCGTCAGATAGCCGAGGCTGAAGGACTGGATGCCGCTACCGACATATGTTGCGCCGTCCACGATGCCCGAGCAGGTCGCCGCCGCCTTGCGCCCGCCAAAATCCGTCGCCGCCGTGCCGGACATCAGCGAAGTGATTCCCACCGAAGCCATCACAATCAGCACCGCCGCGAAACCCAAAACCAACGGCGACGAAGTTAAAAACACCGCCATCACCGCCGTCATCAAAAAAATTATTCCGCACAGAAAAGCCGTCGGCGGCCCGCGCCGCGATTGGAAAACATGATCCGAAACCCAGCCGCCGGCGAAGCCGCCGATGATGCCAAAGACGCAGAGCAGCAATCCCCAGTGTTTCAGGAAAAATTCCGCGCCGGGCTGTTTCACCTCGGCGGCGAAGACGAAATACCATTGCGTGATGCCGTTGCGGAAAATTCCCGAAGTGAGGCCGATGAGCGCGATGAGCAGCATCAGTTTGTTCGCGAAAACCTTTTTCAAAAGATCCATCGTCGAAAGTTCGACGTGCATTTGACCGGACGACGCGTCGTGCGTGTCGAACGAGGGAAAATCCGCTTCTTCCGGCGTGTCCTTGATGAGCCACAGGTCAATGAACACCCACACGACGAGAATTGCCGCCGGAATGAAGAATACCGCCCACGTCGCATTCACCGCGTGACCATTGACCAAAACATTCGTGGCAAAAATGGTCTGGAGCAAATCATGAAACCAGCCGCCGGTGGAATTGGCTTTGGTCAGATTGATAATTTGTTGCCCCCAATCGAATGCGAAATAAACGCCGATGGAAATGAGCGTCCCAAAAATCGCGCCGAACACGCCGCGCTCGCGGACATGAAACCAGTAGGATTTCACCTTGATGATGGAGACCGCGCCGTAGCTCTGGAAATACATGTTCACCGAATAAAAAAACGAAAACGTTACGACCAGATTCAGCTTCAGTTTTCCCATCACCGTCAGCCACGTCAGCACGCCGAGCATGACGTTTGCAACCGCCGAGCCGATAGCGGCGATGAGGATGCCCTTCTTGCCGCCGATTTTGTCCACGAGCGGACCGTTGATGAGAAACGCCGCCGCGTAAGTCACCGTGCCGGCGGCGAAAATCGTGCCGAGTTCCTGCTTGGTCATCAAATCGCCGAGCGCGTTTTTGGCGACGTTGAGATTGTAGCGCCCCATGTAGAGGAACGCGTAAGTCATACCCAGCGGAAACCAGTTGATGAAGCGCCGCAGCATGAACCAACGACTGTGGAGTAGCGGATTGTTGTAAAAATACAACCCGATGACCACCGCCATGCAGAGACCGACGAGAATCAAATCCATAAGTGCATCATGTTCGGCAAAAGGACAACAAAGCAAATCCCCCCGGTCAAATGCAAAACGAAAATTCATTTCACATCCGCAGCGGTTTGCAGACCCGCATTGGAACTGGTGTTTGACTATTGGCCGGAGTTAACCAAGAATCGGATGGATATGAGATTGGGCAGAAAAAACGCTTTCTTATTGCCGATAATCTTCGTGATTTCGGTGGCGGAATTTCTGTTCGACTTGTCAACACCGTTGGGCGTTTCGGATTGGGTGCTTTATTTCATTCCCCTGACCCTGACCGTCTTTGTCGGCACGCGCTATTTTCCGTATTTGCTGGCGGGATTATTTTGCATCCTGATGTTTGCCGGCATCTACCTTTCGCCTGCGGGAGGTATTTATCACTGTTACGCGTTGTCCGGCCGGTCGGTGAGCATGATTGGATTGTGGGTAATGGCGCTGCTCATCGCCGAGCGGAAAGCCATGGAGTCAGCGCTGCGACATACTGAACGGGCGCTAAAAGCCATCAGCGAATGCAATCAGGTTCTCGTGCGCGCCTCCAGTGAAACGGCGTTGCTTCATGAAATCTGCCGCATCATCGTGGACATTGGCGGCTATCGTCTGGCTTGGGTCGGGTTCCGCGAGAATGACGAAAACAAATCGGTAAGCGTCGCGGCCTTCGCCGGATGTGACGAGGGTTATCTGGAGCGCATGCAAATTACCTGGGCTGACGTAGAACGCGGCCGCGGCCCTGTCGGCACCTGCATCCGTGAGGGTCAGATGGTTGTCATCCGCAATTTTCAGACCGATCCCAGAGTCACGCCGTGGCGAGCCGAGGCAAGCAAACGCGGCTTTTCATCCTGCATCTCCTTGCCGTTGACGGACGGAAAAACCGTCTTTGCCGCCCTCTCCATTTACGCGAAGGAAGTGGACGCCTTCACCGACGAAGAAGTCCGTCTGCTGGTCGAGCTCGCGGAAGATCTGACCTACGGCATTCAAGCCCAGCGCACCCGGCTGCAACAGCAGGAAATGGAATTCACATTAAATCACGAACGTAATCTATTGCGCATGCTGATTGACAACCTTCCGGATCGCGTCTTTGTGCGCGATGCTTCCAACCGCTTTGTCATTGCCAACAAAGCCCTGGCTGAAGCCATGGAGGTCGCCTCAACCGACGATATGCTCGGCAAAACCGACGCGGATTTTTATCCAGCAGAACAGGCCGCGCAGTTTGCCAAAGACGACGCCGAGGTATTCGCCGGACGCGCCTTGATAAATTTCGAGCAAAACTCGGTCATGCCCAACGGTGAGCAACGCATTATGCTCGTCTCAAAGCTGCCGCTCAAAGACTCAAAGGGTCAGGTGAACGGATTGATTGGCATTGCCCACGACATCACCGGACGCAAGCGTGACGAGGAAAAGATTCGCGAGCAGGCCGGGATGATTAACCTCGCCCACGACGCCATTACCATCCGCGACATGGATCAGCGCATCACCTATTGGAATCGCAGCGCCGAGCGCATCTACGGCTGGAGCGATGCTGAAGCCATCGGCCAATTCTCCCACCAACTACTCAAGCTTGATCCGAATAAAATCGCCGAAGCCCGCCGTCTGCTGCTGGAAAAAGGCTATTGGATCGGCGAACTTACCGCGCGCACCAAGGACGGGCGGGATGTTCTGGTGGAATCAAGTTGGACGCTGGTGCGCAACGATGATGGCCAGCCAAAATGTATTCTCGCTTTCAGCGTGGACATTACCGAGCAACGTAGATTGGAACAGCAAGTCACCCGCAACCAACGACTCGAGAGTCTCGGCACTCTTTCCAGCGGCATCGCCCATGACTTGAACAACATCCTGACGCCCATCATGGTTTCCATCAGCTTGCTCAAGGAACAGACCCACGAACCAATCATGGCCAAGCTCATTGCCAGTCTAGAATCCAGCACCCAACGCGGCGCGCAGCTAGTGAAGCAAATCCTTACCTTCAGCCGCGGCATCAAGGGTGAGCGCATTCCTATCGGGCTACGCAACATCGCGCGGGAAATCCAGTTGCTCATTCAAGAAACCTTTCCCAAAACCATCCAGTTTGAAAGCAGCCTGCCCGACAGCCTGTGGTTAATCATCGGCGACCCCACGCAAATCCATCAGGTGCTGCTTAATCTCGCCATCAATGCCCGCGACGCCATGCCCAATGGGGGTAAACTTTCAATCAACTTTGAAAACACCTTGGTAGACAAGACTGCAGTGGCTTTGAATTCCGAAATCCCACCCGGCTCCTATGTGCTTATCCAAGTCGCCGACACCGGTGTTGGCATGACCCCGAAAGTCATCGAACGGATTTTTGAACCGTTTTTTTCTACCAAGCCGACCGGACAGGGCACCGGTCTCGGCCTGTCCACCACCCTCGGAATCGTCAAAAGCCACAACGGCTTCATCAATGTCTACAGCGAGCCCGGCCACGGCAGCACCTTCAAAATCTATCTTCCCGCCCGCGCCAACGGCGAATTACCCGGCCCCAAAACAGCCCATGAAAACTTGCTCCCACGTGGAAATGGCGAACTGATTCTTTTGGTAGATGACGAGGAGGCCATCTGCATCACCGTCAAAAAAATTCTCGAGCGCTTCGGCTACAACATTATCACCGCCGCCAACGGCGCCGAGGCCGTCGCCCTCTACATCGCCCGCGGCCCGGAAATCGCCGCCGTCATCACCGACATGCACATGCCCATCATGGACGGCCCGGCCACCATCGCCTCGCTCCGCTCCCTGAACCCGCGCATCAAAATCATCGTCTCCAGTGGTCTGGCCACTAACGCCGGCTTCGCCAAAGCCGCCAATATCGGCGCGCGACAATTTGTGCCCAAACCTTACTCCGCAGAAAAAATCCTTCGCACGCTAAACGACCTTCTTGGAAAAAATGAAGCGGACGAAAACAGCCCGTCAATCTAACTTCTTAAAATCGAACGGGCCGATGTTTTGCGAAGGAAAATTTCCCGGACTCAAGCCGTTTCCGGCTCAACCCACTTGCCGTGTTCCTTGATAAGGTCCACGAGGCGTTCCACCGCTTCGGCTTCGGGGATGTTGAACTTGATGGCCGTCTTGCCGACGTAGAGATTGATTTTGTTCGGCGCGCCGCCCACGTAGCCGAAGTCGGCATCCGCCATTTCACCCGGCCCGTTCACGATGCAGCCCATGATGGCGATCTTCACGCCCTTGAGATGCTCCGTCCGCGCCTTGATACGCGCGGTGACAGTCTGGAGATTGAACAACGTCCGGCCGCAACTTGGACACGCGACGTAATCCGTCTTGAACGAGCGGCAACCCGCCGCCTGCAAAACATTGTAAGCCAGCCGCAGCGACAATCCCGCGCCACTCTCGCCGCGAATCAAAATCGCATCACCAATGCCATCCGCCAGCAGCGAGCCAATGACCACGCCCGCTTGCAACTGTGCGATGTTCGGCAGCAACGGCACCGACTCGAAGTTGATGCAGTCTTTCAACAGAATTGGATTCTTGCGTCCGAGCCTTTTCAATTTCGCCGCTAGCAAACGGAACGCGGTGATGGCCGGCAATTTCACGCCGTCCTTGACGGTGACGAGTTGCGTGTCGCAATTAATTTCAAAATCCTGCGTCGGATCAATCTCGGCGACGTTCAAATCTTCATAGACTGCTTCCGGCTTCACATCATCTTTGGGACGGATTTTCGGCGCGACTTTGTCAAAGGTTGCGCGCGTCACGACCACGCGAATCAATTGTTCGCCGCCACATTTGGTGTTTTCGTTCAACGCGATTTCGGGCGTCTCGCGTTTCTCGAAGTGAAACGGGTCGAACGGAAAACTGTTGTCCGCGAATTTCACCGTCGAATTGGCCAGCTTCGGAATCAGCGCCAGCAAGTCCGTGCAGACCGGAATTTCATGCGGTGAATCTTCCGTGAGCGAGACACGAATCGTGTCGCCCAAGCCGTCGCACAGCAGCGAGCCAATGCCGATCGCGGACTTGATGCGACCGTCCTCGCCTTCGCCGGCCTCGGTGACGCCGAGGTGGATGGGATAATTCCAATCCGCGCCGAGCGCGTTCAATCGCGCGACGAGCAGGCGATAACATTCAATCATCACCTTCGGATTGCTCGATTTCATCGAGAACTTGAAGTTGTGGAAATTATTTTTACGGCAAATGTGCGCAAACTCCAGCGCGCTCTCGATCATGCCCAACGGCGAATCGCCAAACCGGTTCATGATGCGGTCGGACAGTGAGCCGTGATTCGTGCCGATGCGGATGGCGCGCTTGAGGCGCTTGCATTCCAGCACGAGCGGCGTGAATTTTTCCTCGATGCGCGCCAACTCGGCAGCGTATTGCTCGTCGGTGTATTCCTTGATGGCAAACTTTTTCGTGTCGGCGTAGTTGCCGGGATTCACGCGCACAACTTCCACCCATTTCACCGCTTCCAGCGCGGCTTCGGGCTTGAAGTGGATGTCGGCGACAATCGGCACGAGACAATTCTTTGCACGCAATTCGGCGACGATGTTCTGCAAATTCGCCGCGTCTTTCACGGTCGGCGCGGTGATGCGCACGATCTGGCAGCCGACGGCAACGAGGTCGAGCGTTTGCTGCACGCTGGCGGCGGTGTCCATCGTGTCGCAGGTGATCATGGACTGCTTCACGACCGGATGATCGCCGCCGATGATGACGCCGCCATGCGCGGGATCGCCGATGAAAATCTCGCGGGACTTGCGGCGTTGGAAGAAATACGGTGACTCGCAGTAGCTCATAAAAAAATTATTTCGCCGGCGCAAAGACGACCGGCACATCGCGTTCCGCGCGGGAACTGCGAAACCAGTCGCCCGCGTCAAAGAACGCGATGTAAATCATAAACGCAATCAGCAGCGCGGCAAAGCCGGTCTGAATTTTCTCCAGAATTTTCGCATGAACCGGCCGACGGCGCACGGCTTCAATGAGCGAGAGCGTGATGTGCCCGCCGTCGAGCACCGGCAGCGGCAGCATGTTGAGGAGTGCGAGGTTGACGTTGAGAATCACGCTGAACCACAGCACGCGCCGCCAGCCGTCGTCGTCCTGAAACAGGTTGCTGTAAACGCGGATGATCATCACCGCGCCGCCGAGCTGCTGCACGCCGATTTCGCCGTGCCGCGAAAACAGCGCGCCGAAGGTGTTCACAATCTGGCCGGCGCTGACTTGGATTTGTTCCAGCGGACTCGGATGCAGAAGCAACACATTCGTGTCGCCCTGCCACGACAGGATGCCAAGCTTTGGCGAGGCGTTTTTTGGCTGCACCGGTTTAATCGCCAGCAATTCGCGGTCAAACTGCTCGCCGCCGCGCCGGACGGAGAGCGTCAGCGGTTTGACCACGGTGTTGCTCATGGCTTCTTCTGCCGCAATGACGGCCATGAAGCTGTAAATTTTTTGTCCGTTGAGCGCCACGACTTCGTCGCCCGTTTTCAAGCCGACGACAGCGGCCGGACTGTTAGTGGCGACTTCGTAAATCGTTGCCTTACCAGCAGAAGAAATGAGTATTTGCCGCAACGGAGCGCGTTCTTTGGGGATGCTAAAAGAGAAAAGTCCAAAAACATCAATCTTCCACTCTTTTCTCGGACGATGATACAGCGATGAGTAAACGGTGTTTTCCTTCCCGTCGCGGAGAAATTTAATCGCAATGTTTGTGCCGGTGCTGGTGACGATACGCCAAGTCACGCTGTCGGCGGAGGTCGGCGCAAAATGATTCACCGCGTGGCCGTCCACTTCGAGAATCGTGTCGCCGGGCAACAGGCCAGCTTTTGCGGCGGGCCCGGACGGGTCAACCCAGCCGATGGTCGTGGTGTTGTCGGCCTCGTTGCTCGGCTTGCCGACCTGCCAGACGACGATGGCAAAAACCACCGCCAGCAGAAAACTGAACAGCGGCCCGGCGAACGCCACGATGATTTTATCGAGCGGCGAAACGGGCGGCAGTTGCGCGGCCTTTTCATCCGTCGTGCCTTCGATGGCTTCCATCGTCGCCATTTGCGGTAACGAGACATAGCCGCCCGCTGGAATCCAACCGAGCGCATATTCCACATCGCCAATTTTTTTCTTCCAGACGGGTTTGCCGAACCAGATGGCGAAGCGCTCCACCTTCAGCCCGCGCCAGCGCGCCGCGAGAAAATGTCCGAGTTCGTGGACGCCGATGAGCAGGTTGAACACCAGCACCACTTCAAGGGCGATGAATAGATAATGCAAAATCGTCATGTCAAATCAGGGAAATTATATCAGCCGCGAAAATTACCGCAAACCTTACCGCGCCGCCTCGCGCCGCGCCCACGCATCGGCCTCAAGTATTTTTTCGAGCGTCGGATGCTCGACGACCTGGTGCGCGTCCATCACGCGCCGCACCATTTCGGTAATCTGCGGGAAATTGATTTTACGGTTCACGAATGCTTCGACCGCCACTTCGTTTGCCGCGTTCAACACAGCGGGCAATGTGCCGCCGACCTCCCCTGCCCTGCGCGCCAGTTCAATGGCGGGAAATCGCGCCACATCCGGCTCCTCAAAAGTGAGCGTGCCGATTTTTGGAAAATTCGTCTGCACGCGGTCGCTCGCAGCACGCGCCGGATAGGTCAGCGCGTATTGAATGGGCAAACACATATCCGGAGTGGAGAGCTGCGCGATAAGCGAGCCGTCCACGAATTCCACCATCGAATGCACGATGCTTTGCGGATGCACCACCACGCCGACGCGCGCCATCTCAATGTCGAACAGCCAGCGCGCCTCGATCATTTCCAGCCCCTTGTTGAACAGCGTCGCGGAATCGATTGTAATCTTCCGCCCCATGACCCACGACGGATGCTTCAGTGCGCGTTCGACGGTGATCTCGGAAAATTTTTCCTTTGGCCAAAGTGTTTTATCGCGGAACGGCCCGCCGCTCGCGGTGAGAATTAATTTACGGACAGATTCCGTCGGCTTGCCATCAAGGCATTGGAAAATCGCGGAATGTTCGCTGTCCACCGCCAACACTTTCACGCCATGTTTGCGCGCCTCGTTCATCACGATTTCGCCAGCCATCACCAAAATTTCTTTTGAAGCGACGGCAATGTCTTTGCCCGCGCGAATCGCCGCGAGCGCCGGCTGCAATCCCGCCGTGCCGACGATGGCGATCAAAACGATGTCCGCTTCCGGCAGCGTGGCGAGCTTGAGCAAACCTTCGTTGCCGCAGAGAACTTGCGTGGACGCGCCAAGCGCTCCTTGCAATTCCTTCGCCTTGGCCGGATCGGAAATTGAAACGACGGCGGGCTTGTGCTTGCGGGCTTGTTCGAGCAGCAAGTCGGCGTTGCCGCCCGCCGCGAGGCCGATGAGCCGGATTTGATCCGGCAAATCTTCCGCGACCTTGACGGTGCTAGTGCCGATGCTGCCGGTGCTGCCGAGGAGAACGACTTTTTTCATGGAATCAATACATGCCGGAGATACAAATACATTAACGGCGCGTTGAACAACAAGCTGTCGAGCAAGTCTAGGATGCCGCCAATGCCAGGGAAAAGCTTTCCAGAATCTTTCACGCCCGCCTCGCGCTTGAACAGCGATTCAATTAAATCGCCGATGACCGCTGCGACGCTCAAGATGATGCCGAGCATCGTGGCGTGGAGATAATTCATCCCGACCATTTTCGCGCCGAAGAAGTGAACGAAGGCGATGCTCGCGCCGGTGGAAACCACAATCGCGCCAAAAAATCCCTCCCATGTTTTCGCCGGGCTGATGCGCGGAATCATCTTGTGTTTCCCGATGAGCGAGCCGACGGCATACGCGCCCATGTCGCTGAACTTGGTGACGAGGATGAAGTAGAGCAGAAAATATTTTCCAGCGTCCACCGAACTGCCGACCGGAAACGGGAAGAAGGAAATTTTCTGGATGAAGTTCAACAGCCACGGCACATACATCAATCCGAACAGCGTCGTTGCGATGGCCGTCAGTCCGGCGGCGTTAGTTTTGGAGACGAATTGCCGGACGCACAAGCCGAGCACGAACAGGATGAGAAAGCTGGTTTCAAAATCGTTCACGCGCGCCGGCGAATTATTGATCCCCAGTTTACCGTTCAACTGCAAAAAAGTTCCCACCATCAGCAGCAGCCCGCCAACGAGGCCGCACCACTTGAAGTTCACCATGCCGCGCTTGGCCGCGATGCCGTAGAACTCGATCAACCCAGCCAACGCCAGCACCGCGATGAGCAAAATGAAAACGCCGTCGGAAATGAACGCGTTGCCGGAAAATAGCGCGGCCAGAATGACCGTCCACAAGACCAGCGTGGACGCCGAACGGCGCAAGAGAACCTGAGCCTTGGACGGCGGCGGCACGGCGCTGGATGGTTCGGACATGGGCGCGGAAATTAACAGGCGAAGAGAGAAAAGCCAATTTCAATTGCCGCGTGGAACGACAACCCTCCGAATGGTGGCCGCCTGCCAAGACCAAAAGAAAAGAGGCCGGACACTACTCCGGCCTCAATTGAGAACAAGCGCTAACACACTACCAACAACAGGGGCAAGATAACAGACGGCGGTGATTTGGCTTGTCACCAGTTGTGGTTACGCCGGCCGAATGCGTTTTGTCAGCGCTGGAGAAATTTTGCCACCGCCTCCGTGCGCGTGCGCACTTGAAGTTTTTCGTAGATGCGCCGGATGTAAGTGTGCACCGTCTCGTAGCCGATGTTGAGTTTGTCGGCGATTTCCTTGTAGATCAAACCTTGCGCCAGCAAATCCAAAACCTGTTGTTCGCGCTCGGAAAGTTCCGCCAAGTCGCCGCCGGACGCGGGCGCGGCGGGCTTTTGCAATGACTGGACGACCATGCGGGCAATGTGCGTGGTCATCGGCGAACCACCGCGATGCACCTCGCGGATGGCGTCGAGCAACTCCTTCGTCGGCGTGCGCTTGAGCATGTAACCATTCGCGCCGGCGGCGAGCGCGTTGAAAATATTTTCCGTGTCTTCGTAAACGGTCAGCATCATCACCTGCATCTGCGGCAAGATGGCTTTCAGTTTGCGCACGCATTCCACGCCGTTCATGCCGGGCAGATTGATGTCCATCAACACGACTTCCGGCTTGGCCTTTGGCAGATCAGCGATCGCATCTTCGGCGTTCGCGTAATCGCTGACGAAACGGAAACCGTCCGCGCGGGCAATCACCTTGGCCAGCGTGCCGCGCAGCTTGTCATTATCTTCAACGATGGAAACGGAGATGGGCATTGTTCAAAGGCAGAATGCAGAATGCAGAATGCAGAAACAAGCGTTCAGAACGCGGCCAAAATTTATTTCTGAATTCTTCATTCTTACTTCTTCATTGGTTTTTGAGCGGCACAATCAGTTTCACCACCGTCCCGCCGTTCGCGCCGGGTGTGATTTCAAATTCGCCGCGCACATCGGCGAGACGCTTGCGCATGTTTTTCAGACCGTTCCGCAATTGTTTTCCGGAAAGATCGCCGACGCCGCGACCGTTGTCGCTGACGCTTAAAATAAATTTATCCGGCGTCAACTGCAACTTCACGCGCGCCTCCGTGGCGTGCGCGTGTTTGACGACATTGTTCACCGCCTCCTTGAACGCGAGGAAAATATTGTGGCGCACTTCCGGCGGAATCGGCGTCGGCGGCACGGCGGGCAGTTCGGCGCGGAAACTCAAGCCGGCCAGCGCGAAATAATCCTGCGCGTATTTGCAAGCATAGTTCGCGAGACCTTCGAGCGTGTCGTTGGCGGAATTGAGCGACCAGACGATTTCATCCAGGGAGCGCGTCGTGTCGCGCGCGGTCTCGACGATTTGCTGCGCGTGTTGCTCAATTTCTTCCGGCAAATGCTTGTCCGCCTCGGCGAGTTCACCCAGAAGCGTGACCTGCGTGAGGTTTGCGCCGAGTTGGTCGTGCAAATCGCGAGCAATGCGGGCGCGTTCCCTTTCAATCAATTCCTTCTGCCGCGCGGCGCGCAACTGGCGCTTCAGTTTCGCCGTGGAAATCAGGTGGATCGTTCCGGCCAGCGCGCTGACAAAAATCAAAATCGCCAGAACAATAAACCACGGTTTGCGCCAGAACGGCGGATGGACGGTGATGGCCAGCGTCGCGCCGGTCTCATTCCACACGCCGTCTTCGTTGCAGGCAATGATGCGGAAGACATATTTTCCGGGCGCCAGCCGGGTGAAATGCGCCACGCGTTCGCCGCCGGCATCCGTCCAATTTTTGTCGCGACCCTCCAGCCGGAATTTGAACCGCGCACCGAACCGCGCGCCTTTGGCGGCGGAAAAATTCAGGCAGGTGAAACGGATTTCCAACTGCTCGTCACCCGGTGCCAGCGTGACCGACCGACTGGCGACGGAACCGAGCAGATTATTATTTTGCTCAACGCCGTCCACCAACACGGACTCGATAACGACCGGCGGCTGATTGGTGTTGGGTTTCAAATCCGCCGGATTCACAGAGACCAATCCCCCGACAGTCGGGAACCACAGTTTCCCGTCACGCATCCGACAGGCGGCGGGCTGCGCACCGGCGGAACATTCGCGCGTGAGAAAAGTGCGGCAGGAAATGTCTTTCACCGTTCCGGCGGCAAAATCCGCCAGCGATTTTTTCTCTACGCGCAAGAGGCCTTCATAGGAACCAAGCCACAAATCGCCCGCCTCGTCATCCAACAAATAACCAATGCTGTCGGTGCTCAAACCGCCGCGAACGGTAGAACACAAATTCCAACGGCCGTTTTTCAGCCAAGCCAGCCCGTGACCGGAAGTGCCCGCCCACAGGACGCCATCGCGATCAACAACCAGTGAAGAAATATCCTTCACCGGCGCGTGGGCATCGGAAATTTTTCCGGCCGATAGTTGGAACACCCCGCCGCCTTCGGTGCCGATCCAGAGATTGCCTTGCATGTCTTCGGCGAGGGCGCGAACGGCGTTTTTTGGCAAACCGTTTGCGGGCGAATAAACTTTCCAGCCGGAACCGTCATAACTTGCCAGACCGTTTTGTCCGCCCGCCCAGACCGTTCCATCATGCGCCTCGAAGAGCACAAAGATTTGTGCGCCGATTTTTTCCAGACCCGGCACGGGCTCAAAACGATTGGCCGCGAAGCGGAACAACCCCTCGCCACGCGAGCCGCCCCAGACCCGCTGCTGGCGATCCACCAAGACCGTCCAGGCGTTGGCAGCCGTGCCGATGCCGTAGTCGGTGGCGGCATTCGTGCGCCAGTAAGAAAGTCCCTGGCCATTGAAGGTCACCCACAAACCATTCGTTGTATCTTCGGCCACGGACTGCGCCACCCACGGATGCAAACCGGCCGGCGTTGTGAAGGATTTTTTGCGGATGCGGTTCAAGCCGCCGCCATCCGTGCCCACCCACAAATTGCCTTCCGCGTCGAAGGCCAGCGAAAGCACCGTCTTGTGAGAAAGCCCTTGTTCCACGGTGATTGGCTGCCAGTTGCCCTGTTTATCGAGCCAGAAAATCCCCGCTCCCAGAGTTCCCACCACGAGATTGCCGTCAAAATCTTCGGCGGTGGCAGATACCCGGAAGCCAACCCACGGCACCGCGTCCCACACTTTTTCCGTCCGGTCACCATGCCGTTTTTCCACCCGGCCATTTTGCAACAACCAAGACGCGCCATTTTCCCCGGGAACTAAAAAGTGCGCGGCGCGATAAAACAATTGCGCCGACAAAACCGGCGGACTCAAATCCACCTTGCCCTTGTTCGAGCAAAAAAAACGACCACTCTCGGAACTGAACCAATCCACACCCTGTTCGTCCTCGTAGGCGTAGGTGATTTTTCCAAAACCCACTCCCAGATTGACAACCTTCACCAATCCCTTGTTGATGGCGCATAATCCGCCGTTCTCAGTGCCAACCCACAGATTAGCCTGACCGTCTTCAAATAAAAAAATCACACGGTTGTCCGGCAAGCCGGGCGTGTTGTTGACATTGAAGCGAGTAAAGGAATTGCCATCGAACCGCACCAAGCCGTTCAGCGTGCCCAGCCAAAGATATCCGTCGCGCGTCTGCGTGAGCGCGATGACGGAACTTTGCGGCAAACCGTCCGCCGTGCCCCAAACATCCACCGCAAACGGTGAGTCAGCGGCGGGCATTCGTCCCGCGCCCAACAACCACGCCAGACAGGCGATAAAAAATGAGATTTGCCGCTTCAATGGCAGGGAGCATACGCGGGAGCGAGCCGAGGAAAAAGAATTTTCAAAAACCGCTTGCGGCAACTATTGGATGGACTACGTTGAAACCGCCCTTGAGAACGGGCGCTCGGTTTTTCCTGTCGAAAGACGAGCGTCGGCGGATCCGAAAAATTAACCGTGTGCCGGATCCGCCGATTTTGTTTTTCCACCGCATCGCCCACATCTTTTTACTTGATTGCCCGGCGCGTTGCGGCATAGTTGCCGCCGTCACTTTCCAGTGACACTTGTAATCTTGGATGGGGTCTTAGCTCAGTTGGTAGAGCGTCTCGTTCGCAATGAGAAGGTCAGGAGTTCGAGCCTCCTAGGCTCCACCATCCTTCAGATTTCACATGAAAAATCCTCGCCGCTTTACGTTAAAAAACAAATGGGTGCTCATCACCGGCGCATCCAGCGGCTTCGGCGCGGCGGCGGCTAGAGCCTTTGCCGCCGAAGGTGCGAAGATGCTGCTTGGTGCGCGCCGAATTGACCGGCTGGAAAAGGTCGCTGTCGACGCTAAAAAAATCGGTGCAGCAGCAGCACACTTTTATGAGCTGGATGTTTCCAAAACCGCTAGCGTCGAAAACTTCATCCGCTGGGCGAAAGCCAAACTGAAATTCCAGCCATTGCACGTTCTTGTCAACAACGCTGGCGGTGCGCACGGCCTTGACTCTGTGGCTGACGGTAAGGACGTGGATTGGGAGACAACCTTTCAGACCAATGTCCTCGGCCTACTCCGAGTGACGCGCGCCGCCCTGCCGTTCCTGCCGCGCAATGCGGGCGCAAGCATCATCAACATTGGTTCCATCGCCGGGCGCACGACCTACGCCGGGGCGGCGGCGTATTGCGCCGCGAAGTCCGGAGAGCTGGCCATCACGCGCGCCCTGCGCCACGAACTGCTTGGCACGGGCATCCGCGTCGGCACGATTAATCCGGGCTTGGCAGAAACGGAATTTTCCGTCGTGCGTTTCAAGGGCGACCAGAAGAAGGCCGATGACGTTTACGCCGGCATGAATCCGCTGACTGCCGAAGACATTGCCGAAACCATCATCTGGGTCGCCAGCCGTCCGCCGCATGTGAACATTGATGAAATCTTAATCAAGCCCACCGATCAGGCGGAAATTGGAAAAGTGTTTCGCCGCAATAAATGATCTCTAAATCCCACGGTTTGCCCGCCATAACAGCACCGCGCCGACGGCTTGGAAAATAAAATTTGGCAGCCACAAAATCAAATGTGGGAAAAGTTCCGGCCGACCGGAGAGCGATTCCCCGAGCATGATGAAGGCGTAATAAATCACCACGAGAATCAACGCTATCGCGATGCCGATGTTCGTCTCGCGCCGGTGGACGCGGATGCCGAGCGGAATGCCTACCAGCGCAAAACCGAAACACGCAAACGAAAATGCCACCTCGCGGTGCATAGCCACGCGCACGGGCTCGATGAAATCTTTCTGCTGCTTCCGCAAGCTCTCAAGCTGCGCCTTCAATTCGGTCGAGGAATTTGTGCCGATGGCTGGTTGCTTTAAATTTTCCAGATCGTGTAGCTCCTGCCGCAATTGCCCGAAAGTCATGTCGCTGATTTTTGGTTTGGTCACGCGATTTGTCACCGAGTTCAAGCTCAAGTTCAACGTCAGCGTGGGAAACGAATTAATGGCGTTGCCGTGCGGTGTGATGGTGACGCTGCGCGCGTCAAACAAATCGAGCACGAGTTGATTGTTGGCACGATCCGGCTTGAGCTGGCCGCGCGCGGCGCGCAGCGTGGTGTCCACGTTGGTTTCGTTTTGCAAACGATAAATCATCAAATTTTCCAACTGACCGCCGCGATTTTTTTCGACATAAAAAATGTAGCCCGGAAAATCGCGGATGAAGCGCCCTTCCGGCAGTTGCGCGTTCATCAGTTCCGAGCGCAAATCCGTGATGAGTTCCTTGTAGGCCACGCGACAGCGCGGGCCGAGTTCCATGTTGAACCACGCGCTCAAGGCGCAACACAGCAGACTCAGCAGCAAAACCGGAGTCACGAGCGACAGCAGACTCACGCCGCTCGCGCGAGCGGCGGTGAGCTCCTGATCAGCGCTGAATCGTCCGAACACCAGCAGCGTCGCCGTCAACATTCCCATGGGTAGCGCGAAAACCCAGACGAACGGGATGAGATAAAAAACCGCCTTCACCATGAACCATGGGCTGACATGGCTGCTGGCGAGGAGCGTGAGGATTTCGCGCAGCGCGTTGCCTACGAGCAGCACCGCAGTGAACACCGCCACGGTGAGCAGCAACGTGGCAAGAATCTGGCCGACGAGATATTTATGCAGCGTTTTCAACGGTTGTTCCGCGCGCAAAGTGGCGGATTTGCCGCGCCGAGAAAAGCTATTTGTGGTTCAAGGCGTCCAGCTCAGCCGATAAAAGCGGGTCGGAAAATTCGTGGAATCCGCATCCGTCAAATCAACCATCCCGTCAGCGGCAAACTTGGTGACCGTTTGCCATTGGATAAAATCCGTTGTCGCCTGCAATTCATAATTAAACCCCGGATCCACGTTCATGGTCAGGTTGAAGGTTTGATCCGGCTGGGCAGCGGAAGAAATCATGTCCATGACCAGCGGCGGCGTGACCACAGACAAGCTCGCCGGCGTTGTCAGCGCTGTTCCGACGGCGTTGCTCACCCGGACGGCATATCGGCCCGACTGCGCGGCTTGAGCATCGGCCAAAACGAGGTTTGCGTTCGTTGCGCCGGACAAATCCAAGCCGTTGAACTGCCATTGAAATTTCAATTCCGATCCGGTAGCGATGACGGCGAGATTAGCCGTCCCGCCGCGCAACAGTTTTTGGTCAACCGGATTGCTCAAGATTTTTGGCGACGCCAACACCGTCACCGGCGCGACGCTGCTTGTGACTGCGCCGGACGAACCATTGATGACGACGGAATAATTACCGCTATCGCTTAAGGCTGTGCTCGGAACGATCAAGTTTGCATTCGTCGCGCCGTCCAGATTCGCGCCGTCTTTCTGCCATTGAAAGCCCGTCTGGTTGGTTCCGCCAACCGTGACCGAAATTACCAGATTATTTCCGGCCGCGACATTTCCGTTCGCGGCATGCGCGGAAAAGTGCAGAAAGTTATCGACGCCAAAAAGTTCAATCCGCGAATTGTTGGCCGAAGCGATACACAGCCGGTTGAAACCGTCCAGCACCATGCCCAGCGGTAAATTCAAATCGCCGGCGTCAGAACCGAAATTCCCAAGCGTGCCGAGCGATGAACCGCTGACGGCGTCAAACACCTTGACCTGTCCTTGAAAGGAATCCGCCACGAACACGCGACCGGCATTATCCACCACCAAAGCTTGCGACCGACCGGACGGGCCGCCAAACATGCCGCCAGAGCCGAGCTTGAACTGCCGGGAATAAATCCCGTTTGTGAACACCTGAATGCGGTCGTTGTTTTGATCGACAACCAAAACTTCGCCGTTGCTCCGCACCGCCAAACCGGCCGGAAAATCGAATCGACCGTTGCCAGCGCCCGCACCACCAAACTGACCGACCTGGGTTGCGCCGTCGTAGACGCGCACCAAATTTGCTGGGCTGTCGGAAACATAAACCAATTGCGGCGAGGCCGGATCCACGGCGAGATGGCTGGGCAAACGAAATTCGCCCGTGCCCGCGCCGAGTTGGTAAAGCAGATTCCATTGCGCATCAAACACGGTGACGCTTCCGTTTTTTTCTTCGCTCAAATAAATTCGTCCGTCGTTGGCTATAGCAATCGCCAGCGGTCCGGCAAAGCCGTCATGCACCGCAACCTGTTGGCCAAACGCGTTGAAGACCACCACCCGCCCCGCTGCCGGATCTGTGACATAAAGATTGCCCGCCGCATCCGCAGCCACGCGCGCCGGCCCGCGCAGGCTTTGGGAAAGCGCGCCCAGCGACGCGATGTTCGGAGCGGCGGCTTGAACGACCAAACTGACGGCGACAAAAATAATTCCAATATGAACAGCAAAACTTTTCATGTTGCCACCTCGACGGGACTGGGTTTTAGGTTCAGTTTGCGTTTTATGAAGTTTTTGACGCGCGTCACCGGGCATTTGCTTTCCAAGTTGAATACCTCGGCGGCATCCGTCATGCCCGCCGGCAATTCTAGTCCGGCCATTTGTTCCTTGAGGTAGGAATGTTCCATGAGCAATTTCATCAGCGATTTCATGAACTCCTGTTTCCATTTTGGCATCGTGTGAAACTGGTTCATCTTGTGGATGTAAAAATCGCGAAACCCGCGGAACAGCTCCGTGCGCACCTCGTCAATGCTCATGTTCACCGGCTTGATGACCGGCTCGACCAGATTGTATTTACGGTAATCGCGCGTGGCGACATGGTCTTTTACATCGCGCCAAAGATCGGCATACGGCCACGGGGTAATGGCGAGAAAGAACGCCATGTCAGGATCGTAGTATTTGGAAAGATCAATAGTGCGCTGCATCTCCGCCTTGGTTTCATTCGGCAACCCCATGACAAACGAAGTTTCAGAAATCATGTTGTGCTCACGAATCAATTCAATCGCGCGCTTGCCCTGCCCCACTTTCGCGTCCTTCTTGTAAAGATCAAGCGTAGCTTGGTTCACCGACTCGACGCCGACATAAATGTGCTCCACGCCCGCCTTGCGATAAATCGGCATGATGGCTTCATCGCGCACGATGTCGTCCACGCGCGTTTCCAGCAGCAGCGTCGTGCCGAAATCGCGCTCGATGAGCAAATCCAAAATCTTCCGCCAGCGGCGCGGGTCGAGTGTGGGGATTTCGTCGGCGATCATCGCCACATTCACGCCGTATTTCTCGCGGAGCATCTGGAGTTCGTCCACGAAATGCTCGGCGGAATTCGCGCGCCAGGATTCCTTCCAGAACAAACGCTGCGAGCAAAATGAGCAATGCTGCAAACAACCGCGCGACGACGAAACAATGGCCAGCGTCGAGCCAGAAATTGGGCGATAGGTATATTCCTTCCACGGCACGAGATTCCACGCGGGATCAACGCTATCAAGACTGCGAATGAATCCGCGCCGAGGCGTGACGACCACCTGACCATCACGCCGAAAGGCGATGCTGCGAACTTTCGACAAGTCTTCCTTCGCCGCCCACGCCTGCATCAGTTCAACGGAAGTCTCTTCGCCTTCACCCAGAACGACGACATCCACGCCGGGATTGCCGCGCAGGATTTCGTCATACATGAAATGCGGATGCGTGCCACCCAACACCGTGAGCACGCCGGAAATTTCCTCCTTGGCCATCTGGCAGACATCAATCGCGTCCAGCACCGTCGCGGTGATTGCCGTGACCATCACGACCGAGGGCTGCTCGCGCCGGAGCGTTTCGCGCACCTGTTCGTGCGTGTGAAACTTTGTCATCGCGTCGTAGAGCTGCACACCGAAACCGGCGCGTTGCAGCGCACCGCCGACATAGAGCAGGCTCAAAGGCAACCATGAACCGGCCGATTCCACCACGCCGGAATGATACGGCGGCGTGACGAGCAAAATTTCAGCGCGTTGTTTCATGATTGAAAATAGGCCGAGTGCATCGACGGAAAAATGAATGGAAAAATCAGCACCGTCAGCACCGACAAAATAAAACACGCGATGGTCGCCCACGCCGTCTTGCGGGCGTCGAGTTTGAAAAACAGCCGCGCGTGCAGCAAAAGCGCATAAGCCAGCCAAGTCACGAGCGACCACGATTCGATCGGATCCCAGCCCCAATAGCGTCCCCAAGATTGGTTCGCCCAGATTGCGCCCATGCCGATGGTCGTGGTCCAAAACACAAAACCGAAGCCAACGAATCGCACGGTGTTCGCTTCCAGCACCTCCACGCCGGGCAAGCGATCCAGCCAGCGACCCTTCGCACCATTCATCTTTCGCAACAGCACGATGGCCGACGCCAGCGACAGCACGAACGCGCCGACGGCCAGCTTGTTGAACAAAATGTGGAACACGAGCCAGATGGAACGCAGCGTCGGCGGAAGATTGCGCGCCTCGGGATTGGTGAACATGCCGATGCCCATCATCAAAATCACCACCGGCAGCGCGACGAGCGCGAGCGCCGACCAGTTCGGTTTGCGCCAGAGAAAAATCAGCAGCATCACAACGGCAATCCATGCGTTCGAGGACAGCACCTCGTATTTCATCATGTAAGGCCCGTGACCGACATGCACATAACGCAGTCCCAGCGCGACGGAATGCGGAATGAGACCGACGGCGGTGAGCCACTTCGCCTGCGCAATTTTGTTTGGATGCGCGAAGATAAGCGCGTAGGCAAAAGCGATCAGCCCGCCGATGTAAAACACGACGGCAATCCAGTGAAACATCGCTTCCTGCGCAATTGGCGTCATGGCGCGACCTCCTGCATGGCGACTGCGTGCAAGTCCTTGCGGTCCGCGATCCACGGCGTGTTGGTGCGGCCCACCCGCGGCGGCGCAGCGAATTTGATTTCATCCACGAGCCAGACTTTGTTGGCGTTGGTGAAGCAGTAGGTCATCTCGTAAAAATCCTGGGACGCCTGCCCCACCTGTTCGCCGGAGCCGATTTTCAAATCGCGGTAACGCCAATGTTCCTTCGTGCGAACCTGCAACAAATTCTTCACCTGCTCCACGCCGACGATTTCCAATGAGACCAACTCCGAATCGAGCGTGATGCCCAAATCACTGCGGACGCCAATGAGTCCCAGCAATCGCTTGCCCTCTTTCGGGCCGACCACGGGATCAATCAGTCGCACATCGCCGCGCCGATAAGCCTCGGACACAACCTGATTGTAGCGTTCGACCAATTGTTTTGCCTCCGTTTTGGAAACCCTGCCGCAACCGGAAACGAACACCAAACTTGCCAGCAAAAATACACAAATCACCGCATTTTGAAACGCGGTCGCCAGCGAAGCGTGACCTTGAGCCTCCGGCCCGAGAATTTTTTGGCGCGGCGCGCTCACCCCAATTTCGCGCTGTTCACGGACGAGCGTATCAAACCGTTCCTGAAACAGTGGAGCGAACCGTTGCGGCTTCAGGGCGACAAAAACCTTTTCCCGTTCACCGAGCGGCGTGATGACGACGCAGAAATCCAGTTTGATGAGACAGAACATCATCGCGGCGCCCGTCATCGTCAAAATCATTCCCGCGTAAGCCAGCCACAGTGCGGAATCGCGGCTGCCATGAATGCGCGCCCAAAACGGCAGTCCTTGCAGTGTGATTTTCCCGCCGTCCGGCAAAGCCAGCGTCGCGCCGGGCAACAAAGTTTCGGCGGCGAGCAACGCGTTCCCGTTCATCACGCGCACCTCGGTCGCCCCGGCGTGATTTCCCTCAGCATCAATATGCGAACGAAAATACGCGCGGAGATTTTTGGCGGCGGCGAGTTCTCCTTCGTAATTTCCGGCGCCCGATTCGGAGAGCAAAACGGCGCGGCGCAACGAACTTCCGTTTTGCGTCCATTCCACGACGGCCGCCGGGCCAAACTCGCGCGCGGAAAAAATCCGATTGTTGCCGACATGAACCTGCTCGTTGACCTGAATTTCCTTCTCCGCGCCATCCACCGCGACGCGCAGCGAAAGCGAGCGCAGATCGCCATCCGCGTAGCGCGTGGCGCTGACTTCGCGCAGCGTGATTTGGCGGTCGAGCGCGAACGGCGCGGCGGCGAGGCCGGGAAATTGTGAAGTCCACGCGTCGGACTGCGGCGCGAGCGTTTCGGTCTCCAGCAAGTCCGTGGCGGCATCGGTGGCAAACAACGCGCGGCACAGGCCGGCGAGAATGAGCGCCAGCAGTCCGGAATGAAACACCAGCGAACCGGCAAGACCAAGGCGGCGTTCGCTCCAGATTTTTTGTCGGGGAACCGCGCCGGTGGCCAGACGATGAAATTCCATTTTGAACGGCGCGGAATTAAAATTTGCCTCGGTAAGATTCAGCGCCCAAGCCGTCCGCAGCCGGCGGAATTGTTCGAGGACGACTATCGCCAGCGAGAAGGCGGTCACGGCTGTCAATGCCGCAAACCAAACGCCGCCGAAAACATGCCACGACTCGCGCACCGCACCGACCGCGCCGAATGCGGCCAGACCGGCCAGTTCGCCGATGATCAGTTTCGGCGAGCGCAACAGGCGCTTGATTTTCGATGCGAACTTCACGGAATAAATTTCACCAAGTTTCATTGACCGGCCCGGAGCCATGGTGGCCGCAGGTGGTTTTGCAATTCCCATTTTCCGAATATCCACCGGTGGTGGCTTTCAAAATGGATACCAACCCTACGGAGCTGACATTGTTGGTCCAAGCATAACGCGCCGGCATGTTGGGCGAATTCAAGGCGATGAGACGCGAAATTTTTCCGCCGTGCGGGACGATTATGTGACAGGTGTAGCAACGCGCGCTGCTGTGGTTGCTTCGGGTATGACCGACGCCGGCGGAGTTGAGGTGGCAGTTGGCGCACCAACTATTGTCGAAGCCGACTGCGTTGTTGGTCATGTTCGGCCAGTTGTTGCCATTCGGCCCGCGCAACATGAACTGGTAGGCGGAGCCGTGCGGACCTTGTGCGGCGCCGGGAACATAGTTCGTAGTGGTGGTATCGTGACAGTCGGAACACAACATGGTCTGCACGCCAACATTGGTCCACGGCGCTTTCATGGCGGTGGCGAGCAATCCGCGCTTGGTGGCGATGACGATGGAATTGGAATAATTATCCAAACCGGTGACGATGGGATGGCCGGATTTGTTGAACGGGCTGAATTCCTGCGCAAGATCTGTGTCGCCGGAGATGGCATAACCTTGAGCAGTGGTGGTGGTGCCCGCGAATGCCGGGGAAATCTTCAAACTGGTGGCGCTGTTGAAGGCGATGATTTTGTAAGTCACGGCAGGATTGTTCGTAAGATAAATCCAAAGCCCCACCAGACCGCTGCTCCAGCCGGTTCCGGAGCCGGCCACGATGTTTCCGTTGTTGGTGAAGGACGCCGTGCCGTTGGTGAAAATCGGCGTAAGTCCGGCGGTGACATTGTAGATGACATAATTTTGCGCGGCGGCGGTGGTGTTGGAAAACGCGGGCGAGATGGCGAGGTTGGTGCCGTCCAAGACATTCGTGATGACTGACAAGCGCGTGTCGTTGGAGCAACCGATATACATGCCAATCAGATTGGTGGTCCAAGCCGTGCCGTTGCCAGAGACGATGACACCGGCGTTGGTGAAGTTTGCCGTGCCGTCGGAATAACTGGGAAAGCTGTAACCGGTGTGGCACTTGAAACAAATTTGATATTCGTTCGTCGCGCCGACGGTGTCCGGGATGTAGCCGTAGCGATTGGTAGTGATGACTTAATAATTGGTCAGGCCGGAATAATTCACATAGACGCCGTCCACGCCGATGAGCGAGGGAGTGTTGGTGATGGCGTTGCGGAAAGCGGTGGCGGTGTTGGTGTAGTTGTGCGAACCGGCCTGCGCCTTGTGGGGATTATGGCAGTCCACGCATTCTACCGAGCGTCCGGCACGGCGCTTCGGGTCGTTGTCAGCCACGGGATGATGGTAAAGACTGGCAAATGCCGGCTGCACGATTTTGGCGGCCGGGCCGTTGGTTCCGTGACAAGTAAAACAAAAATTCTCCTGATAATCCGCGAGCAGATGCGGATAGTGGTTCGTCGGATTCGCCGCGTCCGGCCAACCGTGAACGGCGTGGCAATTCAGACATGTTCCCCGATCACCAGCATCCGTTCGCGCGGGCATATAAGACCAATTCGTCGCGTAGCCGCGCACGCCGAATCCACCCGGCCAAAGCGTCGCCGGATTGGTGGTGGAAAAATGGGCCGAGCCGGTGGCCGCGAGCGTATGGCAGTCGGTGCAAAGAGAAACGCTGTTGGACAATTGCAGTAATTTGCCGTCCGCATCCGGCGCATGATGAATTTCGTGGCAGGTCAGGCAGCCCATGTTCGTGGTGCCACCTTCAACCGGCAACAGCGTGGGGCGCTTGTGATACGCGTCGGCGATAAAGAATATTTCCACCGGATGCGAGCCGGACACGGCGTTCGTCACGGCGCGCGGCGCATGACAATCATTGCACATTTGATGTGTGTCATTGGCGATGCGCATGAAGTGGCGGTTGGTGCCGATGAAAGTTCCGGCCAGATTCGTGGTGTAAGGATTAACGGCGGGGTCGAATGGCTGCATCGCTTCACTGTGCTGATTGTGGCAGGTGGAACACGCCACCGCGCCGCCGGACAGGTTCATAAGCAAATCGGTGTTCGTCGGATTGCGCAGGTCGGGGTGGACGAACAAATTCCATGTGTCAGCGGCTTGAAACGAATTGTTTGTGCCATCGGCGAAAGTCAGAAAAATCCCCGCGTCCAACGCCACATTTGTGCCGGTGGTTAAATTGGTTCCCGTGCCGCCGCCGGGCGAAGTAGCCGACCAGAAAAATTTCGCCGTGCCGACCGCGCCGGAAGTCTGGATTTGAATCGTGTAAGTCTTCGCATAATAACCGGTGTAGACGCCGCTGGAAGTAATTGTTCCGGTGGAGCGAGTGATGGCGCCGCCAAGGAATTGTAAATGACCGGCCACACCCGAATCCCAGCGATGCGATGTGCCGGCCGCATTCGTTCCAGTCGGCAATCCGGGCCAGGGCAAAGCCTCGTCGGCATTGATGAAAGCCTTGGATGATGCCGAGCCGCCCGACACATGGCAGCTTAAGCACAGATTGGCGTTGATGGCATCGGTCGTCAGCGAGGCTCCGACGGAATGATGCACCAGATGGCAAGACATGCAGCCGGCAACGGTGTCATGCGGAGGATCAATAGCCCAAGCCGACGGTGCGACCAGCCCCAATATCAAGGCAAGCAAGTAGACGAAACCATCGGACTTCAAATGAGACAATCTGATGCGCGCTGTGGCAGTCGATACACACCGGGCCACGCGGATCGCCTTTCGCGAGCAACTGGCCGTGAACGCTCTGGTCGTAAGTCTCCTCAATGCCGACGTGACACTTTC
>CAIXFY010000016.1 GCA_903918885.1 uncultured Verrucomicrobia subdivision 3 bacterium
CAGCCGCACGGAGTTGGTGCAGATTATTTCCGCGATGGCCGACAAGCCGAAATTTCTTCAAGGCGAGCTGCTGCTCGACAGCGGACAGCTCGGCGGCTCGTTTTTTCAGCGCACCGTCATTCTCGTATGCAAACACGACACCGAAGGCGCGTTCGGCCTCGTCCTCAACCGCACCGTCGGCAAAACCGTCGGCGATTTGATTATCGCCAACCTGCCGGAGCCGCTCAAAGCTGCACCACTTTATCTCGGCGGCCCGGTGCAACCCGGCGCGTTGAGCTATCTGCACACCGACAGTTTTATCCCCGAAGCTGACGTGCTGCCCAACCTTGCGCTCGGCCATTCGCTCGATGAATTGCTGGAAATTGGCGAAGCCTTTTCTGCAACGAAAAAAGTGCGGATGTTCGCCGGTTACTCTGGCTGGAGTCCCGGCCAGTTGGAAAATGAAATGAAGCGGAAATCGTGGCTCACCTTTCCCGCGTCGTTGGAACTCGTTTTTGAAACGCCGCCGGAACAGCTCTGGCAAAAAGTTTTGCAAACCAAAGGCGGCTGGAAAAACAAACTGCTCTCACAGATGCCGGAGGATTTGTCGTGGAACTGACCAATAAAAATCGGTTTGTCGCCGATGGCCATGCCCGTTGGGTAAATACGCGCGAAGAAAAAATTCGCGCGGCAGCAGACGAAAACCAACCGTTGAGTTTATTCGGAAAAATCCGAAGCTGGTTCAAAAACGAGGCGGCAGTTTTACGCGAACGGAAAAGGAACGAAAAATCTTCCCCAAAAATTCTCTGGTGATTTCAGTTCGCCTCGGTGACGAGGAACGACGTATTGGCCGCCGCCTTGATTTCCACGTTCTTCAAACTTGCGGGAATCAGACAGAAATCGCCGGATTTTAGTTCCGCTACAATCCCACTGCTGTCGTCAGAAATTTTCGCCGCGCCTTTCGTAACCGCAATGATGCGTAGAAAACTGCCGGACAACTTCACCGAACCATCTTTATTGAAAACCAATTCCTGCACGTTGAACAGCGGGTCTTCCACCAGTTGCCGGAATTTGAAATTTGGTCCTTGGCGATAATTCGTCGGCACGAGTTTCGGCTCGAAGTCGTTGTAATCAATACTGGCGAGCGATTGCGCAACGTGCAATTCACGTGGTTTACCATCAAGCCCAACGCGGTTCCAGTCGAACACGCGGTAAGTCGTGTCTGAATTTTGTTGAATCTCAAAAATCACCAGACCGTCGCCGATGGCGTGAACGCGGCCGCTCGGCAGAAACATCGTGTCGCCCGTTTTAACCGGAATCCGGTGGAAACAATCGGCCACAGTGCCGTCGGAAATTTTCTTTTCAAATTCCGCACGTGTGACGCCATTTTTAAGACCGACATACAAACTTGCGTCCGGCGCGGCATCAGCAATAAACCACATTTCCGTCTTGGGTTCGCCTTTCAGTTCGTCGGCTTTGCTCGCCGGCGGATGAACTTGGAGCGATAATTTTTCGCGCGCATCGAGAATTTTGCAGAGCAGCGGGAAACGGTTTTCTGCGGCGGGCTTCGCGCCACCAAGAATTTGCGCCGCGTGATTTTCCATCATCCAGCGCAAATTTTTTCCGGCGAGCGAACCGTTTGCAATGACACTGGCATCGCCGGGTCGGTCGGAAATTTCCCATGCCTCGCCAATCTGGCCAGCGGGAATTATTTTGCCATAAAGCCGTTCCAGTTCGCGCCCGCCCCAGATGCGATCCTTAAAAATTGGCTGGAAAACAAGGGGGTATAGCATGATCAGGCGGCGACGGCGGCAGCCGCCTTGGTTTTTTTGGCGGATTTCATTTCGCCGACTGCATCTTCGCGTTCGGTGAAATGACCATGCGCACGGAATTTGGCATAGCGCATTTTAAGACGATCAGCCACTGGCAGAGTCATCACTTCTTCGAGATGCTTGAGCAAGTGTGTTCTCAAAGTCGCAGCGATGGCCGCTGGATCGGTGTGCGCGCCGCCGAGCGGTTCGGGCACGATTTCGTCTACCAACTTCAACTCCAGCAAATCTTTCGCGGTGATACGAAGAGCGGCGGCAGCCTTGGCGGCGTTGGAGCGGTCTTTCCACAAAATCGCCGCGCAGCCTTCGGGGCTGATGACCGAATAATAAGCGTTCTCCAAAATCAACACGCGGTCAGCAACGCCGATACCCAGCGCGCCACCGGAACCGCCTTCACCGATGACGGTGGCGATGATCGGCACTTCGAGCAAAGTCATTTCGCGCAAGTTCACGGCGATGGCTTCGGCGATGTGGCGTTCCTCCGCCGCGACACCGGGATATGCGCCCGCCGTGTCAATGAGCGTGATGATGGGCAGGCCAAATTTATTTGCGAGCCGCATTAGACGGAGCGCCTTGCGGTAGCCTTCGGGATGCGCGGAGCCGAAGTTGCGCAAAATGTTTTCCTTGGTGTCACGGCCTTTTTGGGTGCCGATGACGAGAACGCGGTGTTCACCAAGTTTGGCAAAACCGCAGACCATCGCGCGGTCCTCGGCAAACAAACGGTCGCCGTGCAGCTCCTGAAAATCGGTGAAAGTGTGCTGCAAATAATCCATCGTGTAGGGGCGGCGCTGATGGCGCGCCAACTGCACCCGCTGCCAGGGCGTGAGATTCAGGAAAACCTGACGGCGGGTTTCTTCGAGCTTTTTTTCGATGATCTGGATTTCTTCCTCAAAGCTGATGCCCAGCGAGTGTTTCTCGGGGTGCGCCCGCAGGTCGTCCAGTTTTTTCTGCAATTCCGTAATCGGCTTTTCGAAGTCGAGCTGATGCTTCATGCGTTGGGAATTTTAACGGCTTTGGACGCGTAATCAATGCGGAATTCCGATGAAAAAAAGAAGGCCGGACTTGCGTCCGGCCCCGTGGTGACGAGGTTTATACGCCTTCACCGAGGCGCTCAGAAGTGCGACACGACCAACTTGGGGTCGCTGCCCGAGTCGTGCCGCGAGCAAAACCTCTCTGCCAACCCTAAACGGACAGCGAAATCAATCGCACTTAATCTGACGGCGGCAGAGAAAATTTGTTCAAACTTTTTTCAGGCAAGTTTGTAAGCAGGCTAATTCCGGGGCAAATCGGAAAACAATTTGACCGGCAAAGCCGCCGGACGCGCCTGAATGACGCGGGCCAGCGGCGTCCGGTCGTCCGGCTTGAGCGATTCGCGAAACGCCGCTTCTTTGCCCGCACCGGAAACCAGCGTCCAGACCTGCCGCGCGGCCGCAATGGCGGCGTAGCTCAACGAAATCCGGCGCGGCGGCGGCTTAGGTGAATTCTCCACGGCCAGAAATGGCGCGGAGCAATTCAAAATTTCTGCGGTGGCGTTCGGAAACAGCGAAGCGATATGTCCATCCTCACCCATGCCGAGAAGAATCAAGTCGAGCGCAGGCATCATTACCTCGCCCGCGTGGGTGAACTTGCGCAGTTCTGACTCCGCAATTTTCACCGCGTCGGCGGGCAAAATTTCTCCGGGCAAACGGTGAATTTGGTGGGCGGAAATTTTCAGCGGCGCGAATAAAAGCCCGTCTGCCATCTTGAAATTGCTGTCGGCATCGGTCGGCGGCACGCAGCGTTCGTCCGCCCAAAAAAAGTGGACGCTGGCAAAAGAAATGGCGCGCGCCCCGCCCTGCTCCACTGCGGATGCGAAGAATTTTTGGGTGATGCGCCCGCCAGAGAGCGCAACGCAATGCGTTTTGCCCGCTCGCTTGGCGGCTTCAATTTCGTCCAGCCACGCGCTCGCGGCGGTGCGGGCGAGTGCGTCGGTGCTGGCGAAGGAAAGCAGTTCAAAATTTTGCATGAATTGTCAGCGGTTAATTTTGCGCGAATGAAATAAAACCAACTATTTTCCTTTTTTGCTCAAAAAGTGAACCACTGACAAATAAATAATTGGTATCAAAAACGGAAGAAGAATAACCCCGCGAAAAGGTTTTCGCCCTTCAAAAATATAGTTCGTAATTAGCCAGTAAGTCGCTCCAGCGAACAATGCAAAGGTAATAGCAGAATGAAACCAAAGCATAACAAGATTCATTGTCCGTCTTTTGTCTAGGCGTATGCCTATGCGTGCAAGTAAAGCATCATCTCTTTGTCTTAAGCGAGTCTTGTGAGCCTTAATTTCGGCTTGAGCTATGCGATTGGAATCACGCAGTTCGTGCAGTTTCTTTCTGACTGTTCCGATGAAATTCATAAAAAGCTTATCTCCGATAATTATACTTTTTATGGTTGTTACATTTTATTTTATCACCTGCGGCTCGTGCCATTCATGGCCGAGTTGCGCGAGCAGGTCGTCGGCGGCAATTGGTCCCCAAGTGCCGGCGGCGTAAAATTCGCGGTTCGTCAGCGATTTGCCTTCCCAACCGGCGCGGATGGAATCGGCAATCTGCCACGCCGTCTCCACTTCGTCGCGGCGGATGAAGAGCGTCGCGTCGCCGGCGATCGCTTCTAGCAGCAGTCGTTCATAGGCTTCCGGCGTGTAGGCGCCGAACTCGGAATCGTAGCTGAAATGCATCCGCACCGGCCGCGCGCCGAGCGTGGTGCCGGGAACCTTGCCGTTGAAGCGTAGGGAAATCCCTTCGTTCGGTTGCAAGCGCAGGGTGAGTGCGTTCGCGCCCAAGCTGCCGCCGCACTTGGCGGCAAAGAGGACATTCGGCGTCGGGCGAAATTGAATGCGCACTTCGCTGGCGCTCATCGGCAAATTTTTTCCCGTGCGCAGATAAAACGGCACGCCGCTCCAGCGCCAGTTGTCGATGAACAGTTTCATCGCCGCGAAGGTTTCGACATTGGACGCCGGGTTGACCTTCGTTTCCTGCCGATAACCGGGGCGTGGTTCGCCGCTGACCGCGCCCGCGAAGTATTGTCCGCGCACGACCTGTTTCGCCACATCGTCGCGCGAAAGTGGGCGAATGGATTTAAGCAATTTCACTTTTTCATCGCGCACGGATTCGGCTTCGAGCGACACCGGAGGTTCCATCGCGATGAGCGAAAGCACTTGCAGCATGTGGTTCTGCACCATGTCGCGCAGCGCGCCGGCTTCTTCGTAATAACCGCCGCGGCCGCCAACGCCGATTTTTTCAGAAACGGTGATCTGGACATGATCCACCGCCTCGCGATTCCAGAGACGCTCAAAAATTGAGTTGGAAAAACGGAACATCAAGATGTTCTGCACCGTTTCCTTGCCAAGATAATGGTCAATGCGGAAAACCTGCTGCTCGTGCGCGTAGCGCGTCAGCTCGCGGTTGAGCGCCTGCGCGGACGCGAGGTCGTGGCCGAAGGGTTTTTCCACCACGATGCGCTGCCAACCCGCGCCTTCCTTGTTGAGCAGACCAGTGCGATGCACCTGCTCCACGACTTCACCGAACTGGCTGGGCGAAATGGCAAGATAGAACAAAAGATTTTCCCGCAGCGGCGCGCTGCCGAACGAGGTCAGGAGCGTTTCCAATTTTTCGCAAGCCGGCGTCTCCGTCAAATCGCCCTGACAATAAAAAATATTTTTCGCAAAGTCGGCCCAGACCTTGTCGTCCACCGGTTTGGTGCGGGAAAAATCATTCAGCGCCGCGCGCAATTCCGTGCGCCACGAGTCATCCGTCTTCTCGCGCCGCGCGAAGCCGATGACGCGAAAGTCGGACGGCATCTGCTTTTCCTTGAAGAGATGATACAGCGCCGGAATCAGCTTGCGCGCGGTCAGGTCGCCGCTCGCGCCAAAGATGACGATGCTGCAGGGCGTGAGATTTTTGCGATCCGCACTGATGTCACCGTGGGATGGTTCCGACAAATTTGAGATACTCATGCCGCGAACAATGGCTTAACCGGGAGAAAATTTCAATGCCGCTTATGCACTTCTTGAAAATTCCGCATGAAAAGATTGGCGGCGGAGAATGAGAAAAATTCAACGCGCCGGTTGCGCACTGGAATGCCGTCCGCTTGAAAAAAGGCCGAAAAAATGATCCAGCCACAACAGGCGGCGACGCGGATGCCCCTTGTCGGGCGCGGGCATCACTTGGGCGCGAGCCCCGGCAGACGGGCGGAGGGATTTCAGATGCGGCGCGGGATGCAGCTTTGCCCATTCGAGCGCGGCGACAATTTTTTCCAGCGGGGAACTTTTTGTCAAAAAATCCGACGCCCCGTTTTGCAGCGCGCGACTTTTGGATTCGCTGTCGTAACAAGTTGTAAACATCACCACCTGCGTTTCGCGAGCCAGCGCCTTGATGGGGCGAATCGCGTCGAGGCCGTTTGCGGCGCCCATCTGGATGTCGAGGAGAATGGCGTCCGGCCCAGGCCGGCTGGCCAACGCGCTCAACACGGCGTTCGGCGAGTGAAACTCGGCCGTGCAACACACGCCATCGCACAGGCCGAGGAGTTGCTTCAAGGCGCTGCGGATGCTTTTGCTGTCGTCCACCAGCCAGACATTGAGAACGGCGGCGGACGAAGCATTGGCCGTTCCGGTTGTTTGCGTATTCATGGCTAAAAAACTCCTTGTCCCGAAACCTAACCAGCTTGCGCCATGCCAAAGACTCAAAAGCTACCATTAGACAACAAATTCAGCGCTAAACCTGACATCATCCACCTCCTCGCTGTCGAACTATGCCCAGCGTGAATAATTTCCCGCGTGAAAAACTGCTCGCACCCGGCAAAAATTTTCGTCATCATGCGCCCGCATTTTCTACGGGCAAACCACCCGTCGCGCGCATGAAAGCAAAAATCATCATCACACCCAAGAAAGCGGTCGTTGACCCGCAAGGCATCACCGTCAAAAAAGCTCTGGAACATATGGGCTACACCGGCGTCACCGGCGTCCACATCGGCAAATACATCGAGATCGACCTCGCCCCCGGCACGGACAAGGCGGCGGCGGAAAAAGCGTTGAACGATGCGGCGCACAAGCTGTTGAGCAACCCGGTGATTGAAGATTACAAACTGGAGATTGAATAAATTTATTAGCCACAGAGACACAGAGCGCACAGAGAATTCCTTTTTCCCCCCTCTGTGACCTCTGTGCCTCTGTGGCAAAAAGAAAAATGAACTTTTCCGTCCTCCAATTTCCCGCCAGCAACTGCGACCAGGACGCCGTCCACGCCGTGCGCCTGCTCGGCCATTCCGCGCGGCTCGTCTGGCACAAGGACGCCTCGCTCGGCGACACCGACGTCGTCATCGTGCCCGGCGGTTTCAGCTACGGCGATTATTTGCGCTGCGGCGCGATCGCGCGGTTCAGTCCCGTGATGCAGGCCGTGAAACAATTCGCCGACAACGGCGGCTTCGTCCTCGGCATCTGCAACGGCTTTCAAGTCCTCACGGAAGCCGGCCTGCTGCCCGGCGCGCTCATCCGCAACCGCGATCTGCAATTCCACTGCGAAAACATTTTCCTCAAGACCGCCACGAACGACTCGCCGTTCACGAGCAAGATTCCGGCGGGAAAAATTCTCCGTGTTCCCATCGCCCACGGCGAAGGCTGCTATTTTGCCGACGAAGAAACGCTCGCCAAACTCAAGGCCAACAACCAGATCCTCTGGCAATACTGCGACGCCATCGGAAACTTGACCGACACTGCGAATCCGAACGGCGCTCTGCAAAACATCGCCGGCATCTGCAATGAAAAGCGCAACGTGGCCGGCCTGATGCCGCATCCCGAACGCGCCTGCGAACCGCTGCTCGGCAGCGACGACGGCAAATGGATTTTCGAAAGCATCTTCGCCGCGCTCAAAAACAAAACCGTTGCGGCGGCAGCTTGAGTTCCCGTGAGCGCCAAACCGTCCAAGAAAAAAAGTTCTACCATTGCCCGCGTCCGCAAACGCACGGCGGGATTGAACTACCACGCTTGGTCAGGCGGCATCGCCTCGCTGCTCGAAGAAGCGCGTCGCCAATCCGCACGCCACGTCAACGCCATTCTCACGGCGACATATTGGGAAATCGGACGACGCATTGTGGAGTTTGTTCAGCAGGGCGAGACCCGCGCGGAGTATGGGGACATCATCATTGAAAAACTTTCGCACGACCTCACCAAACAGTTTGGCCGCGGATTTTCCCAGCGAAACTTGGAGCAGATGCGGTTGTTTTACCTGCAACATCCGGCGCAGGAGATTTCGCAGACACTGTCTGCGGAATTCAGCCGCCAAGGTTTAACCACATTTTTTCAGGCGGTGTCTGAAAAATTTCTGCGGCCAGCAAATTGCCAGACGGTGTCTGGCAAATCTTTCGGCAAACAGATTCCGCAGACAGTGTCTGCGGAATTGAAAATCTGTGAGACAACGTCCCGCAAATCCACCGCACCGATTTACGCGACAGCGTCGCGTATTTCAGAGATTGATTTAACGCTCTATTTAGAAGCTCTCTGTCACGCTTTCTTACTCTCCTGGTCGCACTACGTCCGTCTGCTCTCTGTCGAGAAACCGGAAACCCGCACGTTTTACGAGGCCGAATCCCTGCGCGGCGGCTGGAGTGTGCGCCAGCTCGACCGGCAGATCAGCACCCTCTTTTACGAACGCACCGCGCTCGCCAAAAACAAAGCCAAACTCCTCACCCACGGCGCGAAACCCCGGCCCGAAGACGCCGTGAGCGTCGAGGAAGAAATCAAGACGCCGTTCGTCCTCGAATTCCTCGGCCTGCGCGACGACTATGCGGAGAGCGACATCGAAGACGCACTCGTGCGCCACCTTGAAAATTTCCTGCTGGAACTCGGCAACGCGTTCACCTTCGTCGCGCGGCAGAAAAAGATTCGCGTCGGCAAGCAATGGTATCGCATTGACCTGCTGCTGTTTCATCGGCGGTTGCGCTGCCTGTTCATTTTCGATTTGAAGCTGGGCCGCTTCACGCACGCGGACGCGGGGCAGATGAATTTGTATGTGAACTACGCTGCCGAACACCTGACGCTCGACGGCGAGAATCCGCCCGTCGGTTTGATTCTGTGTTCCGAACACGACGAAGCCGTGGCGCGTTATTCGATGGGCAACGTGACGAACAAAATTCTCGCCGCGCAATACAAGCTGGCGTTGCCCGACCCGCGCCTGATCGAAAAAGAAATCCAGCAAACCCGCCGGATGCTGGAGTTGCGGGCGAAGATTGGGTATAAAAACTTTTCAAATTCTAAAACGCATCGTTCGGCTGTGATGCCAAAGTGAATAGAAAAACAAAGTGGCAATCTCTGACAAACCTGAATTTCCGCCGCTGCTTCCCGCCGGGTTGCAGAGAATGTCTCTTGCGGAATTGAAGGCTTTGACTGTCGAAGATTTCCCTTTGTCCGCTAGGCGAAGCGTAATTTTTGAGGGGTTGGAAAAACTACTGAACGAATTGAACCGTTGGTCAATTCAGGCTGAAGTGTGGATTGATGGCAGTTTTTTAACCCAAAAGATTGACCCGGAAGATTGTGATTTAGTCGTTAGGTTGGATTCAGAGTTTGTCGAACGGTGTTCGCCTGAACAGTTCCAAGTTCTGTCTTGGATAAACACCAACTTGAAGGCTACATTGCTTTGCGACTCGTATGTCTTCGCTGAGTGGCCGGAGGGCCATGAAGGACACGCGGCTGGTGCGGCGCTACGCGGCTACTGGCTTGGTTGGTTTGGACAAGACAGACGCGGCGGGGCGAAAGGCATGGCCGTAATCGGAACACCGTTATGAGTAAGATTTCAGACATCACTGCCGAGCTGCGCGACACGGTTCAAAGTCTTGCGCGGTTGGAAAAGAGTTCTGTCAATTTGACATCAAGTCGCGCGTTCCTGCTAAATCATCAAGCACTTCAAAAACGCCAAACCTCGCTGGAAGTAGAATTGGAGCATTTGGCCGCTCAACAGCAGACGGATGTTGTTAATTATCGCCTTTTTTCAGATTCAGACGAATCAATGTCTATTACGGCTGTCGCAAAAACTTTGACTGACTTTCAGGAATGGCTGACGACGATTTATGATGCGCTCAAGAATGGCCCGAAGGAGCGAGACAGGCGCGATGCTGAAGCCGTATCTACGACGCGATTGAACTTTGCATATTCCTACGCTAGCTCTGTCGGCGTTGTAATGACAATGCCAGCCGAGCAATTGCTGATTGGCGAAACGAATTTGGATAAGGCCGTTGAAACAATTTTCAAATTGGTCAAAGCCAAAAGCACCGAGGAAATCGCGACATACGCAAAGAGTCTTGGGCCAGCCACAATACGTCGGATGTATCGGTGGGTGACGGATCATTTGGAATCTGGAGTAGGTGCTGACATCGAGTGGCGGCGCAACCAAAAGGTCAAGTCCAGTTTGCTCATTCAGCAACAGGAGTTGCGTGAACTCCAGTCAACAATTGGTGCGACGAGCGAAGAAACTGAAACGACGATTGAAATTCCTGGCGTCCTGATTGGCGCAGACATTGACCGACGCAATTTCCATATCAAGATCGAAGGCGACGAAGATGTTTCTGGCACAATGTCTCCATTGATTGGGACGAAGGTAACGCTCGAACTAGGCAAGCGTTATACTGCAACGATTTTGCGTAAGACAAAAACCATTTATGTAACCGAGAAGGATGAGATAACAAACTTCCTGCTCAAGATTGTTTAGAATTAAATTTCATGACCGAATCCGCCATCACCCCAGAGTTGGTTGCCAAACACAACCTCACGCCGGAAGAATACGCCCACGCCGTGGAAATCCTCGGCCGCACGCCGAGCTACACCGAGCTCGGCATCTTTTCCGTGATGTGGAGCGAGCATTGCAGCTACAAAAACACCAAACCGCTGCTCAAGACGTTTCCCACCAAGTCGCCGAAAATTCTCGTCGGCGCGGGTGAGGAAAACGCCGGCATCATTGACATCGGCGACGGCATCGCCATCGCGTTCAAGATCGAGTCGCACAATCATCCGAGCGCGGTTGAGCCGTTTCAGGGCGCGACCACCGGCGTCGGCGGCATCGTGCGCGACATCTTCACGATGGGCGCGCGGCCGGTTTGCGCGGTGAACTCGCTGCGCTTCGGGCCAATTGTTTCGGATGTAGGAGACAACGTGAGGAGTCTCAAATCAAATTCCGAAAGTCAGAGTCTCGTCACCTCGACTCCTACAAATGGAGACGTGGACGCGCAGATAAAAAACAACCGCCGCCTCTTCGCCGGCGTGGTGAGCGGCATCGCGCATTACGGGAATTGCTTCGGCATCCCGACCGTCGCGGGCGAGGTGTATTTCGACAAGACTTATCAAGGCAATCCGCTCGTGAACGCGTTCTGCCTCGGTGTGCTGCGCCACGAACAGATCACGCGCGGCGCAGCCAAGGGCGTGGGTAATCCCGTGTTTTACGTCGGCCCGGCGACGGGTCGTGACGGCCTCGCGGGCGCGGCGTTTGCGTCGCAGGATTTGACCGAGGAATCCGCCGAGCAACAGCGCGGCGCGGTGCAGGTCGGCGATCCGTTCATGGAAAAACTCGTGTGCGAAGCGTGCCTCGAATTGCTCGCCACCGGCGCGGTCGCCGGCATGCAGGACATGGGCGCGGCAGGTTTGACCTGTTCCACTTGCGAAATGGCCGCGCGCGCCGGCACGGGCATCGAGATCGAACTCGATAAAGTTCCGCAACGCGCGCCGAACATGAGCAGCTACGAAATCATGCTTTCGGAATCGCAGGAGCGCATGCTCATCGTCGTCCACAAAGGTCGCGAAGAGGAAGTGAAGCGCATTTTCGACAAGTGGGATCTGCCGTGGTCCGAGATCGGCATCATCACCGATACCGGCCACATGAAGGTGCGGCACGGCGGCAAACTCGTCGTGGATATTCCCGCGCGGAAAATCGCCGACGAATCGCCCGTGTATCAGCGCGAGGCCGTTGAGCCTGCCTATCTCAAAGATGTTCGCGCGTTCCGTCTCGACGGCATCGCCGACACCACCACGCCCGCTGAAGATTTGAAGCAGCTGCTCGCGTGGCCGAGCATCGCTTCCAAGAACTGGGTCTATCGCCAATACGATCATCAAGTGCGCGACGGCTCGGTCGTCCTGCCCGGCAGCGATGCCGCGGTCATCCGCATCAAGACGGATTCCTTGCCCGTGATGACTTCAGACCTTGCGGCCAAGGTGGCCGGCACGCAAGTGCCTGAAAAATTGATCGCCATGACCGTGGATTGCAATGGCGGTTACGTTTATCTCGATCCTTACGAAGGCGCAAAAATCGCCGTGGCCGAGGCGTGCCGTAATCTCGCTTGCTCCGGCGCGTTGCCGCTCGGTGCGACGGACAATCTCAACATGCCTAGCCCGCTCAAGCCCGAGCTGTTCTGGCAGATCAAGGAATCTGTGCGCGGCCTCGCGGAAGGTTGCAAAGCCTTCAACGCGCCCGTCACCGGCGGTAATTGCTCGCTCTACAATCAAAGCCCCGCTGGCCCGATTGACCCGACGCCCACGATTTCCGTCGTCGGCCTCATCGAAAAGCTGGAGCACGTCACCACGCAATGGTTCAAGGACGAAGGCGACGCCATCATCCTCCTCGGCGACGCGGTGGAAGCCACGCCGTTGCAAGGTCTCGGCGGCAGCGCGTATCTGCAAGTCGTCCGCGGCAAGAAGAACGGTTCGCCACCACGCTGCGACCTCGAAGTCGCGAAGACGCTGCACACCACGCTCATCGGCTTGATCCAATCCGGCCTCGTGAAAAGCGCGCACGATTGCAGCGAAGGCGGCCTCGCCGTCGCGCTCGCCGAAAGCTGCATCAGCCAGCTCATCGCCCGCGAAACACCAAGACTTATTGGAGCTACGATAGATTTGAGCATCCCCCTCACCCGTCCTTCGGACACCCTTTCCCCCAGCGGGGGAGAGGGACGGGGTGAGGGGGCGACGCTCCGTTTGGACGCCTTGCTCTTCGGCGAAACGCAATCGCGCGTCGTCATCAGTTGCAAAGCGCTCGACGCCGTGAAAGTCGTCGAACGCGCCAAGCTCATGGGCGTTCCGGCGGTGCAAATCGGCAAAGTCGGCGGCGACAAACTGACGGTGAAGACTGCGGCAGGCGAATTCTCCGCCCCGCTCAACGAATTGCACGACCCGTGGTGGAATAGCATCGCCCGCGCGATGGCGTGAGTTTTCTAGCCAAGAGATTTTTTGGATGACAACCACCAGCATAAAAACATCCGCGCCGCCAATATATTCACATACCGGCCTGAGAGGAATTGCCGCGATGTATGTCGTTATGTTTCATCTGGGGGGGGGGTGAAACTGAATTCAAAGTAGGTAATGCATTCTTTCAATTCTTTCATTGGGGCGGTGACCGGGTTCACTTTTCTGGTCCAGTCCATGAGTTAGTTCTGGGACAGGGTTGAGTTTATGTTTTCGTTTGTTCTTTGTCCATCCCCAGCGTAGGGAGGGCGAAG
>CAIXFY010000017.1 GCA_903918885.1 uncultured Verrucomicrobia subdivision 3 bacterium
ACGTTCGCGCCGAGTATTGTCAGCGCCCAGATGTCCGAGCGCGCGACGCGGCTGTAAAGGATGTCGCCGAGAATCGTGACGTTCAGCCCGGCGATTTTTCCTTTGCGCTCGCGGATGGTGAAACAATCAAGCAACGCCTGCGTGGGATGCGCGTGCGCGCCGTCGCCGGCGTTGATGACGTGCGCGTCGAGCACGCGAGAGAGAAAATGCGGTGCGCCGCTCGCGCTGTGGCGGATGACGATGAAGTCGGCATTGAGCGCCTGAAGGGTGAGCGCAGTGTCCTTGAGCGTCTCGCCTTTCTTGAACGACGACGCCTCGGCGGAAAAATTCACGATGTCGGCGGAAAGCCGTTGCGCCGCCAGCTCAAAGCTGATGCGCGTGCGCGTGGACGGTTCGACGAATAAATTTACAACGGTCTTGCCGCGCAGCGCCGGAACTTTTTTAATCGCGCGTTCGCCGACAGCCTTGAACCCGCGCGCCGTGTCGAGCACGGTGATGATTTCTTCCGCCGTGAGCGACTCGATGTCGAGCAGATGTTTTTTGGTCCAGGCCATATTTTTATTCAACCGCAGAGAACGCAAGGAACACAAAGGCTTTGATTTGGTTTCATTTTTGCGATCTTTGCGTTCTCTGCGGTTAAAATCATTTTTTCCGTAACAAAACTTGGTCTGCCGCCGCGCCAGCTTCGGTCAGCAGCAGCGAAATTTTTTCGTACAGCGAGGTCGGCACGTTCTTGCCGATGAAATCCGCCTTGATGGGCAATTCGCGGTGGCCGCGATCCACCAGCACCGCGAGCTGGATTTTTTTCGGCCGACCAAAATCGTTCAGTGCATCCATCGCGGCGCGCGTGGTGCGGCCGCTGAACAGCACGTCGTCCACGAGCACAATGGTTTTGCCATTCACGTCGAAAGGGATTTCCGTCGGATGAATCGTCGGCGCGATGCGTTGGTCGAGATCGTCGCGGTGCATTGACGTGTCGAGAATGCCCACGGGCACGGAATGATTCCAGATTCCGCCAAGAATTTTTGCAAGCCGCGTCGCCAAGTGATCGCCACCGACCGGAATGCCGACGAGCGCGACCTCGGCGCTGCGCTCGTTGCGCTCGGCAATCTCGTGCGCGATGCGCGTGAGCGCGCGCTGAATGGCGGTGGCGTCGAGGATGACCGTGGCGTCAGACATAAAAAATCGCGAACCGCTCCCGACCGGCGGGGCTGATTCGCGTTTTAGTTTTTGTTTTCATTTTTCCTTCGTCACCTCGCAGGGTGAAGTTAAAGGAGTAAATTTTATTTTATTTCAATTCGTCGCGGCGGCTTGTCGGGATTTGCGCCATTGGGCGCGGTGCTTGATGATCCAGTCCGTGAGCGCGCGCTCAAAACCGATGTCGTGGCCAGCCTTCTCGGACTCGATCCACTTGTGGCGGAGGATTTCCTCGCGTTCCGCCTGAAACTCGCGGTAAAGCGTGGAGTTTTTGAGCAAATCACTCGCCGACGATGATTCTTTTGCGACGTTTGACATAGCTAATTTAATAATGAGACTTAAGTTAAGTCCAAGCGCCATTTCTGGCAAATGAAATCTGGATTGGAAAAACCGTGGCAACCAATGGCTTGCGGCGACGGCGGGAAGCGCGTGAATGTCGGATAAAAATATTTCGACCTGGCTGGTATTCGCGTTTATTTTTCGGTGCATGAGCGAAGAGGTTTTTGATATCGTCAACGCGCGCGACGAGGTGATCGGGCAGAACACGCGGCGCGAGGTTCATGCGCGCGGGCTGTGGCATCGCGCGGTTCATGTGCTGGTGTTCAACGCGCGCGGCGAAGTTTTCCTCCAGAAGCGCTCTCTGAAAAAGGACATCGCCGCCGGCAAATGGGATTCGTCGTCGTCCGGTCATTTGGACACCGGCGAAACTTACGATGCGTGCGCGGTGCGCGAGGTGCGCGAGGAGATCGGCTTGCACCTGACGCAGACGCCGCAGCGGCTTTTCAAGATTGATGCATGCAAAGAAACTGGTTGGGAATTTTGCTGGATTTACCGCTGCGAAAGTGAGGGACCGTTCGTCCTGCATCCCGATGAGATTGAAACCGGCGCATGGTTCGCGCCCGACGCGGTGATGAAATGGGTAAACGAAAAGCCGGAGGATTTCGCGAGCTGCTTTGTGTTGCTGTGGGGAATTTATCTCACGCAAAGTCACCAAACCGCATAAGAAAAATGTTTTGCAGGTGCTTTGCGCCTTAGCGGCCTTGCGTGAGTTCGGTTTGTACCTTTACTTGCGGCAAAAATGGAGTAGTTATTTCGCCATGCAAAATTCGATTATTCCTTATCCGACCGTCATCGAACAAACCGCACGGGGCGAGCGCCAGTTTGATATTTTTTCGCGACTGTTGGTTGACCGCATCATCTTTCTCGGCACGCCGGTGGACGATGGCATTGCCAACGTCATTGTCGCGCAACTGTTGTTTCTCCAGATGACCGACGCCAAGAAGGACGTGCATTTCTACATCAATTCACCCGGCGGCAGCGTGTCCGCTGGATTGGCGATTTACGACACGATGCAATACATGACGTGTGACATAAACACCTACTGCGTCGGCCAGGCCGCGAGCATGGGCGCAGTGCTGCTGTCCGGCGGCACGAAGGGCAAGCGCTTCGCTTTGCCGAATTCCAACATCATGATCCACCAGGTTCTCGGCGGCGCGGAAGGCCAGGCCAGCGACGTGGAAATCCGCGTGAAATACATGCTCAAACTCAAGCAGCGCCTGAACACGATTTTGTCCAAGCACACCGGCCAGACTTACGACACGGTGGAAAAAGCCTGTGACCGCGATAATTTCATGAGCGCCGAGGAAGCAAAAGCCTTCGGCCTAGTGGATCACGTCGTGCAGTCGCGCAAAGATGTTCCAAGCGCGGAAAAGGTTTAAGACTCCAATTTAAACTGTGACCTGAATGCGGCGAAGAGAAATCCCTCTTCGCTCTTACTTTTTCTTTTGTCCTAATCCCCAGATAAGCCAGAAGGAGATGAGCAGCAAAAGAACCAGCCACCAGAAATAAACCAGTTCGCGCGCCCCCATTTCCACAAAGCGCATCACGGGCGGAAACAGCAGCGCCAGCAGCAAAATCACCACTAATGCGCCCAGCAGCTTGAAGAAAAATGCGTAACGCGAATTCATGCCTTGCCGCGTTTATTTATTTTTCAAGTCCACCGTCGGCAACAGCATGTTCACGCCGCCGCCATTCGCACCGCCGACGTAGAGCGGTGCTTTGCCATCCCATTTTTCCACGATCTGCAAATCAATGAACGCCGGCGTGAGCTTGAGCGCTTCACCTCGAATCCTGATGGATTCCGCGTCGCCTTTGGCCTTGATGATGACCGTGTCGGCCTCAATCTGCGCCTTCTGCTGCGTGAAACTGGCCTTGGCCGCTTCTTGTTGCATGACCATTTTTGATTCGATGGCCGTTTCGAGTTCGTGCGAGAGATCAATGTTCTGGATGACTACATCCACGATGACGACGATATCGCCGACTTTCTTCTGCGCGGCGATGAGCGCGGCGGACTTAATGGCCTCGCGCTGTTTCACAATCTGTTCGGCGCTATCCAACGCAGTGGCTTCTTTCAGTGCCTCTTGCACGCGCGGCGCAATCAAACTATCGAACGGATCGCCGGCGAACTGCTGGTAAATTTTTACAACCGAACTTTCAGGAATTTTGTAAAGCACGCGCAGTTCTGTCTTCACCTGTTGCAAATCCGAGGAATAACAGTCCGCCGTCAATTCACGCGTCTGTTGGCGCACAGAGACCGGCACAATCGTAGTAATAAACGGCGTTTTCCAACCAAAACCTTCCGGCTTGAAAACCGTGGATACCTTGCCTAGCGTCACCTCTACCCCGCGAAAGCCGGGTTGGACGACATAGCTGGCGGACGAGGCCGCGATGATGATGACGAAAATCAGGATGGCAACCCCAATCAGTCTGGCCATGGTTTCAGCGCGCATAAAATAATTTGTTAGTGAAAGCATTTAGCACACAACCCGCCCGCGCAAGGCAAAATCATCGTCGCGAGACTCAAACGGATTGCCCTTGAGGCAAAAGCGGAACAACCCTTTTGCTCAAAGTTTTTCGTCGTCCACACCGCAGCGCGAACGTAAAATGGGCGCGGTAATTTTCCCAAGGTGGCAGGCAGGCGCATGGACTGGCGCAATTCCCGGTTTGACAGAAGGCAAAATGTCCGCAGAATGATTGGCCGTTTCGGTCGCCAGCGTAGCTCAGTTGGTTAGAGCGTGGGACTCATAAGCCCGAGGTCAGTGGTTCGATTCCACTCGCTGGCACCAATCCGGTTCGGGCGCTTGGCGCAGTGGTAGCGCTGCTCCTTTACACGGAGAAGGTCGGGGGTTCGAATCCCTCAGTGCCCACCATCTTCAGAAATCAAAGTCCCGTCGCGCCGCAAGCGCATTTTCCGCCCGCGCCATTCGATCGTGTTGCCGGCAAACGCGCAAAGCCAGATCGCCGCCGTCAGCAAGTCTTTCACGGGAACGAGCCACGCGGGCGAAATCAAATTTCCTTCCGGCGTGAACCGGCGCTGCAAATTTTGCGCGAGCGCGATGCGCGCGAGCAAAAGAAAAATTGCCGCCAGCGGCGCGCAAAAAGTTTTGCCGGCCATCAGCGAAACCGCCAGCCACAGCACTGGCCACAGCGACGCGTTCGAGAGGATGCTGAAAAAATATGGCAGCGGCTGGCAGACGCGGATGGTGCGCGCCCAGCGGAGTTGGTGTTTCCAGACCGCCCGCCAGTTCATCGGCGCATCCCAGCATTCCACCACGACGGGGCAAAGCGCGATGGCGTGACCTTTTTTGCAAATACGATGGCCAAGTTGGTAATCGTCGGCGAGGCAGTCTGCGAGCGCGGCGAAACCGCCAATTTCATCAAGCGCTTGGCGGCGTAACAGAATCGCCGCGCCGAGTGCGAAGTCGAGCGGCTTCAGACTTTTCGACTGTAAAACCTGGCTCCAGAAATCGGCGTTGATGGCGACGGCTTCCCATCGCATCGCGGCGTTGACCGGATTGGCGAGACGATAAAAACAATTCACGAGTCCGATTTTTTCCTCGCGCAGCGGAGCCACGAAGCTGGCGAGAAAATCCGGAGGAACGCGCACATCCGCATCGCAGACAAGAATCAAATCGTGCGCCGCGAGTTTTTCGAGCTGGACGAGTTTGGCGACCTTGGCGTTCGCGCCGACGAGGTTTTGGCAGATGACCAGTTGCGCATCGCAGCCGGGATTTTCCGCGAGAAGTGCGTGAACGATTTCGCAGACGGGATCGTTTGCATCCGCCACGCCGAATAAAATTTGCACCGGCCCGGCGTAATTTTGTTGGAGCCAGCTTTGGAGCGATGCGCGGGTGGTGGTGTCGCAGCCTTTCAGCGGCTTAAGGATGGAAATCGGTGGCGCAAAATTTTCCACGGCGATGCGCTGGTGCAGCGGAAATTTTCTGGCGGCGAGCCATTGCCAGAAAACGAGCGCGCAACTCAAGCCAGCCAGCGCGCCGAGGATGTAAACCAGAAAAATCACCGCCAGAGGGAACTAGATTTCCACCGATTTAACCAGCGGATTTGACGTCCGGATGCTCGTCAATAACGAGGACGCCGTGCGGCGGGAGGTCGTAGTTGCCGATGATGTTTTGGCCGGTGAGGAAGTCGTGCATCGGCTTGTAAAACTGGACGCGAACTTGGGTCGGCTGGTGGTTCAGCAGGAAATACATCCGGGAACCTTCCTTCTCGCGCAGCGAAACCTCAATGTTTTCCGGCACTTTCAGCAGCGGAAGCAGACCGCTCATCTGGCGCAACCAGATGACGAGGTCGTGATAAAAAAACTGGTGACTTTGGGTGCCGATGTATATCGCCTTGCCCAGCCCGAAGGTGTTCATGGTGATGGCGGGTTTGCCGGCGTAAAAATCTTTGCCGAAGGCGGCGAGTATCTGGCAACCCTTGGGTTCGATGATGTCGCACCAGATTTTGGCCGGGTGCATGTGGCTGGTCTGGAACGCGCCCCTGAAGGTGAGCAGGTTGTCCTCGGTAGGCGACAACATGTCACTTTCCAACACTTCGAGGCCGAACAGATCGGTGAGGTTGTGCGGGAAACCAGTGGTGGGCACGATGGCATTTTCATCCACCAAGCCGGTGTTGAAGGTGCTGATGAGCGTGCCGCCGTTCTGGACGTAAAGTTTCAGCCGGTCAGATTCGTTGGCGGAGAGAAGATGCAGCGACGGAGCGAAAACGATTTTGTATTTTGACAAATCTTCGCTGGGCCGCGCGAAGTCCACGAGGATGTTGCGGTCGTGAAGCGAGTTGTAGATGAGCTGGATGTGTTCGCGCAGGTTGAAATGTTTGGTGGGCTGGTTCGGTTGCGCCAGCAGCCAGTCGTTGTCGTGTGAATAGAGAATGCAGGCTTCGGCGGAAACTTTGGTGTCCTTAAGCGCGGGCGCCAGCACCTTGAGCTCCTCGCCAATGTGAGAAATTTCGTCGAACACGCGGCGGCTGCCAGTATCGAGATTATGGGGCAGAACGGCGCCGTGAAATTTTTCGGATCCGATCCGCGGCTGCCGCCAGCGGAAAAAGAGAATCGCGTTGGCGCCGCGGGAAATAAGCTGATAGGTGAACATCCGCAGCACGCCGGGGCGGACGAGCGAATTCACTTCCTGCCAGCTCACGTTGCCGGCCTTTTGCTCGATCACCCAAAATCCACTGTCGCCGTCGGGCGTGCGAATGTCGGTTTTTTTGAGCGAGCGGAGCATGTCGATTTCGCAGGCGATTTCCGCCGGCTTGGCCTTGATGGCCGCCGTGCTTTCGATGGAAACGAAATCAATTTCCTGCGCCAGATCAAAATGGTCAAAGCGGTGGCGCAGCGCGCGGAGGTTGGTGGTGACCGGCCGGTCGGGCGTGATTTTGCGGAGAATTTCCGCCTGCATCTTCACGAACTGGACGATGGTGTCGCTGCAAAAACGGTTCCAGTTCAGAACCAACGCCGGGTTGTGGACGGTCGGCGCAGCCATCGGCATCGGCACCTCATTCCACGCGTTGACAACCTGCCCCCAGTGACGGAGGCCGAGCCGCTCGTTGAGCTTCTCGATGGTTTCATATTTGGCTTCGAGCCAGAGATGCCAGTCGCGGCGCGCGTCTTCGTTGAAGGAAGATTCGGTAAAATGGCCGCCCACGCTGTTGTCAATCTGCCAAGCGAGCAACTGCGGGTGATCGCCCAGCGCCTCGGCCAGTTTTTCCACGATGCGCTTGGAATAATTCCAATAGTTGTCGCTGTTCAAACAAACGGCGCGGCGCGTGCCTTCATGTTTGACGCGGCCGGATTCGTCCACAGGCAAAATCTCCGGATGTTTTTGAGCGAGCCAAATCGGCGGCGCAGCGGTGGGCGTGCCGAGAATGACCTGAATGCCCTTTTCACCCATCACATCCATGACGCGCTGAAGCCAGCCGAAATCAAATTTGCCGTCCTCGCTTTCGCAGAGACCCCAGGAAAATTCACCGATGCGGACGACATTGAATCCGGCTTTGGCCATGAGTGCGGCGTCCTGTTGCCATTGCGCTTCGGGATTTTCCGCCGTGCCGCCAAAGGGGAAGACCCATTGCTCGGGATAGTAATCAACGCCGAAATACATAATTTTGCTTGAGGGTTATTTCGACCCTAAAAGCAAACCGCCGCGCTGGCAAACAAAATCGCGCAACGCGGCGGAAAATTTTCCGGCGGTTATTTTCCGAACAGGCCGCCGAGGCTCTTGCCGATTTTTCCGGCCTCGTTGCCGAGCGTCTTGCCCGCATCCTTGGCCGCGTCCGCCGCGCCCTTGCCCAGATTGGAAACGGATTCCACCACGGCCTTGAGCGTGGCGGTGGTGATTTCACCGAGCACCTTCTGGGTCAAGTCGCCGGCGGTGATGCCTTCGGGGCCGGTGCCGAGGTTGGTGAAATGAATGTCCGGCAGCGGCAGCGTCGCGCCGTTGAAATGCACCTTGGCGCCGGTGACAAGGAAGTCGTCCACTTCCAGTTTCTTGGCCGGCTTGGCCGCGCCCTTGGCGGGCGCATTGGTTTCAACCGGCTTGGCCGAGGCACTGCCGGTGAAGGCGCTGACGTTGTCCATGATTTTTTGCAGGTTGTTGTTTTTCGTCAGCGGATTTCCCTCAAAGTAGATTTCCGGCGAACGCACCTCGACGGACTTAATCACGATTTTGTCGGACAACACCGAAAACGGCGCGACGCTGACGGCGGCCTTGCCGAGGGTGATGGCGTTTGGCGCCTTGGCCTTGTATTCGTCGGGGTTGCCGAGCACCAAATCCTTCACGCCGCCGGAGCCGGTCAGAATGCCCACCTGCACCGAGCCGACGGTGAGACTGGTCTGGGTGACTTTCGGGCCGATGGTCTCCATGCCCGCCTTGACGAGGTCGCCCAAGAAGAAGCCGACCACCAACGCGCCGATGACAATGACGGCCACGAGGCCGATACCAATTCCAATCAGGATTTTCTTTTTCATAAAATTTAGGGTTAAAAACTGCCAACTAAAACACGGGTTGGAAAGAAGGATTTCCGTCCGCCTACACTACAATCAAGTCGCGAACCATACGCTTCAAGCTTTCCACATCGTAAGGCTTGGCGACAAACCGATCCGGCTTGACCGGCGCGTCGGCAAATACTTCGCCGTCGACCGTGCCACTGATCAGGACAATTTTTTGCTTTGGATACAATCGGCGGCATTCGCGAATCAAATCCATGCCGCTCATCCGCGGCATCCAATAATCCGTCAGAATCAAATCAGGCTGCGCCTTAATGAACTCGCGCAACGCTTCTTCCGGATCGAGAAATTTTCGAACCGCGCAACCCAATGGGGTAAGAATTTCTTCCGCCAAATCAAGCAGCAACACCTCGTCATCCACCACAAAAACGGTTTTGGTGGCGATATTTTTTTTGCGGAAGAGGTTCATTGGCTCGGTTAAACTGGTATTGCCGCAAGAAATTTACCACCGCATCTTTATGCGCCGCAAGCACCAATCAACTGCATTAGAAAAAGGCATTGCTTCCCGCCCCGCCTGCCCCTAACCTATATGGCGGCATTAATTGCCGTCAAAAAAGGAACTGCTGTCATGAAAAACCCCCCAGCATCCGCGCCAGAACCATTGAAAACCCCGGCTACAAAAACCCGTCGCACCAGTAAAACTGATGCAGCGACAGCAAAGCAATCGAAAAAAAGCTCTTCTACTGCTAAGCTCAAGCGCGCGCCGCGCAAACCGTTGCTTGATGTCGCGGTGGATACGGTAAAAAAAATACTCAAGTCGCGGAGCGGCGCAAAGAAAACTGTCGTCCGCCATAAAGCCGAAGCGGTTCTTGAAATCCCCCCCATTCTGCTCGAACGGGATGAACCCTCAATCCCCGCCGCCAGCGGTCCTGGCGAAAAATATTCTCTCGGGGCCACGCCGCCCGCGCAGAATTTTTCCGGCGGCGAACTCCCCGAAAGCTACGGCACCAAAAAACTTTTCCTCACCGCGCGCGACCCGCACTGGCTTTACGCTCATTGGGATTTAACCCGCCAGCAGCAGGCTGAACTGAACGCCGAGTCCTCCGACGGCCATCTCGTCCTCCGCATTTTCTCCGGCAAACTTGAAGGCCATCCCGCCTACGAAATCCACGTTCACGCCGAATCGCGCCACTGGTTCGCGCATGTCGAACGCGCCGGGCATTCCTACGCCGCCGAACTCGGCTATTACTCTGCGCTCGGCAAATGGACGCGCGCCGCCTCCTCCGCCGGAACCGTCACGCCGCCGGACGCCGCCGCGAAGGAAGACGCGGCGGAATACGCCACCATCCCGTTTGAATTTCCTTTCGCGCGCCTCATGCAAATCATCGAGGACGCCGTGCGCGACAACATCCCGCTCGCGCAGGCCATCGAAGAACTCCGCCGCGCAGGCCATCCCGATTTGCCTCGCTTCGCTCATTCCATTCATTCGCCGGTCATCGCGCCGGGGCCGACGCGCCAGTGGACGCCGGAACAGGAAAAGGCGCTCGCCAAAATCATCTGCATCGACGAGACCCGCCGCGTCTGGATGGGCTCGCTGGAAATTACCGAACTCATCCGCCGCCGTCTCGCCATGGCGGGCGACACAACCTCGCCGGTAACGGCTTTTGGTATTTCGAGTCCGGGAATTTCCTCTAGTCCGACCAGTCCGTTTGGCGGCGCTTCGGCCAAGTCAAAGGGCTTTTGGTTCAACGTCAACGCCGAGTTGATCATCTACGGTGCGACCGAACCCGACGCGAAAGTCACGCTCGGCGGCCACGAAATCAAACTGCGTTCCGACGGGACTTTCAGTTTCCGCTTCGCGCTGCCGGACGGAAAATACGATTTGCCCGCCGTCGCCGTTTCGGCCGATGGCACGGACGGACGCGCGGCGGAATTGAAATTCAGCCGTGAGACCGAATACCTCGGCGATGTCGGCGTGACGCCGCAGGATCCTTCGCTCAAGCCGCCGTTGGCCGACAACCTTTGATTCTCATGATGGAATCACCGGAACGCGGAGCCTTGATGCTCGTCCGCTTCATCGCCATCGCGCTGATGGGCTGGGCGGTTGCGGAGTTCGCGTTGTATTGGGTGGTTTGCCACCACAAGAACCTGCCGGTGGAAATTTTTCCGTGCATCTTCAAATCCTTGCCGTTCCTTGCCGGCGTCGTCATGCTCGTCAAATCCCGGGCGCTAGCGGAATGGGTTTCCGACAAGCTCGACCTGTAAATTATTTTCACCATGCCCGGCTATCTTTCCATCGTCCTGCACGCACACCTGCCCTTCGTGCGGCATCCGGAGCATGAAAAGTTTCTGGAAGAAAGCTGGCTGTTCGAGGCCGTCACCGAAACCTATCTGCCGCTCCTCCAGATTTTGAACGGCTGGCGGCGCGACCAGTTGCCCGCGCGCTTCACGCTCTCGCTCTCGCCTACGCTCTGCGCGATGCTGCTCGATCCGCTTTTGCGCGAACGCTACACCCGCCACCTCGACGGCTTGATTGATCTGGCGGAAAAGGAAATCCGCCGCACGCATTGGGATCGTGCCTACCGCGACCTCGCGTGGATGTATCACCACAAATTTTGTCAGGCGCGCGACACTTGGCGGCATTACGAAGGCAACCTTGTGACCGCCTTCAAACAATTTCAGGACGAAGGCTATCTGGAAATCATAACCACGGCGGCCACGCACGGTTTGTTGCCGCTCATCGCGAGCCATCCGGCGTCCGTCCGCGCCCAAATACTCACCGCGCGCGACCACTACCGCAGCTGCTTCGGGCGCGATCCGATCGGCATCTGGTTGCCGGAATGCGCCTACTCCGAGGGCGTGGAAATTTTTTTGCGGGAAGCCGGCATCCGCTGGTTCATCCTTGACACGCACGGCGTGCTGCACGCCACGCCGCGTCCGCGCTACGGTTCGTTTGCGCCGATTTTCACGCCCAACGGCGTCGCCGCGTTTGGGCGCGACTACGATTCCTCGCGGCAGGTCTGGAGCAAACACGAAGGTTATCCCGGCGATCCGCGTTACCGCGATTTCTACCGCGACATCGGTTTTGATTTGGATTTTGATTATGTCAAACCGCATTTGCCCTCGCCGGACAACCGTGGTTTCACCGGCATAAAATATTTTCGCATCACCGGTTCCGCCGAGAAGCAGGTTTACGAACGCGACCATGCGCTCAAGGCCGCAAGCGAACACGCGCGGCATTTTCTCGACGAACGCCTCGCGCAAATCCGCCAGCTCACGCCGCTGCTCGACCGTCCACCGATTATCGTCGCGCCGTATGACGCGGAATTGTTTGGCCACTGGTGGTATGAAGGCCCGGAGTTTTTGGATTTTCTCGCGCGCAAACTGTGCTCCGACCAGCACGAATTGACGATGATTACGCCCGGCGAATATTTGCAGCGCCACCCGACCAATCAAGTCGCCACGCCGGGCGCGTCCAGTTGGGGCGAGGAAGGTTACTGGCGCGTGTGGCTCAACGAATCAAACGAGTGGATTTATCCGCACCTGCAGATCGCGCAGGAACGCATGAGCGAACTGGCGAAAAAATTTCCGTCCGCCACCGGCCTGAAGGCCCGCGCGCTGAAACAGGCCGCGCGCGAACTGCTGCTGGCGCAGGCAAGCGACTGGCCGTTCATTTTGCGCGCCGGCACGAGTCCCGACTACGCGCGCCGCCGCGTGAAAGACCATCTGCTCCGGTTCATCGCGCTGCACGAACAGTTGACCAAGACGCGCGTGGATGCGAAGTGGCTTGGCGAAATCGAAGCCCGCGACAATCTATTCCCCGACGTGAATTGGACTTACTGGAAGTGACGGGAACGGGCTTTGCAGTTTATCTCCGTATTAGGCGTTGCGGTCATTGTTTGATGGTAGTCGGTTCAGAGGAAATGCTCTCGGCCAAGCTTGCCAAACGCGCCTTTATTCCTGACGAGTCAATACCGAGTGAATCAAGAGCTGAACAGACTCCTTGGAGCAAAAAGCTGATAGCAGACTGAATGACAATGCTTTCGCGCTGGATAATGTCGAACGGCAAAAATATGGTGAATTCAACATCCTTGGACTTCTTGAACACGGACGGCCCGCAAATCTCGCTGGCACAAATGGCGCGCTTGGCGCTAATCCGAAACATCAACTCCCAGTCATCGCCAAACTGCTGAATGAACTCGGCTGATGGGGCAACAAGCCGCGTAATCTCGTCGGACAGACGATGCTGAAACTGGAACGAGAACGGAAAGCTCACGCCAGGCTCAACATAAATTTGTCCGAAGTGTATCTTCATTACGATTGGTAGATGCGCGAGCAACGCCCAACATCTAGGTCGGCCAAATTGTTTTGTATGATTTGTGGCCTATCTCGGTTGTAGAAAAAACTATTCTGGCCTGAATATTTTTTATCAGCAAACCACCCAAGTGACGGATGCTTGGAATCAAATCAAACGCCGTCAATCGCGTCGCTTTCGCAGACGGCGTATTTTTCCAGCAGCTTGTCGTAAATCTTCGCCGCCTTTTTGTCCGGCTGGATTTCGCTGCCAGCCACCGGCTTGGTGAACGGCGCCACGAGTTTATCCCACTTGGGATTTTTCTTGGCGGCGGTCAGCCAGCCGTGCGCGGCCTGCAACGCCGCGCCGAGCGCCGCGCTCTTGGAGACTTCAATCCGCAGCACCGGACAGTTCATCACGTCCGCCAGCACCTGCAGCAGCGCGCGGTCGTTGGCCGCGCCGCCGGTAACGAGGATTTTTTCCGGCAACACCTGCATCCACTGTGAGTGCAACCGCATGGAAAGCATCTGCGCCTCGAAAATGGCGCGGCAGTTCGCAGCGACATCTTTCGCGTCGAGGTCGAAGCGATGAATTCCCGGCTTGTTCACGCGCGGGACGATTTCCGCCTCGAACCACGGCAGCAAAACCCCGTCGTTATTGCCGGGCGGAACGGAGGCGACGAGTTCGCCGAATTTTTTCCAATCGGAAATTTTATATTGTTCGCGGATTTTTTCGCGGGCGAGCGAGCCGTTCTTGAAACAGATGAGCGTCATGTATTCGCCGGTGGGCGAACCGAAGACGTGGCCTTCGCCGTTCTCGTCGGTGACGCATTTCTGCATCGTGCCGAAAAAGGTGTCGCTCGTGCCGAGACTGATGGCGACCTGACCGGATTTGACGAGGCCGAGGCCGAGGACGCTCGCGGGATTATCGCCGGTCCACGCGGTGGCCTGCGCCTCGGGATTGAGGCCGAACTTCTGCACGAAATACGGACTGACCGGCCCAATCACCTGGCCGGACGCCGCGAGCGGCGGAAGCTTGCCGATGAGGCTCGGCGCGGTGGCCTTGACGGCGTCGTGATTCCAATTGTGCTTGCGGATGTCCATCAGGTTCGTGCCCGCGCCGTCGCCGAAATCAATCGGCGCTATTTTTCCGGCGAGCAACGAGGCCATGAACGAACTGACGAGCGCGATGTGCGTGGTCTTTTCGTAGGCCTTGGGTTCGGTCTTGTAAAATTTGCGGATTTGCGGGCCGGTGAAACGTTCGAAGGTGTCCGAGCCGGTGCGTGAGGCAGTGAACTTGATGCCGCCGAGTTTTTTGCGGATCTCGGCACATTCCTTCGCGGTCGAAGAATCCATCCAAATCGGTGAAGTCTTGCGGGAGAAAACGCCGTCGAGATTTTCGACCAAAGATTTTTTCGGATCGAGCGTTGCCAGCGTTTCCACGGCCTTTTCGTTCAGATAAACCGAGCCATGCTGCTGGCCGCTGCCGCTGATGGCGATGATTTTGCCGAGCGCGACCTTGTCCTTTTTCATCTGCGCAAACAGCAGATCGAGCGCGGCAGCCCAAAGCAGCGGGTTGCTGTGCTTCACGAGCGGGTCGCGGCCGGGCAGCACGCCGTTTTTGGTTTTGAACTGCGGGAGCGACTGGTCGAAGTTCAGGGATTTTTCGTAGATTACCTTGCCGGCGTCGAGGTCGATGACAACCGCGCTCAGGCTTTGTGTGCTGGAATCGAGTCCGAGGAAGAGTTTGGCCATGTGATTAAATAATTTTGTTTGCGCCCACCATGGAAAGTTTACGCGGAAGCCGAACGAATGGAAAGCCTGTATTTATTGGACGAAATCCGCGCCGCTACCGCGACGTAAATTCAGATTTGAAAATCCAGTCCGCCGTTCTTGTCGTTCTTGCTCAAGACGCGCATGTCGAGGCCGTCGTAAATCACCAATGAATTCGGCTGCACGCTATCCATGATAAACACGTTGCCGCCGATGGTGCTGCCCGCGCCGATGATGGTGTCGCCGCCGAGAATCGTTGCGCCGGGATAAATCGTCACGCGATCCTCGATGGTCGGATGCCGCTTCTTGCCTTTCAGCAATTGCCCGCCCGCCGTGGATTTCGCGCCGAGCGTCACGCCGTGATACATCTTCACATGATTGCCGATGGTCGCCGTCTCGCCGACGACCGTGCCCGTGCAATGATCCACAAAAAAATGCGTTCCAATCTTCGCGCCCGGATGCAAATCCATGCCCGTGCGCGCGTGCGCCCACTCGCTCATGATGCGCGGGATGAGCGCAACGTTTTTCAGATAAAGTTCATGCGCCAGTCGCTGCACCGCGATGGCCTCGATGAATGGATAGGAAACAATAATTTCCTCTTTGCTCGCCGCCGCCGGATCGCCGTCGAACGCCGCCTGCACATCTGTCTGCAAAATTTCGCGGACGCGCGGCAGGCTCTCCAGAAATTCCACCGTCAACTTGTGCGCTTCCTGCGTGATGTCCTTTTTGGCGAGACCGTTCGGTTGGTATTCGATCGCCTTGCGGATTTCATCTTCCAACGTGCCGATGATCGAATCCAAAAGCGCCGCCGTCTCCACTTTAATTTCAGAAGAGTGAATCAGCTTCTCGTCAAAAAATCCGGGGAACAGCAACCGCAGTAAGCCGCACGTTAGTTCGGTGACGACGCGCTTCGACGGCAGATTTTTGCCGTCGAGATGATTGATGCCGCCCGCCTTCGCGTAAGATGCGACGAGGTCGTTGGTCAGTTTGGTCACGGTTTCCACGGCGGAAAACTACCACGAAGGCGCGCAGACACAAAGATTTTGTCTGACCGGGAAATTCGACCGACCGACTGACCGTCAATGCGAGCAGTTCCTAAAATTTCAACCACCAGCGGCAAAAAAAAAGACCTGTGCGACTATTGCGTCGCACAGGTCTGGGGATGCCGAAATTTTATTCAGCTTTCTTCTTGTGCTTCTTGGCGGTCAAGGCTTGCTGCAACGCGGCGATTTCCGTGTCGTCCAGAGTCTTGTCGCTGTTGACATCAAACACCTGGGCATCGGATTCATTGCCGGCCGCGTAGTCCTTTTGCAACTTGGTGATTTCGTCGGCGTCCAGCACGCCATTTGTGTTGGCATCATATTTCGTCAAGATGCTCTTGGCGGCGGTAACTTGTTCCGGCGTCGTTTTGGTTTTCTTACCTTTTGCTGACGCCAGAGCGGGAGCCAACAGACCAAGGCAGCAAAGGCCAAGAATTGCCATATTCAATTTTTTCATATTTGTTTTGGTGGTGACAACACTCCTTTGCTTCCGAAATCAAAATTGCGTCCACACGGACGCTCCTGACTCGGTTCTGCTAGGGGTTGGCATGCCTCATATGACGCAAACGAATTAACGAAGGTTACAGCGGACTTTTATTGATACGGGCAATCCAGCCACAAACAACAAGCGGATTAAATGTTCCAACGGAACGAATCGGCTTTTCTCCGGGCAAGAGCTAGGTGGTTTGATCCGGCCTTGCGGCGGATAGCATCGCCACCACCACGGCTTCAATTTCAATGCCATTCATGCAGCGAAAATCAATCGGACACTCGCGCAGAAAACACGGCGCACACGGCGCGTCGGATTTCAACAACCGATGATGCATGTCACCCGGCAAACCGGGACCGGTAAGTTCCGGCGAAGTGCTGCCGAACGGCACCACCACCGGCGTGCCGAGCGCGGCGGCGACGTGCATCGGACCAGTATCATTCGTCAGCAGCACGCGGCAGAGTTTGAGCAAGGCCATCAGTTCGCGGAGGCTGGTTTTGCCAGCGAGGCTGATTGCCGACTGCCGATTGCCGATTGCTGATTGGATTTGCGTGGCAACGGCTTCGTCGTTTTTTCCACCAAAAACAAGCCAGACGCAATTTGCCTTTGTCTGAATTTCTTTCGCGGCGGAGATGAATTTTTCCGCTGGCCAGCGTTTGGCTGAACCGTATTCCGCGCCGGGATTCAGCCCGAAAATCGGCGCGGAAATTTTGTCCAAACCAAATTTCATTTTCACCGCTTCAATTTCTTCCGGCGTAACGAAAAGTTGCGGCGCGAGCGGCTCCGGATTCGCGCCGAGCGCGCCGACGAGATGCAGGTATTCAAAAATCTGGTGTGCCGATTTTGGAGATTCCGACTTCTGACTTTTGACTTCTGGCTTCTCTGAAATGAGCTGACGAATTTCGGACGCCGTCCGTTTCCGCATCTTCACCGCGTCCGTGCGCGGCGCGACGGCCTGTGTCAGAAAAAAATTCCGCCACGGCCGCGCGTAGCCTATGCGCTGCGGAATGTCCGCAAGAAATACCTCCAGCGCTGAGCGCGGCGAATTGGGCAGCACCAGCGCGAGGTCGAAGCGCGCCGGGATTATTACCGGCGCAGCGTGAAATTTTCCCTCCGCCCCGCGCAAAATTTCCGGACCGCGTCCGTAGCGAAGTTTGCGCAAGACTTTCAAAACGCCTTCATCGGCGGTAAACGGAATCACTTCGTCCACCGCCGGATGATTTTTCCAAAGCTCCGCCAGTTTTGCCGGTGTGAGCAGCGCGATGTGCGCGGCGGGAAATTTTTCGCGCAGACGCAGCAGCGCGGGCGTGGTCATCACGGCGTCGCCGAGCCAGTTCACGCCGCGCACCAAAATGCGGCGGGGCGGAGTTTTGAAGGCGACGCTCATGCTCAATCCTTCCATCGTCGGTGAACCCAAAACCAGTTCGCCGGATCGCGGCGGACGGCGACTTCCAGATGGCGGTTCACCTCACGCATGATGTCAGCGGTGGCGCGTGGCCGGCCGTTTTCGTGCGTGGAAATTTCCTCGCCCAATTCCACACGCCAGCGCGCCAGCGCAACGCGATAGCAGATGGCGGTAAAAAGTTTTGCCTCGTAACGCAACGCGAGAATGGCGGGAGCCAAGCCGGTGTTGCAATCATGGCCGAGAAAGGGTGCGCGCAGTCCTTTGGAACTTTGATCGGCAAGCAGACCCAGAATAATGCCGCCCTGATTCATCGCCGCGCGAAGTTTTTCGCCGTCGGTGCGCCGTTCAAAATACAAACAGCCGCTCGTGCCGCGCAAATCCTGCATCAAACGATTGAGCGCGGGCTGTTTCAACGCGCGATAGGTGGTCGCGCACTGATAGCCGGGGCAGAGATGGTTCAGCCGCGCGTAAAGCTCGAAGTTGCCGAAGTGGCCGATGGCGAAAACGACATTTTCGAGTTTGGCGTCGCCGGTTTGCTTGGGCAGCCGGTCGGCGCCGGCGGCCTCGATGTGCGGCTTGAGTTCCGCCTCGGTCATCGCCGAAGTTTTGATGGCGCACAAATAATTTTCGCCGATGCGCCGGAAATTTTCGCGGGCGATTTCGTAAATTTCCGCCGCTGATTTTTCCGCGCCGAAAACCATCGTCAAATTGTTGACGACCACGCGGCGGTGGCGCGCGTCCAGCCGAAACGCCAGCGCGCCGCCAGCGCGACCGAGCCGGGCGACCCAGAGAAGCGGCAGCGACTGGATCACCGCGACGAAGCCGCGGGCGAGCCAATAGAGAAGCGCGTTCATCAGCGAAAACAGATTTTGCTCACGCAATCCTGAAAGTCGTTCGCGCCGGCGACGATTTTTATTTCCACGCGCATGAAATAGAACGGCACATCGCGCCGGTCAATTTTTGGAAAGCGCACGGCGTCCTTCTGCGTGGTGACGATGATTTCGGCCTGCCGTTTTTTGGCGCGGTTGATGGCGTTGAGGATTTCCTGCTGCGTGAACCGGTGATGGTCGGCGAAGCGCTTGGAGTAAACGAGTTCGCCGCCGAGTTTGACGAGGCTTTGCTCGAAACTTTCCGGCTGCGCGATGCCGCTCAAGGACGCGACTTTTTTTCCGGCGAGCGAATCAATGCCCTTGCGTTCGCCGGTGAAGACATCCTCGAAATAAAGCGGATGATGCACGCATTCGATGAGGCCGGCGTCGGGATTATGTTTGGCAATGCGGGCGCGCAAGCCGGCGGTGTTGCCGTCGCTTTTGGTGATGAAAATCGTGTGGGCGCGCGCGAGGTGCGAGGGCGGTTCGCGCAGCGTGCCGCGCGGCAGCATGTGGCCGTTGCCAAACGGCTGCTGGCAGTCGATCAGCACAACATCATGCCGGCGACCGCGCAAATCCCAATATTGAAAGCCATCGTCGAGCAGCAGCGTGTCGCAGCCGAATTTCTCAATCGCGTAGCGCCCGCTCTTCACGCGGTCCTTGTCCACGAGCACGACGACGTCCTTGAGATTCGATGCGAGCATGTAGGGTTCGTCGCCGGCCATTTCGGAATCGAGCAAAAGGGATTTGCCGTCGGACACGATGCGTGGCGGCGTGTGATCTTCGCGGAGCAGAATCTTGTTCACCAATTTGGTGTGAAGCGGAACCGGCTTGGAGCGGTAACCGCGCGAAAGGATGGCGACCTTGCGGCCGGCGTCGCGAAGTTCGCGCGCGAATTTTTCCACGACCGGCGTCTTGCCCGTGCCGCCGACAGTAAGATTTCCAATCGCGATGACCTGCACGCCGAGCGTCTTGTCGCGCAGGATGCGCCAGTTGTAGAGGACGCGGCGAATTTTGACGGCGACGGTAAAAACTTTTGAACTGCCAAAAAGAAATCCGCGCATCAGCCGCGCCTTGAAATCATGGCGCTCGTCGAAGATGACTTCGAGCACGAAGGTTTCGCCGGCTTCGGCCCAGGCACGGAAGGTTTCACGCATTGAGTTTAAATGTGCCAAGCCGCGAAACGCGCGGCAAGGATTCCGACTTCAAAAATTTCAGTAGCCCAGCTTGGCGACTTCGCGTTGCAGTGCGAGCTGGAATTCCTGCACGTCGGCGGCGGACGGCTTGTAGCCCTGGACTTTCGGGACAACGCCCAGCCGCCCGGTCTGGTCGAGATACCAATCGGCAGTCTGGCCGTCGCTGAAGGCAACCTTGCCGCTGATGACCGTGCCGGGCTTGGTGATTTGATCCACCGTCACGGAAACTTTGCTCGCGGGCGGCAGCACTTCATCCGCATCGGCCAACTCGTCGGCGGGAACCGGCGCGGTCGCCAGCGGCTTGGCGGCGATGGGCGGTTCGGTGACTTTCGGCGGCTCCGGATCTTTCGGCGTGAGCTTCAAATCATCCACCAAAAAACGCGCCTCCATGTAGGTGAGCTTGAGGCCAAATTCGGCGGCGAGGCGGTTTTGGATTTCCGCAAGCTTGGCGCCTTCGGTGATCCATTTTGCGACCGCGAGCCGCTGGGATTCGTCTAATTTCATGGCGACAGTTTAAGCAACCCGCGCGGAGAATCCAGCTTCAAGCACTCGGCGGCAACCGCAGTGTCGCGTCGAGCGGCGGCAGCTCTGCCAAATCCTTTCCGCCCGCGCCGCCGCCAAGCTTCTGCAATTTTTCGCCCGCCGGCCGGACGCGCGATTCGTAGCTGCCCACGGCCTGGTTGAACGCACGGTTCGCTGTATCCAAACCGCCGCGAATTTTTTCCAGATGCTCCGTGAAGGTGACCACGCGCACGAACAGTTCCTGCGCCGACTCAGCGATTTTCTGCGCGTTCTCCGTCTGCGCGTGCTGTTGCCAACTGACGGAAACCGAACGCAGCAGCGCGATGAGCGACGCCGGCGTCGCCAGCAAAATCCTTTTTTCCGCCGCCCAAATAATCAAATCGTGATCGCCTTCCAGCGCCGCGCTGAACAGCGATTCCGCCGGCACGAACAGCACGACGTAATCCAGCGCGTTCGGAAACTGACGCGGATAATCGCGGTCGGCCAGCGCCTTGATGGTCAGCTTCAGCTTCGCCGCGTGCGCCGCCAAAGCTTCCGCGCGCTTCACCGGCTCGGCAGATTCCAGCGCATTCAGAAAATCAAAATCAGGAACCTTCGCGTCCACGATGATGAAGCGGTCGCCCGGCAGTTTCACCACGAGGTCCGGACGATTTTCGCCCGACGAAGTTTGCTCGGTGAAATCGCAGTGCGCGCTCATGCCCGCCGCCTCGACGACGCGTCGCAGCGTTTCCTCGCCCCACTTGCCGCGCGCCTGGTTCGAGTGCAGCACCAGCCGGAACTGCTGCGTCTCCGCCGCGAGTGATTGGTTGGATTGCGCCAATGTTTCCAAGTGTTTCTTCACTTCGCCAAGCGCGCTCGATTGCGCGCTGGCGCTTTGCTGTAAATTCTTTTGGTAAGTCTCCAACTGCTGCTTGAGCGGTTCGACCAAGGTTTTAATCGCCTCCTGCCGCTGCGCCAAATCGCCCTTCGCCGTCTCCTGAAATTTGCCGAACGACTGCTCCGCCAGCCGCAGAAATTCCGGCGCGGACTGTTTGAGCGCGTCGGCGCTCATCGCCTTGAACGCCTCGCGCAAATCGGCGATGGCTTTTTCCTGCGCGAGTTTCGCGTCGCGCAAGGTTTTTTCGTGCAGCGTTTTTTGCTCGGCGAGAATTTTTTCCGCCGCCGTCTGGTTCGCCTGCGCCGTCGCGAGCGAAGTTTTGCTTTGAGAAAGCTGTTCGCGCGTCCGGTTCAATTCCGCCTCGCGCTGCGCGAGCTGCTGGCGCAATTCATTTTCCAACCGCGCATCCGCCGGCGCGACGGCTTGTTTGCGTCCGCCAATCAGCCAGCCGACGAGCAGGCCGAGGCCGCCGCCGACAATCAAACCGATTAATAAATACGCACCGTTGGACATTTTAAAAATGCGCGATGACTTCGATTTCCACGCTCGCGCCCTTGGGCAGCGCGGCGACCTGCACGGTGGAACGCGCCGGAAAATTCTCCGTGAAAAATTTCGCGTAAACTTCGTTCATCCCGTCGAAGTCGCCGAGGCTGGTCATGAACACCGTGCTTTTCACGACATTGGCGAAGGTCAGTTTCTGGTCGTCGAGAATTGCCTTCACGTTTTGCAGCACGCGCTCGGTCTGCGCCCGGATGTCGCCGGTGATGAGGTTGCCGGTGGCAGGTTCAATCGGAATTTGGCCGGCACAGAAGAGCAGTTCACCGACGCGCACGGCGTGATTGTAGGGGCCGACGGCGGCGGGCGATTGCGCTGGTTTGATGATGGTCTTGGTAGACATATATATTCGCGTCGAAGTTTTGCGGCTTTATGCGGCTAGGTCAAGGAAACGCATGGTTTTGAATGGATTTCAATCAAGGGTCACAGCAGTAAAAGGAAGTGGCTGAAGCTGGTAAAACATTTTGTGGCCGCGGCGATTGCCGCCCATCCGTCGGTATTGCCGTCAAAGCGGTCGCCCGCTGCGAAATAAAAAACAGCAAGGATTTGGCAATAGGCGGTGAGCGCGGATTTCGGAAATCACGACCATGTTAATGCATGAGTGAAGATTTGATTATAGGCATTGCCGGTTCTGGCGGCGACGGCGTGATTTCGGCGGGTGAATCGCTGCTCACGGCGGCGGCACTGGAAGGGTATCACTGCGTCATGACCAAGAGCTTCGGCTCGCAGATTCGCGGCGGCGAGGCTTCGTGCCGGTTGCGGCTGGCGACCCAGCCCGTGCTTAATCCCAACGGCCCGCTCGATGTGGCCGTGGCGCTCAACTGGGACGATTTCAAAAAGTTCGGCGCGGAGTTGCCCGTTGAATCCGCGACGATTGTAATTTACGAGAGCAATACCGGCGTCGCGCCGGACAAGCTGCCGCTGCAAGGCGTGAAACCGGCGGTCGTGTTCAGCGTGCCGATCACGGCGATGGCCGCCGAACACGCCGGCACCGACAAGGCAAAGAACATCGTAATCGCTGGTCTGCTCGCGGGCTGGTTTGGCATTGGTCGCGAAAGCATGTTGGCGGGCATCCGCAAAAAATTTGCGAAGAAAGGCACCACTATCGTGGAAGGAAATGTTCGCGCGTTCCAAGCCGGACTTGATTTCACCGTCGCCAATCCGTTGAAGGAAGACCGCAAATTGTCCGCCCCGCAATCCGGTGGCCAGACCAAGCTTTTGACCGATGGCAACGACATGTGCGCCGCGGCGGCGATTTTTGCCGGTTGCACATTTTTCGGCGGCTATCCCATCACGCCTTCGACGGAGATCATGCAATTTCTTGACCGCGAAATCTGGAAATATGGCGGCACCGTTTTGCAGGCGGAAGATGAGATTGCCGGCGTCGGCGCCGTTGTTGGCGCGTCTTTCGCTGGCAAGAAATCCATGACGGCGACCTCCGGTCCCGGCATGTCGCTCAAGACGGAAATTCTTGGACTCGCGAGTCTCGCCGAATTGCCGCTGGTGTGCGTCAATGTCATGCGCGGCGGCCCGTCCACGGGCATGCCGACCAAGGCCGAACAATCGGATTTGTTCCAGGCGGCGTTTTCCGCGCATGGCGATTGCCTGCGGCCCGTGTTGGCACCCACGAGCGTCGCCGATATTTTCGGCGTCACGGTGGAAGCGTTCAATCTCGCCGAATATTATCAGACGCCGGTGATTGTGCTGTCCGATCAGGAAATTGCGCAACGCAAGGAAACCGTTGATCCGATAGACACCTCGAAATTCCAGATCATCGAGCGCCGGCGGCCGACTGGTCAGGAGCTGGTGAATTATACCCGTTTCAAAATCACCGAATCCGGCATCAGCCCCATCAGTCATCCGGGCATGGTCGGCGGCAATTATCTCTGCGCCGGCATCGAGCACAACGAACAAGGTCGTCCCACCGCTAGCGGCGAGATGCACGCCCGCATGAACGAAAAGCGGTTCAATAAATTTAATCCGCTGAAAAACCGCCGCGATCTCTTCACCATCGAAGGCGACCCGGAAGCCCCCATCGGCATGGTGAGTTGGGGCAGCGTGGCCGGCGTGGCGCAGGAAGCGCTGCGGTTGGCGCAGGCGGAAGGTTTGCAGGTGAAACTGCTCGTGCCGCGGTTGCTGTATCCGGTGGCGGAAACGGTCTATCAGGATTTCTTCGCGTCTGTCCAGCGTGGCTTGTTCATTGAACAATCCTATCAGGCACAGCTCTATCGCCTCGTGCGGATGTATGTGGATTTTCCGGCCGTGGTCAAACCGTTCGCCAAGAGCGGATCCAATCCCATCCTGCCGTCCGAAGTGCTCGACCGTCTGCGCGAAATGGTCGTCGCCATCCAGAGCAGCCAGCAACAACCCGAAGCCGTCGAAAACTGAACCGGTGAACTTTTTTAAGAAAGATTAAATATCATGACTACTCTCGAAGCTTCTGCAAAAACGCTTTCGCTGACCAAATTCATGGCCGGCGATTTCAAAAGCGACCTCAAGCCGATTTGGTGCCCCGGCTGCGGCGACTTCGGCGTCGTCACCGCCATCACCCGCGCGCTGGCGAATATCGGCCGAGCGCCGCATGAAATCGCGTTCGTCTCTGGCATCGGCTGTTCGAGCCGCATTCCCGGCTACACGACGGCTTACGGTTTCAACACCGTGCACGGCCGTTCGCTGCCGATCGCCCAGGGCATCAAGCTCGCCAACCCGGAGCTCCTAGTGCTCGTGGCCAGCGGCGACGGCGATGGTTTTTCCATCGGCGGCGGTCACGTCGCGCACGCGGTCCGGCGCAACATTGACATCACCTACATCGTAATGGACAATCAGATTTACGGCCTTACCAAAGGCCAGCTTTCGCCCACTTCATCGCGCGGACGCAAGACCGTGACGTCCAGCTTCGGCAGTATCGAAGATCCAGTGAATCCGCTGCTCTATGTCATGGGTTATGGCGCGTCGTATGTGGCGCAAGGCACGCCGGCGGACATGACCGGACTGGCCAAAATCATCGAAGAAGGCATTCGTTTCCCCGGCTTCGCTTTCATCAACGTCCAGTCTCCCTGCGTGACCTACGGCATGGAAGACCAGCAGCTCAAGGCTCACAAGACCAACATGCAGAGTTTGGAATCCATCGGTCACGATCCGTCTGACCGCGCGAAGGCGACTGAACTGGCGCGCGAATACGGCACCAAGCTTTACACCGGCGTCCTGTATCGCAACCCCAATCCGCCTTCAACTTACGGCCAGGGCGTGATTGAGCGCCACGATGCGCTCAAGAAATCAGCGGTCCCGCGCCACGAAATTCTGAACCGGTTCAAGCCGAGCAACTGAACCTCTGCGCTAAAATCATTTGAAACTCAAACCAGCCCCGCCAGCAAAACGCGGACAGCCTCTGGCTGATTAAAACTTGAGTTTTAATCAGACTAACTAATTAAATATTTCAGGTTAAAAAAACTGCATTTTAAAATTGATGTAACCATCTCATTTAAAGAGAGATATAAGTTTCATTAGAAATTGACACAATAGCCTTTAGTGTCTTACTGTGTCGTGGCAACGGTGTCGTGCTGAAATGTCTTCAGTAGTCAATTCGCGTTGCCGCAGTAATCTTTAGTTTCCAAGGTTCCTTTATGAGTAATGCAACAGAAGCGGTGTCGTCTTCGGGCGGCGCGCAAAAAGTTTCGCGGATTAACGAAGTCGTCATCCGCATCGCGGGCAACTCGCAGGACGGCATTCAGGCCATCGGCGGTTTCCTCGCGCGGCTCGCGGGCCGCAGCGAGCAGGAAGTCATGACGTTCATGACGATTCCCTCCACCATCTCCGGCGGGCCGTCCATTTTTCAGGTGCGGGTCGGCAGCGGCGAGGTGCTGACCGCCGGTGATGACGCGGACGTGCTGCTTTGCTTCTACCAGCACAGCTACGAAGGCCACATCAATTCGCTCAAGAAAAAAGGCATCGTGCTTTATGACAGCGACCATGTGGTTCCGAAGGAAGAATGGCTGTCCGATTATCATCACGTTGGCATTCCAATTTCTTCGCTCACCGTCGAGGCCATCGGCGGCACGGCCAAGGACAAGGGCAAAAACATTTATTCCCTCGGCCTCATCGCCCGCATGTTCGACTTGAACGTGCCGAAACTGGAAAAGCTCCTTGGCGAACGTTTCGGCGGCAAAGACGTGAGCATTCTGAACAATGCTTTGGCAGCGTTCCACGCGGGCTACGCCAATTCGCCCAGCAACGTGGTGGAAACTTTTCAGATTACCGACAGCCAGAAGAAGGACGGCCATCAGGTTGTGATGAACGGCAACGAAGCCATCGGCTACGGTCTCATCGCGGCTGGGGTTCGTTTCGGTGCGGGCTATCCAATCACGCCGTGGACAGACATCATGGAATTGCTTCGCCGCGAGTTGCCGAAATACGGCGGCTCATTTATTCAATGCGAAGATGAAATCGCCTCCGTCTCGATGGCGCTGGGCGCCAGCTATGCGGGGCGCGTGGCGGTGACGGGTTCCAGCGGTCCCGGCATCTCCCTCAAGACCGAAGCCATTGGCTGGGCGGTCATGGCGGAAATGCCGCTCATAGTCATCAATGTTCAGCGCGGCGGTCCCTCGACCGGCATGCCGACAAACATTGAACAGTCCGACCTGAACATCGCCATCAACGGCGGTCACGGCGACGCCCCGCGCGTTGTGCTAGCGCCCGCGAACGTCGAAGACTGTTTTTATATGGCCATCGAGGCCGTGAACATCGCCCGCAAATACAACACGCCCGTTTTCTTCCTCACCGATCAGGGCATCGCCACGCGCATCGAGGCGTTCACTGAACCGAATCTGGAAAAAGTTTGTCAGGATATTTCGCCGGACCTCACGCCGGTCGCCTCGCACAAGCCTTACGATCTCGCCGCGAAAGACGGAGTCACGCCGCATGTCAAACCGGGAACGCGCATTCTGGACGGCAAATATCCCATCGCCACCGGTCTGGAACACGACGAATACGGTCATCCGAGCGGTTCGCCGAAAGTTCACATGCTGCAAAACGCCAAGCGCCGAAAAAAATTGCAGGCGCTCGGCGCCACGCTGCCGCTGCCGAAAATTTACGGCCCGTCGGAAGGCAACATTCTGCTCGTCGGCTGGGGTTCCACCGAAGGCCCGATTCGCGAGGCCGTGGATCGTTTTCGCGCCGCCGGCGACAGCGTTTCCGCGATTCACCTGCGGCATGTCAATCCGTTGCCAAACGGCCTGGAAAATATTTTCTCCGGCTTCAATCACGTCTTCGTTGTCGAGATGAATGACGAGGGTCTTTATGGCATCGGCCAGCTTGGCACAATCTTGCGCGCCCGTTATGCCGATGCGAAGATTCAAGGCATCAACAAAACCGACGGCCTCACTTGGAAGGTCAAGGAAATCGTCGAACTCGTGAAAGCCAAGGCGGGTAAATAATTGCCAACCATTTTAAAATTATGAGCCAGACTTTGTCCGAAAAACCGATCGTCCCCGCCGTCGTGACCGAAACCGCCACCGGCGAGCGCAAGGGCCTCACCAAAAAGGAAATCGCCGCCGACCATCCGACTTGGTGTCCCGGCTGCGGTGATTTCTCCGTGCTCGCGCTGTATTTCAAGCTGATCGAGAAACGCAAATTGTGGCACGAGAAGATTACCACCATTTCCGGCATCGGCTGCTCCAGCCGGTTTCCGTATTTCGTGCAGGCGCATGGCGCGCACTTCATTCACGGCCGCGCGTTGCCGTTCGCCAGCGGCGTTTCGCTGTCGCGACCGGATTTGCATGTCTTCGCTTTCAGCGGTGACGGCGATGCGTTTTCCATCGGCGGCAACCACTTCACGCACACGGCGCGCAAGAACATCAAGATGACGCTCGTCGTCATGGACAACCAGGTCTACGGCCTCACGAAGAAACAGACCTCGCCCACGTCGCCGCTCGGCTTCAAGAGCAAGACCGACATCTGGGGCGCGGTGGATTATCCGATCAATCCCGCGAAGCAGGCGATTTCCGTCGGCGCGTCGTTCGTCGCGCGCACCTCGGCCACCAACCCGAACCATGTCCTCGCGATGATGGAAGCCGCGATGGATCACGACGGTTTCAGCTTCGTGCATTGCCTCAGCGAATGCGTGGAATTTTACGACGGCGCGTTCGACGCGGCGAATCCGCGCAAGGGCGGCGTCTTCAACGAAGTTCCCAAAACGCACGACGTGACGGACGAATTCGCGGCCTACAAGCTCGCCAGCGCGGATTTCCCCGGAAACTTCGGCGTGCTTTACAAGGTCAACAAGCCGACCAAAAACGCCCGCGAAGCGGAGATCAACGCCAGCTTCCAAAGCAAGTTCACCGGCCAGAAGGACTGGCAGATTTTGCAGAAGACGTTCGACCGGATGAAATAAGTCCTTGCGGGCGGCCACCGAACCGATTTCCAAAGCCCCGGCGCGAGTCGGGGCTTTTTTATTCACCACCAAGACACGAAGGCACGAAGAAAGAATTTTTCAAACTTTGTGTCTTGGTGGCTTGGTGGTTAAGATTTTCCCCGCAACGAATGCCCCACATCCACGAAAAAATTGATTTCACCGTCGCAATCTTCGTCGTTCACGAAGAAAAGGTTTTGCTCATCCACCATCGCAAACTCGACAAGTGGCTGCCGCTCGGCGGGCACATCGAGCTGGACGAAGACCCGGAGCAGGCCGCGCTTCGCGAGGCGAAGGAAGAGAGCGGTTTCGACGTGGAATTACTCGGCGAGCGGCCGCCCACGACTTCGCCCGGCACGCGCGCGCTCATCGCGCCGCGCTTTTTGGACATCCACCGCATCAGCGATACGCACGAGCACATCGGCATGATTTACTGGGCGCGGCCGAAGGACGGCAAGCTTACCCTCGCCGCCGCCGAGCATCACGACATTCGCTGGTGCGGGGTGGAAGATTTGGAAAAACTTTCGCCGCCGATGACGGACGCGGTGAAATGGTATTGCCGCCAGGCCATAGAGGAAATTTCCCGCGCGTGAACGCCCGCCGCCAGCACCAGATTCTCTGCTACGCCATCGAAGGACTCAACTCCTTCGGCACGGTGCTGTATTTCACCTACCTCTACTTTTTGCTGCGCGACAAGTTTGGTTTCGACAACCGCTCCAACCTCGCCGTCGCCGCGTTGCTCGGCTTTGTTTATGCGTTCGCAGCGTGGCAGGGCGGAAAATTCGGCCAGCGCCGCGGCAACTTTGCCGCGCTCAAGCTCGGTCTCGGCGTCATGGGCGCGAGTTATCTCGTCGCCGCGCAACTCGGCACCGCGACGGGACAAATCCTCGGCGCGGCCTGCGTTTCCGTGGGCATGTGTTTCACCTGGCCGGTGCTGGAGGCGCTCGTCACCGAGGGCGAGCCGCCCGCCGCCGTTCCGCGCGCCGTCGGCATTTACAACGTCACTTGGGCCGCGACCAACGCCGTCGCGCTGTTCATCGGCGGCGCCATCGTCGAAAAATTCGGCTACGCGGCCATTTATTATTTCCCGCTGCTCATCGTCGCAATCCAACTCGCGCTGGCCTTCCGGCTGGAAAAAATCAAATTGCCCGCCGCCGAAAAAAATTCCGCGCCGCCGTCCGCCGCGAACCGCCCGTCGCCGGCGCGCGCCCAAAACTTTCTCCGCATGGCGTGGCTGGCGAATCCGTTCGCCTATGTCGCCATCAACACGCTCATCGCCGTGCTGCCGGGCGTGGCGGCAAAATTTCACCTCACGCCGATGTTTGCTGGCTTCGCGTGTTCGCTGTGGGGCTTTGTGCGCATCGCGGTGTTTGTCGGCTTGTGGCGCTGGGACGGCTGGCATTACCGGTTCCGCTGGCTGGCGATCGCGTTCGGGCTGCTCATTGTTTCGTTTGCCGCAATCCTCATCGCGCCGAACCTTTGGCTGGTGCTGGCCGCGCAGGTGTTTTTCGGCGCGGCCATCGGGCTGATTTATTATTCGTCGCTGTTTTACTCGATGGACGCGAGCGACGCGAAGAGCGAACACGGCGGCATTCACGAAGCCGCCATCGGCGTGGGCAACTGCCTCGGTCCGGCCGCCGGCGCGGCGGCGCTCTGGCTCGCGCCGCAGAATCCGAATGTCGGCGCGTGGGCGGTTTCCGGTTTGCTGCTGGCCGGTTTCGCGGGATTGCTGCGGTTGCACCGGCCGGACAGGTGAATTGAATTCGCTTAATTTTTTGCCGCGCCCGGCCTAGACTGCGTTCACATGAAAGCCGTTCCGCTGCCCGCCGCGCTGTTCACGCTGAACCGCGCGCGCCTCGTCGCCCAGTTGCCGCCGCGTTCGCTCGCCGTGCTGAACGCCAACGACGTCATGCCCACCAATGCCGACGGCACGATGGGCCACGTCCAGAACGCCGACCTGTTTTACCTCACCGGCATCCGGCAGGAGGAGACGATGCTGCTGCTCGCGCCGGACGCGGCCGACCCGAAGCAGCGCGAAATACTTTTCATCCGCGAATCCAGCGAACACCTCGCGACATGGGAAGGCCGCAAGCTGACCAAGGAACGGGCCGCGCAAATTTCGGGAATCCAAAACGTCCGCTGGCTCGCGGAATTTCCGGCGGTTTTTCGTCCGCTCATGTGCGAGCTGAAAAGCGTTTTCCTCAACGCCAACGAACATTCCCGCGCTGACGCGGCCGTGGAAACGCGCGACGCGCGGTTCGTGCGCGACTGCCAGAAAAAATTTCCGCTCCACCGTTACGAGCGCCTCGCGCCGCTGCTGCGCGAGCTGCGCGCGGTGAAATCCGAGGTCGAGATCAGCGCCATCCGCGCCGCGTGCGACCTGACGGGACGCGGATTTAAGCGCGTCCTGAAATTCGTAAAGCCGGGCGTGAACGAGGCGGAAGTCGAGGCCGAGTTTGCGCACGAATTCATCCGCGAGCGCGGACAGTTCGCATATCCGCCCATCATCGCCAGCGGCGCAAGCAGCAACGTTTTGCACTACAACCAAAACGACCAGGTTTGCAAGAAGGGCGATTTGCTATTGCTGGACGTCGCCGCCGGCCTCGGCAATTACATGAGCGATTTGACGCGCACGATTCCCGTGAGCGGAAAATTTTCGCGCCGGCAGAAACAGGTTTACAACGCCGTGCTGCGCGTGTTCCGCGCGCAGCTCGCCGCGTGCGTGCCGGGCAAGACCACGAAGGATTTGCGGCTGGAATGCGAGGAGCGCATCGCCAAGGAGTGCGTGGACCTCGGCCTGTTGAAAATTTCGGAAATAAAAAGACAAAAGCCGGACGCGCCCGCCGTAAGGAAATTTTTCATGCACGGCGTCTCGCATCCCATCGGCCTCGACGTGCACGACGTGATGAACGCGGACGCGAAAATCGCGCCGGGTTGGGTGCTGACTGTCGAGCCGGGAATCTACGTTCCGCAGGAGGGCTTCGGCATCCGCATCGAGAACACCGTGGTCGTGACCGAGGACGGCCCGTCCGACCTGATGGCGGGCGTGCCGATCGAGGCGGAGGAAATTGAAACCGCGATGAACCGCCGCTGATTTTTCAACCACCAAGACACCAAGGCACAAAGCGACTCTGTTGCAACCTTGATTCGCTCCTTGCGACAATTGCGGTTGCCCCCTCATCCCGGCCTTCTCCCCCGTGGGGGAGAAGGTAGCCGGAGGCCGGATGAGGGGGACGCGCCCCGCCAACAGAAAGCCTGAATCCAAATTTCTTCCTTCGTGTCTTCGTGCCTTTGTGGTTAAACTTTTCCCCATGTCTGCTGAACAAGAAAATCAAGCGCCGTCGCCGTCCGCGCCGAATCCCGAACGCAAAACTTTGGACGACCGCGCCAAGATGTCCGAGCTGGAGCGCATCCGCCACTCCTGCGCCCACGTGCTGGCGACCGCCATTCTTCGGATTTGGCCGGAGGCGCAGTTTGCTTACGGCCCGCCCGTGGATAACGGTTTTTACTACGACCTCGAATGTTCCCATCGTATCTCGCCGGAAGATTTCGAAAAGATCGAGGCGGAGATGAAGAAGGAGATTAAGGCGAACAACACTTTTGAAAAGCTCACCGTCACCCGCGAGCAGGCGATCAAGGACGCGGAGAGCGGCCGCCTCGGCGGCTTGGCGGAACGCGCCGGCAACGCCAGCAAATTCAAACTGGATCTGCTCAAGCAGATTCCCGAGGGCGAACCGATTTCGTATTTCAAGAACGGCGATTTCGTTGACCTGTGTGCCGGGCCGCACGTGATGCGCACGGGCAACATCGGCGCGTTCAAGCTCACCAGCGTGGCCGCCGCCTATTACAAGGGCGACGAAAAAGGCCCGCAGCTCCAGCGCATCTACGGCACGGCGTTCAAGAACAAGACCGCGCTCGACGAGTATTTCAAGATGATCGAGGAGGCCAAGCGCCGCGACCATCGCAAGATCGGCGCTGAGATGTGGCTGTTCGCGATTGACACGGAATTTGTCGGGCCGGGCATGCCGCTGTGGCTGCCCAAGGGCACGGTGCTCGTCGAGGAACTGGAGAAGCTGGCCAAGGAAACCGACTTCGCCGCCGGCTACGTCCGCGTCCGCACGCCGCATCTGGCCAAGGAGAAGATGTATAAAACCTCCGGCCACCTGCCGTATTACGCGGAGTCCATGTTTCCGAAAATGGAAATGGACGAACACCGCGCCGACCGCCAGAAAATCGAAGCCCGCATCGCTGAATTGGAGAAACAACTTTCCGACCACGCGAAAAAGTCTGGCTCACCCGCGTCCGGCAATCCGTGAAAAAGACTTGGCGCGGCTGCCACCGGCTTCGGCTACGCTGACGGGTTAATTGGCAGCTCTGGCAGCAGACTTGACGCTGCTGCCTCTCGGATTATCCGGTCTGCCAGTCAAATTGGCGG
>CAIXFY010000018.1 GCA_903918885.1 uncultured Verrucomicrobia subdivision 3 bacterium
CGCCGCCGGCAGCGCGAGAAAAAAAACCGACAGCGAGGAAATCAAACTGCCAATCGTGACCATGCGATAGGCGGTGATTTTTTGCGTGAGCACGCCGCAAATCGGAACGAACACGAGGATCAAAATCTCGTTCAACATCCCGCTCAACTGGCCGATGGGCGCGCCGTCGCCGAGTTCGCGGATGCCGTATTTTGGAAACGTGTAAAAGACGTGATAAAAAATCATTCGCACGCCGACGACCAACGTCATGAAAACCAGAAAACGATAAAACGCCGGTTGCCGCCACAGGTCGGAAAAAATGTGGATGGTTTTTTTCACCGTCTCGCGGCAACTCGTCAGCAGCGCGGACAGCCACGAAATTGATTTCGCCCGCGCCGCTGGTTTTTCCGCGATGACCACGCCAGTTTCCGTCATCTCCACGCCGTCGCGCAAAAAGAACCAGACGATGATCAGTCCCGGCACGGTGAAGACGACGCCGAGCAAAATCAGCACGCGATAACTGCTCAAGTCCGTGCCGAAAACCGGCAGCAGCCAGTGGCCGTGTTCGCCCATGCCATGCGCGCCGCGCACGCGGTCGAAGATGCCGTCGCCGATGGCGTAACCCAGATTCATCAGCGCGTAATACAGCGAGAACGCCACCGACCGTTGTGCTGCGTTGGAATATTTTTTCACCGCCGCGACCATCACCGGAACCATGAGCGCGATGCCAATCGCCTGCACATACAGGCCGAACGGCAGCACGATCCATTTTTCAACCGTCATTGCCATCACGCTGCGCGACACGAGGCAGACGCAAAAACCGAGCAGAAAAGTCCGGCGAATGCCGAGTGCGTCCGTCAGCGAACCGATCATCACCGTGATGAGCGTCATGATGGCCGACCACGTCGCGATCATCGCGCCGGCCTTCACGTCGTTGAAGCCGAGGTCGGACGAAAGCCACAGCGGCAGCACGCCCGCCGCGCCGACTTTGTAGGCGAGATTTTCGAGGATGTAGGCGGCGTAAATGATCCACAGTTCGCGTGGCGCACTCCGCAGCACGAGAAATTTCTGGAGAAAATTCTTCAGCTTGGAATCGGTGGTGTCAGCAGCGGGCGGCATCTATTCGGAGAAAAATAATTCCTGCCACCGCGCCCGGCGAGGATTTTGTTCGCGTATTTCGCATGGTTCGCGGTGAAGCTGAACCGCGAAATACGCCAACCACGCGAACGGAAGCGCCGTCGGCGCGGCATATTTGTAGAAAACCACTGGCAAAAAAAGTTTCCAGCTCCGTCAGGTGCTGAATATGCCGCCCCGACGGGGCTGGGGAATTTTATCGAAACGGTTTTCTACAAAGATTCCGCTCCTGACGGAGCTGTGGCAGCGGTTGACGCGTGATCTGCGGTTTGATCTACTCTGGCGGATCAACCGACTGGGAATTATATGCTGGTAACAAACAAAAAACGCTTCATTCAAGTCCCCTTCGATTCGGAAGAGGAAATTGAAAATGTCGTTGTAGAAAATGCCACGGACATATTTGGCGCGAGTTTTCTCTACTTTCCAAAGACACTGATTAAGACATCCGATGGAACGGGAACTATCCCTGATGGTTTTGCCATTGATCTGGCCGAGCGCCGGTGGTTCATCGTCGAAGCTGAAACATCCAAACATAGTGTTTGGGGTCACATCGCGCCCCAAGTTGCGAAGCAGATTGTTGCGGCGACACAGCCGTCAACAAAGAGAATATTGGTAGATTTAGCGGTTAAACGCGCTCAACAAAATTCCGAAGTTGGTGACTTATTTGCGGAAGCCAACATTCATCAGATGGATATTCGAAAGATTTTAGATGAAATCATTTCCAAAAAGCCAATCATTGGGATGCCCATTGATGCCGTCTCGAAAGATTTGGAAGAATGGGCAAACACGCTGAATGTGAAAGTGCGCCTCTGGCTGGTGCGGAAATATGCCGAGTTTGGCAATCCCAAATCGGTGCTCTACGAAATTCCAGATGACGCAAGACCAGTGCTTTCGACGATGGAAGATGAATCGGAAACCAAAGCAGCAATTGCTCAATACGATGTTTCCATCAGCGATTTAATTTCTGCGGGACTGATAAAAGCGGGCGAAAAGCTCACGATGAAATATGGTCCGAAGAGCGGGGAGAAAAAGATTTACGAAGGCACAGTTGGCGACGATGGCAGTATTTCAGTTTTGGGTCGGACATTCCCCTCATCAAGCTACGCGGCGGTTTATGTCATTCAGAGCACGGGCAGCAAGCGAAAGACCGTCAACGGATGGACAAGCTGGAAAAACAGTGGCGGCTTGTGGCTTGCCGAATTAAGGGAAAAGTTCTTGAAGAAGCGGAAATAACTTCACCCAAACAAATCCAGCTCCGGCGGCGGCGCGGTTGGCGCACGTTTTAACGCGGATTCAAAATATCGTCTTTGGCCAGACCTTTGACCTCGGCCACGGTGCGGAGAATGGCGTTGA
>CAIXFY010000019.1 GCA_903918885.1 uncultured Verrucomicrobia subdivision 3 bacterium
ATGCTTTTTTCACCGCGATCCGCATCGCGCAGGATGCGGATCTTGTCTTCCGTCGTGTATCGTTTGCCTTTCATTCGTCTGGTCCTTTCTTGCGTCCCAGACTAACACATCAACTGGCCCGAAAAAGTGAAGTCACGTCAGTAAAGGCTCCCACTCGTCGGTCACGCGACGCGCTAGTTTTTTTTCCTGCACGGCCAATTTCAAAACCGAGCTGAGAACAATCACGTCGACGTTTACCGTGCGCGATGAGACGCCATCTTTTCTCCTTTGTGTGGCGTAGTCGAGGATGTGCTGAATACTTATTTGATCAAGCCGTGTGGGGCCGAAAAACTTTTTCCAGCCGGTAATCGTCGACTTCTCGTTTAGAATGGTTCGCGCAGTTTTAATGCCCAACTCGGTGACATGCGCCTTGTAATGCTCAGCGAACTCATCAAACCGAGGAGACCGACAAATCACTGCTCGGCCACGGGCCAGTTCCGCCCGAAATGCGACGATGGCGGCTTGGGCCTCCTTCACATCCGCCGCTGGCAAGTTATCCTCTGTCTTTAACGGAATTTTACGACAGGACCGTTCGCCGGAAAGTTGAGTTTGGAAGTAAAACCTTCTTCCACGCTGCCAGAGACCAAGGATCGGATGGCCAATTCTATCGTGGGCTTTGACGAATTTTGCCGAAGGTTTCGGTTGCGCGAGGCCGTGGCCCGGTGACTGATCCGCGTTTTGTGTTTTCATGGCGTGTTGATCTTTCAACACACCGGGAATAACGGCCTTGCAGCCGTAGGAGATATCTTTGGGGGCATTTTGCCCGCCACATCGACAACCTTCACAAGAAGATTATCTCGACCACCGATGCCTCTCCAAAGGCCGGTTGGTATGTTCGCTCATACGAGTCACAACAGTTCCCGATGCTGATATATGTTTTGGACGGATTGACCTCTCAATGCAAGCACAAAATTCAAGTTGGCCTGAACGATCAAAAATTTCACGGCCACGCGGATGGGCCAAGTTGACGTTTTACAACTCTGCCGACACATCTTTCATATATGGCACCGCAAAGCTTTCCGCCCCCGGCCGAATCAACGATTCCGGCTAAAGCCCAATTTCTTGATGCGAGAGAGCTGCTTAAAGTGCTATTCCCCGAAAGTTGTCGCCCCAGCTTGCGGTGGCTCCGGGAACAGCAAAAACGTCGTGCCATTCCATTCATTAAGATAGGCCGGCTGGTTTTTTTTGATCCAGACCAAGTGCATGCCGCACTGCGATCGCGGCAAAGTGTTAAGATGCGGGTCTGATCGAAAACCATTCTGCCGCCGCCTTTGGTCGAATCCGCGCATCGTAATTTGAGCGGATAACCTGAGGACTGTTGCCGGCCTCGTAAGCAACGCGCGCTTCGTCGCCACACTCGGCGAGCCGTGCGGAGATGTAGGTGTGCCGGAGCGCGTTGCGCTTCCATTCGAGCCGTTCAATTTCCTGCGCTTCGTTGCCGGTGTTGTCGGCGGTCAGCAAAAGTTGCTTGGTAGTATTTTTGAGGGTGACAACCTTGCCGGATTTCTTCGCCAGCGGTTTCAAAAATGCCTTCAAGTTTTTCTTCATCGGCACGGCGCGGCGCGTTCCTGTTTTTGAGTTGGCCGCTTTAACTGTGATAAATCCTTCGTCGAGGTCAATGTCCTGCCATTCTAGCCGCTTAATTTCTTCGTGCCGGAGTCCAGCGAATCCGCCAATGACAATCAGCGGCAAAATTCTCTTGTCGGCGGCTTTAATCAGTCGGCGCATTTCGTCGGCAGATAATATTTCTATCTCACCGGTCTTGCGTTTCGAGTATTCGCGGACGCCTTCGAGCCAGTCCGTTCCCTTCGGAAGATAGCCGTGCAAAATAAGCCAGCGGTTGAAATAGCCGATTGTGTCGCGGTGGTTGGCCTTCGTGCGCTCGCCATGAGTCATTGAGGCGAGATAGTCGGCAATAATTTTCGGCGTGATCGTTTGAACTTCCTGATTGAGCGCGATTGCAAGCGGGTCGAGGTGCGCTTTAAGTTGCTTCATACGGTCATTGGATTTGCCGTCCGCCTTTTCCATTTTCTTCAAATCCTCGACGGCCTTCTCGACGGTGATTTTTGGGAGTTCGACGGCGTGACGTTTCAACCAGTCGCGGCAAACTTCCTGCGGGATAGCACGTCCTCCAAGTAGCCGGATACAATCAGCGGCAATGCGGACGGCTTCGTCTATCTCTAAATCTATCTTTGTCTCGCCTTCGCTGCCGTCCAGAATGGCGCGTGAGCGGATAACGGCGTGGGCGGCGGCAGCTTTAAGGTTTAGAACTTCGCCCTGTCCTGCGGAGATTTTATCAATGGCGTCATTCGCGGTGGCGCGAGCCTCGGCTAGTGTTGAACGCCAAACCAGCTTGCGTTTGCCCTGATTGCGGTAGTCGACAATAAACCGCTCAAAGCCGTTTTTCTCGGTGCGGCGAATGTGGACGGTGATTCCGTCCCGATGGACTGGTTTGATTTTCTCTCCGCTGTCGGTGTCTGTTTTCATCTATCAGCATGATAGACTACGGAGAGATTTTCGTCAACACCTCATTTTATTGAGGAAAAATGGTCGGGGCGGGGAGATTTGAACTCCCGACCTCTTGCACCCCAAGCAAGCGCGCTAGCCGGGCTACGCTACGCCCCGAACCATAAATCAAGAATGACGACATGAAGATCACGAATCCGCCGCAAGTCGTTGAATTTATTTTGCCGGATTCAATTTGAAGGGCAAGCTCATTCGCCAGCCCAAATGAACGCGCAGCACGATTTACATTCAAATCCTGCTCGACGCACTTGCGCTTCGCGGCTAATTTTTTTCAATGTCTAAGGATTCGCCCGCGCCACAGCATAAGATTAATCTCCGCCGACCCGACATCATGGAGGCGGTCTCCGCTCAAGTGTTGTCCCACTACCGCAGTGAGATCGTCGAGAGCATCCGTGCCAACGGCGGAATTCTTTCCGCCGACGGCCTCACCGTGAAGCTCGCGAAGGAATTTGGTTTCTGCTACGGCGTCGAGCGGGCGATAGATCTGGCCTATGCCGCGCGCAAATATTTTTCAGAACATGCGCCGCATACGCCGATTTACATGCTTGGCGAAATCATCCACAACCCGGAGGTCAACGACCAGATTCGCAACATGGGCATCCAGATTATTTCCCACAAACCTACGGATGAGGAAATCGAACTCCTTCAATCTGGCGACGCCGTCATCATTCCCGCCTTCGGCACCGAAGTCAGCACGCGCAAAACCATCGAGGCCAAAGGCTGCGTCATCGTAGACACGACCTGTGGCGATGTGATGAGCGTCTGGAAGCGTGTCCGCCAATACTCGAAGGATCATGTCACCAGCATCATTCACGGCAAGGCCAAGCACGAGGAAACTAAGGCCACCACCTCGCAGGCGCGCGCCTACGGCAGCGGTCACTATCTCGTGGTCTTTAATCTCGCGGAAACAGATTTCGTTTGTAATTACATTTTACACGGTGGTGATAAGCATGAGTTCCTGAAAAAATTCGAGGGCGCGTATTCCGCCGGCTTCGATCCCGATTTGCATTTGCTAGCTGTAGGTGTGGCGAATCAAACCACTATGCTGCGCGGCGAAACCGAAGAAGTGCAGCGCCGGTTCCGCGCTGTCATGGAAAAAAAACATGGCGTGGAAAGCATCGGTAGCCATTTCCGCTTCTTTGACACCATCTGCGGCGCGACACAAGATCGCCAGGACGCTCTGGAAAAAATGCTTTTGACGCCGCCGAACCTGCTCATCGTCATCGGCGGCTACAATTCATCAAACACCTCGCACCTCGCTGAAATGGGCGAGGCCAAATTGCCAACGTATTTCATTAAGAACTCCACCAAAATGCAGTCGGATAAATTGATCGTTCACTATAACCAGCACAAGAAGGAAGAGGTCGAAACCCGCGACTGGCTACCATCCGGAAATATCGTCGTCGGCATCACCGCTGGCGCAAGCTGCCCGAACAATTTGATTGAAGATACCATTCGTCGTCTGTTTGAACTACGAGGTATATCCGTCCAAGAACTTTTGAAAAAATAAATTTATCCCGTCTTATGCCCCGCACCCGTCAAGAATTCGAACAGTTTGAGCGCCAATTTTTCGCCCCCTACGCCCAGTTCAGCAGCGACACGCGTGGGCGCAAATACAACGAGCCGCCACCCATTTGGCGCACGCAATACCAGCGCGATCGCGATCGTGTCATCCACTCACGCGCGTTCCGCCGACTGGAATACAAGACGCAGGTTTTTCTCAACGGCACCGGCGACCATCTCCGCACGCGACTGACGCATACCATCGAAGTCGCCGCCATTTCGCGCAATCTCGCCAGCGCGCTCCAACTTAACACCGACCTCGCGGAGACTATCGCCCTCGCACACGACCTCGGCCATTCGCCATTTGGGCACAAGGGCGAGACCGTCCTCGCACGGTTGATGAAAGGCCACGGTGGATTCGAACACAATCTCCACAGCCTACGCATCGTCGAGGAACTCGAGGAAAAATATCCCGGCTTTTCAGGCCTGAATCTTTCGTGGGAAGTCCGCGAAGGTCTGGCAAAACACCAGACCGCCTTTGACCATCCCGACAAACGGAAGGGCTTTGACGCCAAGAATTCCTCGCTCGAAGCCCAGATTGCCAACCTCGCCGACGAAATCACCTATTACAGCCATGACCTCGACGACGGTCTCGACTCCGGCTTGCTTTCAGAAAGCCACCTAGCCAAAAACGTCCGCGTCTGGGCGATGGCGGCGCGAGCGGTAAAAAAAGAGCACGGCCAGTTGCCAGACGAATGCCGCCGCTATTTTACTATTCGCACCATCATTGATTTGCAAATCCGCGACGTGGTGGAAAATAGCGAGCGCTTGATCCAGTCCGCGCGAGTTCAAAGTGCCGACGATGTGCGCCGTTTCCCGAAGCCGCTCATCCAATATAGTTCGGAGCGCCGCCGTCTAAATTTAGAGTTGCGCAATTACCTCTACAAAAACCTTTATTACAATCCGGTAGTCCACCAGCCAAACCTGCGAGCGGTAAAATTGCTCGGCCAGTTATTTGACTACTACCTCAAGCACCCGAAGGAAATCGGCGACAGCTCCAAGCGGCGGCTCAAAAAAATCGGTCTGCATCGCGCAGTGTGTGATTATCTCGCCGGCATGACCGACCGCTACGTCATGCTCGAATATGAGCGCATTTTCGGAAAAAGTTTTGAACTCTGATTTATGTGCCATTTTTCCGCCGGTCTCTTTTTTGCGACCGCCATTGCCTGCGCCGTCGGCGCGGATGGAAAACCCTCATCACTCGCTGATTTTGAAGCTGCCGCCACCAAGTTTCATTCCGTCGTCACGCTGCCGATGTTCGAAACGACCACGAATGAAGTCGCCGTTACTGTCACCAAAACCATTGCCGAAGGCGATGCTGCGCTCGGCCGCATCGGCAAAATCGCGGAGCATAAGGTAGATTTCCGAAACACCTTCGTCGCGTTGGATGACTTGAATTTTCAGATTGGCCGCACCTCCGACCGACTGGGCCTCATCGAGCAGACCAGCACGAACGCCGCCATGCGCGACGCGGCCACCGATGCCATCAAGGCAATTTCGCAATGGGCGGTGGGCATTGACTACCGCGATGATGTTTATCAAGCGCTGAAAACTTTTGCCGCCACCAATCCGAAACTGGCGGGCGAGGACAAAAAACTTTTTGACGATACGCTGCGCGATTATCGCCGCGCCGGTTTGGAATTACCCAAAGCCCAGCGCGATGAAGTGGAAAAGCTGCGCAAAGAACTGACTTCACTCGAAACGGATTACGAAAACAACATCACCAAGGCCACAAAGTCGCTGAAGTTCACCAAGGATGAACTCGCCGGCGTGCCGGAAGATTTTCTCGCGCGGCAGGGCATCAAGACTGGCGCGGATGAATACACGCTCAAGCCGAACATTACGTTTCATTACCTCATGGTCGAGGACAACGCGAAGCCCGAGGCGACGCGCCGCCGCATGATGACCGCGCAGTGCAATCTCGCGCGCGAGGCGAACATTCCGCTGCTCCAGAAAATTCTCGTGCTCCGCGACACGGTGGCAACGAAGCTCGGCTACAAAACCTACGCCGATTACGTCACCGAGACGCGCATGGTCAAGAATGCCGCCACCGCCATCAATTTTTTACAAAACCTCAAGGCTGGCTTGCAGCCGAAGTATGACGCCGAGCTAAAAGAATTTCGTAGTTTGAAAATCGCCGAGACCGGCGACACGAATGCCGTCATCAATTCTTGGGACTGGCGTTATTTCGCGAACCAGCTCAAGAAAACGAAATACAACGTGGATGCCGAGCAGTTGCGCGTTTATTTTCCCTATCAAAACGTGCTGGATGGGATGTTCAAGATTTACCAGCGCATTTTCGGCCTGAAATTCGAGCGCGTCGAAGCACCTTACAAATGGGTAGACGACCTGCAACTTTACACCGTCACCGACGCAAAGACGGGCGAGCCGATGGGCTTGTTCTATCTCGACATGTTCCCGCGCGACGGCAAATACAATCACTTCGCGCAGTTCGGTATCATCGAGGGAAAACTTTTGCCGGACGGAAAATACCAGCGGCCAGTCTGCTGCCTTGTCTGTAACTTCCCGCCGCCGCAGCCAGACAAGCCTTCCCTGCTCTCGCATGACGAAGTGGAAACCGTGTTCCACGAGTTCGGCCACGCAATGCACACGATTTTGACGCGCGCCAAATACTCACGGTTCGCCGGCACGAGCGTGCCGCAGGATTTTGTCGAAGCACCATCGCAGATGTTGGAGAACTGGCCGTGGGACAAAAAAGTTTTGGACAGCTTCGCCGCTGATTATCGCGACCCGAAGAAAAAAATTCCGGCGGAAATCATTTCGCAACTCAAGACCGCGCGGCTGGCCACCGAAGCCACGCGCTATCGCCGTCAGCTTTCCTTCGGCCTGATGGACTTGACCTTGCACACGCAAATCCACGCGACCAATGCGGATGAAATGCTGCCGCTGGCGAATAAAGTTTTGAGCGACGTCTCGTTTCCCGTGCCGCCAGACACGGCGTTCGTCGCCTATTTCGGCCACATCATCGGCTACGGCGCAGGCTATTACGGCTACGCGTGGGCGGATGCGATTGCGGCGGACATGGCGACGATCTTTGAAAATTCGCCGGATGGTTTCTTCGACAAAAAAACTGGTATGCGGATGCGGAACGAGATTTATGCGATGGGCAACTCGCGCGACATCAACGTCTCCATCGAGAAATTCCTGGGCCGCCCGCGTTCGCTCGAACCGTTCCTCAAGCGCATTGGCGTGAATAAGACGCAATAGGCACTGGCGAATTTATGCGCTCCCTCATCGCCAGCTTCTGTCTTTCTATCACGATCTTGGCGCAAGCTTCCGATTTTCACGAGCGCTGGATTTATTACTCCTGCAACCTCGCCGAGGATAAAAGCATCAACGTGTTTGAATCCGTCGCGATCCGTGGAGCCAAGGCCGGTTACAATGGCATCGTGCTCGACGATTACAAATTCGGACGGTTGGGGGACCAGAACAAACACTATTTCCAAAACATTGACCGCTTCAAAAAAATCGCCGCCGCTAACCATCTCCAAATCATCCCTTGCATTTTTCCCATCGGATATTCGTCAAGCCTGCTCTCTCACGATCCCAATCTGGCCGAGGGACTGCCTGTGCGCGATGCGTCCTATGTGGTGGAAAACAGCCTCGCGCGTATCGTTCCCAATCCGGCGGTGAAACTGCCTCAAGACGGATTCAAGGATCTCTCGAAGTGGCAATTCCACGACAAAACGGTCGTTGCCACTGACGACGGTGCGGTGAAGGTCACCAATCCGAACGGCAAAAACGCCCGCATCACGAAGACGGTAACCGTTCGTCCATTTCATCAGTATCACATTTCCGTGATGGTGAAGACCGAAGGCTTCAATGGTGAGCCCAAGGTCGCCGTTCTCGGTAAAGCGGATCGCGAGTTGAATTATGCCAGCCTCGGAACCAAGAAGACGCAGGGTTGGACCACGCACGATGTCGTTTTCAACTCGCTCGACAACGACCAAGTGGAAATTTACTTCGGCTGCTGGGACGGAAAAACCGGCACGCTCGAGTGGAAGAATCCCAAGCTGGAGGAAACCGGCCTGGTAAATCTCGTCCGCCGCGATGGTGCACCACTGGAAATCAAACAGGAAAATGGAATCGCGCTGGTTGAAGGAAGGGACTTTGATCAGGTCGTTGATCCGCGCATGGGCAACGCCCCGTGGAAAGGCGCTTTTGAAGTCTGGCACGAACCACCCGTCATCCGCACCCATTTGCCCGACGGCACGCGGCTGCGCGTTTCCTACTATCACGCCACCATCGTTCACAATGAACAGGTGATGATTTGTCTTTCCGAACCGAAGACTCTGGAACTGTTGCGCGATCAAGCAAAACGTATGGCTGCCGCTTGGGGAGCCAAAGGTTATTTCATGTCGCACGACGAAATTCGCGTGCTTAACTGGGACAAAGCTTGTCAGGACAAACATTCCACGCCGGGAGACATTCTCGCTGAAAACGTCCGTGCCTGCATCGGCATTTTGCGCGACGTTAATCCCGGCGGCGACATTTACGTCTGGAGCGACATGTTCGACCCCAAACACAATGCTCATGATAATTATTACCTCGTGAACGGCGACCTTGCCGGCTCATGGCACGGGTTGGACAAGGACGTGATCATCGTCCCGTGGGATTTCGACGAACGCGCGGATGCCCTGAAATGGTTTGAGAGCCTAGGCAACCACATGGTCATCGCCGGCTACTACGACGCCGACCCCAACAACGTCAAACAATGGCTGCAGGACGCCAAACCAGTCAAAGGCGTCATCGGCATCATGTATACCACTTGGGAAAACAATTACGACGACCTTGAAAAATTCGGCAGGTTAATTGAACCGGGGCAGCAACCGGCAAATCATTGAGCCGCTACACTTGAGCATGTCCCAACTGGATTCCAGCCGCTGGCCGCGCCAGATCAAATACATCATCGGCAACGAGGCGTGTGAGCGCTTCAGCTACTACGGCATGACCGGCATTCTCGCCGGCTACATCAGCGGACAGCTCGTCGCCGGCGGACTCGGCAAAAGCGAGGACTACACCACTCAGATCACGCAGTTGTTCATCTTCGTGAATTACTTCACGCCGCTCCTCGGCGCGTGGCTTTCGGACAAAATCATCGGGCGTTACAAAACCATTTTCTGGGTGTCCCTGCTCTACTGCGCCGGACACGGCACGTTGGCATGCAGCGATTTCTTTGGCCAAGCGGGCAAACTGAACTGCCTCTTCATCGGCCTGACGTTGATTGCGTTTGGTTCCGGCGGCATCAAGCCTTGCGTCTCGGCGTTCATGGGCGAACAATTCCGCCCCAACCAATCGCACCTGATGCAGAAAGCCTTCGGTGCCTTTTACGTTGCTATCAACTTCGGTTCGTTCTTCTCGTTTCTCGTCGTGCCGTGGGTGAAGAATCATCACGGCTACAGCCTCGCGTTCGGCGTCCCGGGAATCTTGATGGCCATTGCGACCTTCATCTTCTGGCGGGGCAAAAAGCTTTACGTCATTGTGCCAACGAACCGCGAGAAAAAGCACGCCGGCTTCTTCAAAGTATTTTTCACCGCCCTGATCACCAAGCGGGCCCCGGGACAAAAGTTCTGGGACGCCGCGCGCACCCAGTTCAGCGAAAACGAAGTCTCCGCCGCACGCTCCGTCCTGCCGATCCTGTTCGTCTTCGCCACGATTCCGATGTTCTGGGCCTTGTATAACCAGACCAATTCCACCTGGGTGATGCAGGGATTGAAGATGTTTGATACCAATCTCCTCGGCCTCAAGGTAGGCGCGGAACAGATGCAATCGTTGAATCCCCTGCTCATCATGCTGTTCGTGCCCGTCTTTACCCTCTGGATTTATCCGCGCATGGGTCGGTTCGCTTCGCCGCTCAAGCGCATGAGCTACGGATTATTTCTCGCCGCTGTCGCCTTCCTGCTCATCGCGCTGCTGCAAAAGCGCATCGAAGCGGGCGAACACTTGAGCATTCTCTGGCAGACATGGCCTTATGTCGTCGTCACGGCAGCGGAAGTTTTGGTTTCGACCACCGGACTGGAATTCGCCTTTCGCGAGGCGGCGGCGGAGATGAAAAGTCTCATCATGAGTTTCTGGCTGCTCACCATTGCTACGGGCAGCCTCTTCGTCGCGGTGCTCACTAAAATTCTCCAGCACACCGGCGCGCCGACCGATGATGCCTCCGTGAGCAGCGGACGCTTCATGCTCTACGCCGGAATGATGTTAGTAGTAGCCGTCGTCTTCAGCCTTATCGCCGCAACCTACAACTATCGCGACAAGGTAGCAGCGGAGGGAAGATGATTATTTTACCACCAGAAAACCCACCTACGTGCAGGCAATGGTGATGAAGGCCGCCACTCGAACTCAGTGTCCGATAAATTTCCGCAGCATCTCGGGGCCATTCTGCCAGAAAATGATCGCGACGCCCATCAGCGCGCCGCCGGCCATCACGCCAGACGCCACGGGAAAGGTGAATTCCTCCGCCTTCGCCGGTGACTTTTTCGCGAACCACCACGAGATGACCGCGCCCAGGAAAAACAGCACGCCGTAATACCATTGGAAAATCCACGCCAGCCCGAAGCCGGAAGCCGACGGCAGATATTTTTCCTGCTTCGGAAACAGCACCGGCAAAATGGCAAACACGATGCCCACCGCGCCGCCGATGGCGATGCTCCAAATTTTCGCGGGCGCAAGCGCCTCGAAGCCTTTGCTCAAGGCTTGCGCGACGGCGGCCCAAGTTTGCGCGGCGGGCGCGGGAAACTGGTTCGAGCCGACGACTTCCGGCCGGTCCACGATGAGCGTGAAGGCGAACACGCTGACGACCGTGCCGATGAAAATGCCCGCGAACTGCGCAAGGAATTGTTTGCGCGGATTCGCGCCGAGCAGATAGCCGCTCTTCAAATCCGTCAGCAAGTCGGCGGAGGAACCGGCAGCGCCGGCGGTGATGTTCGCGGCCATGAGATTCACATTCATGTTGCCGGGACTCAACGCGCCGAACGTGAGCTGCGTCACTTTGCCGAGCGGTCCGATGGGCGTGGTGTCCGTCTCGCCGGTGATGCGGCACGCGACGAGCGCCAGCGCAAAGGACAGCACCACCGCCAGCGCGCTTTGCCAATACGGCATCCCGAAAGTTGCGTGCGCCAACAGGGCCAGTGCAATGAGCGAAACAACCTGACCGGCAGCGAACCACGACATGGGGGTTTCGATGGCGTCCATTTCGGTCGGCGTTTTTGATTTGGGGGAAAACATTTTACCAAGATCCAGAAACGCTCGGAGCGAAATGCGCCATTGCAAAATGAAATCCAGCAAGCTCGCAAACACCATGCACGACACGCCCGGCCAAAGCGTCCATTGCACGCAGTCGCGGAAACCGGCATGCGTGATGAGTCCGGCGTTTTGCAAAAACGGAACATAGGCCATCCAGCACACGATGCTGCCGGCAAGAATGCTCAAGCACACGCGCATCCCCATGATCGCGCCGGACGCAATGAAGATCGGCTCCCAACTGAACATCACCGTGCGCCCAACCCACGCCGGGCCGAAGATGATGGCGTTGAGTTTGGTGCAAATCGTATCGCTCGAAAATGCCGCCAGCTTGGGGATGACCGCAAAGCCGTCGTGGATGAAATTATCAATCGCCGCCAGCGCACCAGCGATGCCGAGCGCCTTGGCCGCGCGCATTCCCTTCGCACCGTGCGAGTGCAACGCACGCAACGTTTCCGCCGCCGCCACGCCGCTGGGAAACCGGAGTTGCTCGATGTTGATCATCTGCTTTTTCATCGGAATAGCCATTGTGACGCCGAGCACGGCCAGAAAGAAAACCCACGCGAAGGTCAGCGGCAGCGGGAGCGCGTGGCCGTTCAACATGATGAACGCCGCGAACGCCGAGACGAGCGTGCCGCCGGTGGAATAGCCCGCCGAGCTGGCGCAGGATTGCATGCAGTTATTTTCGAGAATGGTCATCGGCACTTTGGCGAGGCCGATTTTCACGAAGGTCGTCCAGATGGCGTAGGACAAAATGCACGCGGTAATGGCGACGCCCATGCCCCAGCCGGATTTCAAACCGATGTAAAGATTAGTGAGCGAAAGAACCGCACCAAGCACGGATCCCATCAGCACCGCGCGCCAAGTGAGTTGCTTCATGGAATCGCCGCGCCCGCGATAAACCTGCTCGAACCATTGGCGCTCGATTTCCTCCGGCGTGCCGGTGAATCCGGCGAGCGGCAATTCGTATTCGGCGTCGGATTTGTTGGCCAACGATTCGGCGTTGGTTGAACTTTCGCTCATGCGCGGCAATGTCGGCAATCAGCGCCGAAGAGGCGAGCTTTTTTGGTTCACGGTTTGGTAAAGATTTTTGTATCCCACGAAACCGCGAGCGGATTTGCGCGGACGGCTTCGGCGAGTTCCACAAACGCCACCTGCGCCTCGAGCCAGCGGGGATTTTTGGTGATGGCGTCCATCGTGTTTTGCGTATTGTTACAGACCAGATAAAGGCCGCTGCCGATGACTAGAAAACCTTCGAGCCGCGTGCCGGTTCCGTGGCGGGAAAATTCAAAATCACCCGTGCCGTAATTCACGCTGGTCAGTTCCGTGCGCAGCGGGCCGAGATCTTTCACGAAGTTTTGCAGAAACTCATCGTTGCGCGGCCCGGTGTAGAACAGCACGCGCGCCTTGTTTTCCGCGAGCGAAACGACGGCCCATTCGTCAAAAACGATGCCGCCGTAGCGGGCATTCATGGATTGCGCGCAGGTCTTGATTTTGGCGGAAACTTCTTCGAGCGTCATGCGGTTGAGCAGACCAAATCCCGCGCCGCCGCTCAAGGCAATTCGCGGCGGCTATTTTTTCACCGCCGTGACAATCAACGTCGCGCCCCAGCCGAAAACCGCCAGCAGCAGCGTGGCCGGCAGACTGACCAACCCCAGCAGCGGCGTCAGCAGCAAGATGACGAGTAGCGAACCGCGATAGTTCCCAGCGCTGATGACTTTCGCGCGCTGACCGCGCAGCAGGTTGTAAAGCAGGTTGGGTCGCACGCCGATCCAGTTGAGCAACGATTGCGTAAAACTGAAGGTGTCGTATTCCGGCGCGAGAAAACTGAACCATTTCGGCGGCAGTCCGGCTTCGCCCAAAATCCGCGCGAGCGATTCGCGCGTGTGGTGTGAAAGATGGCGCGGCATGTCGAGGTGAAACCAGCCCGCCTTGGCCAACCGTGCTTCCGGGCTGCCGAAGTTCGGCACAGCCACCATGAAAATGCCGCCGGGTTTCAAAATCCTGGCGACTTCCGCCAGCGTCGGGCGCGGATCGGATACGTGTTCCAACACATGCCACATGGTCACTACATCAAAGCTGGCATCGGGAAAATTTAATTCGTGCAGCAGTCCGACGCGCACCGGAATTTTTAGTTTTTCGCGCGCGAACCGGCAGGCGTCGTCCGAAAATTCTGTTCCAGTCACATCGCAGCCGGCCTGTTGAAAGGCGCGCAACAGCAATCCGCGTCCGCAGCCGATGTCGAGCACGCGCGGATTTTTTCGCTTCAACCGGCGCAGCACCTGCCGCGAGCGCCAGACGTAAAGTTTCTCCTGCAACCATTCCATCACGGCCGGAAACCGTCGCCCACCCGCGTCGCCGTAGTAGCCGGCGGGATAGTATTTCCCGATGTCCGCCGGCACGGGCACGGTGACGATTTGAGCGCAGGCGCGGCAGCGAACGACCTGAAAATTTTCGCCGCCAATGTAATCGGGTGCGGGAAAATAAATTTCCCATTCGCTGGTTGGATGCGGGCATGACTGCATCCGCAAAAGTTAGGCGGCAAACTGTCACACAAACAATAAAAATTGATTGGGACAGAGAAAATAATTTCCTATCGTAGCCAGCGAACATCCAAAACCAATGAGTCTGCCCGCCGACTTTTCACCACCTTCGCAACGCCAATCTGCTGCCAACCCAGCGTGGCCACAGCAATTACTATTGACGCTCACGCTCGTAACGGCGGCGGCCAGCCTGTTTGTGACCACGCGGCAAAGCGCTCCGGTAGACGCGTTCATGCTTGCGTTGGCGGCGGCAGCGTCAATCACGATTCTCGCACGCAACCTGCCGCTGCAAAGCGTGCTGTTCGCCGCGTTCATAACGGCCATCATCGGCGGCGCGGCGCATGGTTTGAGCGCGCGAACCGGATTGCCGTTCGGCCCGCTATCCTTCGGCGAACAGAGCGGTCCGCAACTTTTCAACTGCGTGCCGTGGACGGTCCCGCTCATCTGGATCGTGGTAGTTTTCAATTCACGTAGCGTCGCGCGGCTAGTGTTGCGACCGTGGCGCAAGGTCAAAAACTACGGCTTCCTGCTCATGAGTTTAACGGCGTTACTGGCCTTGATTTTCGATTTTGCGCTGGAGCCGTTTGCACGAATGAAACATCTCTGGCTGTGGCAGCCGACGAAAATGTCTGTGACCTGGTTCGGCGCGTCGCCGTTGAGCTTTATCGGCTGGATATTTGTGACCGGACTCATCCTCGCCGTCATCATGCCCTACCTCATCCGCAAGCAGCCCGGCCATCCGACCGCACCGGATTACGCGCCACTGGTTCTGTGGCTGGGCGCGGTGACGCTGTTTGGCATCAATGCCGTAGAAGCACAGCGGTGGTCAGCGGTGGCCGTGGATACAATCATCGACGCCTTAGTTGCGGTCGCTTGCTGGCGCGGCGCGAAGTGGTGAATCAAATTTTCCGCGTCAACTTCAATTTGCCGACGCGCGGGCCGTCCATCTCCTCGACGCGCAGTTCAAAATTTCCGACCGTGATGACGTCACCCGGCTTCGGAAAGCCGCCGAGTTTTTCCGTCACCCAACCGCTCGCGGTCGTCGTGTTTTCATCGTGCGGCACAGTGCCGATGATTTTCTCCAGTTCATGCAGCGCCAGCGTGCCGACGGCTTCCCAGACATTTTCACCAAGCCGCACCAGTTCGGATTTTTCCGTGTCAAACTCGTCCTGAATCTGCCCGACGATGGCTTCGATGGCGTTTTCCAAAGTGACGATGCCGACCGTTCCGCCGAATTCGTCCACCACCACGGCGAAATGCGTTTTGCGGTCGAGGAAGCGCCGGAGCAACCCGTCGAGCCGCGCCGTTTCGGGCAGATAAAACAGCGGTCGCGCCGCCGGCAACAAATCTGCCGCCGTCTTGGCGCGCTCCCGCAACGGATACAAATCCTTGATGTGAACCACGCCGAGCGTGCGGTCCAAATCGCCGTCCGCACAGATGGGAAAGCGCGAGTAACGCGTCTTCTCCGCCAGCGCGAGGCATTCGGCGATCGTGGCGGCGGAATCGAAGAAGGTGATTTCATTGCGCGGGCGCATCACTTCGCGCGCCGTGCGGTGGCGCAAATCCAATGCGTTTAAAATTAAGTCGCGCCGGTCCGCCGAGCCGCGCGCGGCGGCCAGGACCATGCGCAATTCCTCTTCCGAATGCTCGTCGCTCAGTTCGTCACCGGCGAAACCGAGCCACCGCAAAACCACCTGCGATGAGCGGTGCAGCACCCAGATGAACGGGAACGAAACGCGGTAAAACAGGTTCAGCGGCCCGGCCGTCCACAGCGAAGTCGCCAGCGTGCGGCGGATGGCAATCGCTTTCGGCACGAGCTCGCCCGCGATGATGAGCAAAAAGCAATTCACGAAAAAGCCGACGCCGATGGCGACGGTCTGCTGCGTGTGTTCATTGGAAATTTTCAGTAGCCGGAACACGGGTTCGAGCAGACTGGTGAAGACGGGTTCCACTAAAACGCCCAGCGCCATGCTCGCGAGCGTGATGCCAAACTGCGTCGCGCCAATGTAGGCGTCAAGGTGCGCAACGATGTGACGCGCCCGTTTCGCGCGGCGGTTGCCGGCGGCGGCGAGGGACGCGAGCTGCGTGTCGCGGATACGGACGAACGCCAGCTCCGCCGCGACGAAAAAGGCATTGCCCATCACCAGCGCCGCGACGGCGAGCAATTTCCAGCCGTCCCGGATGATGGCGTCCCAGTTCACAGTTTCACCTCGCCGAACATGAGCTTCAAAATGTCTTCCAGCGTGACGACGCCGACCTCGCGGCCGTCGCGCGCGAGCACCACGGCCATGCGCTGACCGGCGCGTTGCATTCGGCGCAAGGCGATTTCCAGCCGCGTGTCATCGTCCAGAAACAACGCGGGCGACATAAATTCCGCCGCCGGTTTTTCCAGCGCAAGATTTTCGCGGAAAAGTAACTGGTTCACATCAAGCAGTCCGGCAATGCGATTTTTGCCGTCGCGATTTTCCCAGACCGGCAGGCGCGAAAGGTTTTTCCCACCCGCAAGCGCCAGCGCTTCGCGCAAGCTGGTTTGCGCCTGCACGGAAAAGGTTTTTTCCAGCGGCACAGTGATTTGCGCAACTGTGAAATGCTGCAGGTCCAAAACGCGGTTGACCATCGCGTGCTCGTCGCCAGTCAGCGCCTGCGCGGCTTCAGCCATGACCGCGCGCATCTCCTCGCGGTTACCAAATAGCCGGCCGGTCAGCGTCCGCGAGCCTCGCCAGCGAAGGACGAACTGCGACACACCCTCAACGACGGTCACCACCGGACTCAATGCGAGATACACGAAGCGGAATACATTCGCCGACGCCAGACACAAGCGATTGGGATAAGTGCGGAAAAGCATTTTTGGCAGCAGATCGGAGAACGAATAAAACAGGAATACGATGACCGTCAACAACACCACAATCAAAATTGTCTGACCGCCGAACCAGTCGTGGATTTTCGCGATGATCCAGCCGAGGATGATGAAATTCACCAGCGTGTTGCCGACCAGAATCGTCCACAGAAAGCGCTCCGGCTGGTCGAGAAAATTATTCAACAGCCGCGCCTGCGCGTTGCCCGTGCGCGCCAGCCGCCGCACGCGCAATCGGTTAAGCGCAAACACGCCGGCTTCCATGCCTGAGAGCAAAAACGAGAGCAGCAGGCACAGCCCGAGGCCGAAAAAGGTGGTCAGTGGCGCGCTCATTTGACGGCCTCCACCAAGAGTTCCCGCACGCGCCGTTCGTCGGCGACCTGCGCGGTGAATTTCAAACCGGCAAACACCGTTGATTCGCCCGCGGCCGGCACGATGCCGAGCAGATGCGAGAGTAAACCGCCCATCGTCTCCACCTCGGCGACTTCGGGCAGCGCGGGAAATTCGCGGCGAAAATCCTCCAGCCGCATGGTGCCGTTGACGCGCCAGCGACCGGGCGAAATCTTTTCCAGCACGAAACCCTGCGGCTCGGTGGCCACGCGGATTTTACCAACGATGCCGCCGAGGATGTCTTCCATCGTCACCAGACCGGCGGCGCAACCGAATTCGTCCAGCACAATGGCGAGGCCGCGCTGTTGCTTTTGCAGCGCGCGGAATAGGAGCAGCAGATTCATGGATTCCGGCACGAACGACGGAAATTCAATGACCTCCGCCAGATCAATCTTGGGATCAAGCAACAGCGCACGGGTGTTCAGGATGCCGACGATGGTGTCAGGCGTTTCGTCGTAGATTGGCAGCCGACGATGCTTGTGCTGGCGCGCGGCGGCGAGCATTTCATCCACCGTCGCGTCGTCGGAAACGCTCACCATGCCGGCGCGCGAACGCATCACGTCGCGCGCGGTGCGGCGGTCGAGACTGATGATTTGTAAAATGATTTCGCGTTCGGATTCGTCGAGCGTGCCCTGCTGCCAGGCGAGTTCGATGAGTTCCTGATATTCCGCCTCGGTGACGGCGGCGGGCGGCGTGGATTTTTCGGCCGCCTGCTTGAGGATGGCGGCGTTCGTCCATTGCGCGGCGCGGTAAAACGGCTTGGTCACGCGGCGAAATACCAGCAGTAGCCACGCGACCCGTAGCGCCCAGCGTTCCGGCTGCCGCACGGCGAGCGTCTTGGGCAGCACCTCGCCAATGAGCAACACCACCACCACGAGTGCAAGCATCGTGAGGCCGAGCGCCCAGTGGGAATTGAACACCATGCGCAGCGCGGCAGCGAGGATGGCGGCGTTAGCGAAGGTGTTGCCGAGCGCGAGGGTAGCCTGTAAATCGTGTGGGCGTTCGAGCAGTTCGGAAACGATTTTTCCGGCGCGGGAACTTTTTTCGGCAAGCTGCGTCACCTGCCATTTGCTCAAGGAAAACAGGGAGGTTTCCGCCAGCGCAAAGAAGAAACTCGCGCCCGCGAAAAGAACCATCGCCGTGATGATCGCCGTTTCCACGCGGACAAGCTAAAGGAAAATCGAGTCTCGGAAAAGGCGAATTGCGACGCAGGTGCGCACTTTTGAATCAGGAAAATCTTTACTCTTTTTTTCCAAATCCGCAGAGTATGCGCGTGTTGATTGATAGCGATTCACGGGGCAATCCGGCAGACCAGACGCCGGTGACTCCGATGCCAGACGAATTTATTTCCAAGTTTCAGGCCGCCCTCAAGCGGTCACAGGATTTTCTTTTGTCCGAACAAAAAGCGGAAGGTTATTGGGTTGGTGAACTGATGGTGGATTCGACGCTCGTTTCGGACACAGTGGCTTACCATCACTGGCACGGCAAGGTGGACAAGGAATGGCAACGCAAGGCGGTGAACCACATTTTCTCGATGCAGTTGCCGGACGGCGGCTGGAACATCTATCACGGCGGCCCGTCGGAAGTGAACGCCACCATCAAGGCGTATCTCGCGCTCAAACTCGCGGGTGTGCCGGTGAAAGATCCGCGCATGTTAAAGGCACGCGAAGTCGCGCTGCACTTCGGTGGCGTGCCGCGCATGAACACCTTTTCCAAATTGTATCTCGCGCTCATCGGCTTGTTTCCTTGGGAATATGTCCCAACGATTCCGTGCGAGGTGTTGCTCATCGGCAAATGGTTCCACGTCAATTTCTGGGATATGAGCAACTGGTCGCGCGGGATGCTCGTGCCACTGGCCATCATCAATCATTACAAACCGACGCACGCGGTGAACGTGACGCTTGATGAGCTTTATCCCGAAGGCATTCACGAACGCGACCTTGCGCTCGCGCCCGATCCGGAAAAAATTTCGCTCCGAAACTTTTTCCTCTGGCTCGACCGGCTGCACAAATTGGCGGAATGGTTTGTGGAACACGGCTTGCATCCGTTCCGCAAAACCGCGTTGAAACGTTGCGAACAGTGGATGCTCGAACGCTTCGAGGGCAGCGACGGTCTCGCGGCGATTTTTCCGGCGATGCTCAATTCGCTCATCGCCCTCAAGGCGCTGGGCTATGCGGACGACCATCCGCAAGTCATCCGCGCCGCGCACGAGTTGAAAAAAATCGAACACGAGGAAATAGATTCTGTTCGCATCGAACCGTGCTTCTCGCCGGTGTGGGACACGGCCATCGTTTCCATTTGCCTGCGCGAATCCGGCGTGCCCGCCGACCATCCGAAAATGAAACGCGCCACCGAATGGTTGATGGAAAAGGAAATCCGTTTTGCCGGCGACTGGATTCACAAGAATCCCGCGAAGGTCGAACCGAGCGGCTGGGTGTTTGAATACAACAACAAGTGGAACCCCGACGTGGACGACACCGCGATGGTGCTGCTCGCGTTGCGCCTGACGCCCACGGACAATCCGGCCAAGCGCGACGAGTGCTTCAAGCGCGGCCTGAAATGGATGATGACCTTTCAGTGCAAGGACGGCGGCTGGGCGGCGTTCGACAAGGATTGCACCAAGAACATCCTCGAAAAAGTCCCGTTCGCCGATCACAACGCGATGCTCGATCCCGAGTGCGCCGACATCACCGCGCGTATTTTGGAACTGCTCGGCTACGAGCATTGGGACCGCAACCACCACCAGATTCTCGACGCGATTGATTACGTCCGCCGCCAGCAGGAGGAAGACGGCTCGTGGTATGGCCGCTGGGGCGTGAATTACATTTACGGCACCTGGCAGGTCTTGCGCGGCATGCGCGCGCTGAACCTGAACATGAACGAAGACTGGCTCCAGCGCGGCCGCGCGTGGCTCGAAAGCGTCCAGCACGAAGACGGCGGCTGGGGCGAACGCTGCAACACCTACGACGATCCCGTATTCAAGGGCCAGGGGCCGAGCACCGCGTCGCAAACCGCGTGGGCGGTCATGGGATTATGCGCGTTTGACGACCCCGAAAATCCCGCGCTCAAGCGCGGCATCGAATATCTCGCGCGCACGCAAAACGCCGACGGCTCGTGGACGGAAGCCGAGACAACCGGCACGGGCTTCCCGAAAGTGTTCTATTTGAAATACGACATGTATCGCAACGCGTGGCCGCTGCTCGCGCTAGGCACATACAGGCAAATCTGCGAACGCGCGGCGGCGAAAAAGAACGGAGCAGCCAAGTAAAATGGGCTGGCTCCACAAAAAACTCATCCGCCCCCTGCTCTTCCGGCAGGATTCCGAACGCGCCCACAACCACGCGGTCACTTCGCTCGGTTACGTTTGCAAAATTCCCTTTGCCGGTAACGTCGTTGAATCACTTTTCGCCGCGCCGCCGCTGCCGGTGGAATTATTCGGCCTCACTTTTCCAAATCCCGTCGGCCTCGCCGCCGGCATGGACAAATTCGGCTTTGCCCTGCCCGGATGGGAAAAGCTCGGCTTCGGGCACGTCGAACTCGGCGGCGTGACCTGGCACGCGCAGCCCGGCAACCCGCCGCCGCGCATGTTCCGCGCGATTCCCGCCGAGGCCGTCATCAACCGCATGGGCTTCAACAACCCCGGCGCGCCGACCTTCGCGCTCAAGCTCGCCGAATTGAAAAAATCCAACCGCTGGCCGAGCCATCCCGTCGGCGTCAACCTCGGCAAATCCAAGATCACGCCGCTGGAAAAGGCCGCCGAAGATTACGCGAATTCCTTCCGCGCGCTGCGCGACCTCGCGGATTTCTTCGTCGTCAACGTCAGTTCGCCGAACACGCCGAATCTGCGCCAGCTTCAGGACAAGGCGGCGCTCGATGAAATTTTCGCCGGGTTGCAGGCGGAAAATGTTACGGCTAAAAAACCGATCCTCGTCAAAGTCGCGCCGGACTTGTCGTTTGAGGCGCTCGATGAAATTCTCGAACTCGTCGCCCCGCGCAGCATCGCCGGCATCGTGGCGACGAATACGACCATTTCCCGCCCGCAGACCAACGACGCGGCGCTGCAAAAGGTTTACGCCGAGACCGGCGGCTTGAGCGGCAAGCCGCTGCGCGAGCGCAGCACGGAAGTGGTGCGGCATCTTTACCGCCAAACGCGCGGCCGGGTTCCCATCATCGGCGTGGGAGGAATTTTCAACGCGGACGACGCGTGGGAAAAAATCACGGCCGGCGCAGCGCTCGTGCAATGTTATACCGGCCTAGTTTACGAAGGCCCCGGGCTCGCGAAACAAACCGTTGCCGGCCTGCGCGCCAAGCTGGACGCTTCCGGCTTCAAAAATTTGCGCGAAGCCATCGGCTCGGCCAATCGCGTTTGATTTTTACACGAGGTTGCAAGCTCGTTATTCTTACACCCATGCATTTTGCTTTCACAAAATACCACGCGCTCGGCAACGACTACATCGTCATCAACCCGAAAGATTTGCCTGCGCCGCTCACGACTGAACAAGTCAAAACCATCTGCCACCGAAATTTCGGCGTCGGCTCGGACGGCATTCTCCTCGGACCACTGCCGTCAACCACGGCAATGTGTGCGCTCAAGATTTACAATCCCGACGGTAGCATCGCGGAGAAAAGCGGTAACGGCGTCCGTATTTTTTCACGCTATCTCTGGGACATGAAGTTCGTAGGCAACGATGAATTTGCACTGCAAACCGACGGCGGCATCGTGCGTTCTACCGTGTTTGACGGTGGCAAAATGGTGCGTGTTGAGATGGGTCACGTCAGTTTCGATAGCGAAAAAATTCCCGTCGTTGGCGCGAAGCGCGAAGTCATCAACGAAAAAATTTCCGTGGGCGGACGCGAATTTACTTTTTGCGCGGCGACCATCGGCAATCCGCACTGCGTCCTGCCGCTGCCGGAAATCAGCGCCGACCTTGCGCACAAATTCGGTCCGCTGCTTGAAGTTCATCCAAACTTCCCCCGCAAGACCAACGTGCAATTTCTGAAAGTCCTCGACCGTGCGAATATTCAAATTGAGATTTGGGAACGTGGTGCTGGCTACACGCTGGCCAGCGGCAGCAGTAGCAGCGCGAGTGCAGCAGTGGCACACAAGCTTGGCCTGGTTGATCGCAGTGTGAATGTGCATTGCCCCGGCGGCAGCATCCAGATTGAGATTGGTGAAAACTTTGCCATCCAGATGACCGGCAGCGTGACGCGCGTGGCCGAAGGCCTCACTTCGCCGGAAATGTTTTAGAACAAGCTTTTTTCCCAGCGGCAAAACTCTGGAATGTAATCGGTGTTTTTGCAGATTGCCAAGCAGTGGTGTTATTGCAATAGGGGATTCACCTATTAACATTGCGCTTCCACCTAATTCTAATCAGGGGTTCCGCCAATTGTATAAGCCCTGCCAGTTAGCTTAAATTGCCCACATGCAAACAATAATTGGCAAGCCGGAAAACAATAACGTGGGTAACAAAGACAATTTCAGCCAAAAAAATTTCAGTGATCACTCTCCGTCCGAGAATGGCCACGGCAACCGCGTGCTGGTGGATGCGCTCACCAATTCCCGCACTTACCGCGACTACGAACGCGCGTTCAGCGACATGACTGGCCTACCCATCGCTTTGCAGCCTGTCGAGACCTGGCAGTTGCCGCACCATGGCAAACGAAATGAAAATGCTTTTTGCGCCCTGCTCTCAAAAAAGAGCCGTGCTTGTGCCGCCTGTCTGCAAACACAGGAACATTTGTGCCAAACTGCCGTAGCAGAAGCCAAGACGGTGGTCTGCCCCGTCGGATTGAGCGACTCGGCGGTGCCAGTGCACATGAGCGATCGGCTCATCGGATTCCTGCAAATCGGTCAAGTGTTTCGCAAGAAACCCACCGAAGGTCAGTTCAATAGAGTAGCCCAACTCTGTCAAAAATGGGGCGTGGAAGCCAACCGTGAAGCCCTGCGTAAAGCCTATTTTTCTGGCAAGGTCATTTCACAAAAGGAACACGATTCCGCCATTAAGCTGCTTTCTATTTTTGCCCAACACCTAGCCATGTTGAGCAATCAAGTTTTCATCCAGCAGGAAAACGCCGAATCACCGGTCATCACCAAGGCGCGCGCCTACATCCAAGAACATCAAACTGAGGAAATTTCCCTCGGTCAGGTCGCCAAAGCCGTGAACATGAGCAGCTATTACTTCTGTAAGATGTTCAAAAAAGTTACCGGCATCAATTTCACGGATTACGTCGCGCGTATCCGTATTGAGAAATCCAAGAATCTCCTGCTGAACCCCAATTTACGCGTCAGCGAAATCGCCTTTGAGGTCGGCTTCCAATCGCTCACGCACTTCAACCGCGTATTCAAAAAAATTCTCGGCCAGTCGCCCACGGAATACCGTGCGCAATTATTGGCGCATTGACCGCGCCGATGAGACGTTCCATTTCTACCAGCCAATCGCGGGTTCTCTTCGATTCGGTTATTGGCATTGGCTTTGGGCGGCAAATTTCCGATATTCCCGTGAACAACGGGATGAAGAAAAAACAAAAACTCTCGACCGCCAAGCGGTTGGCTAACTCGGAATCCGCCGTGAGCGACCGCGAGGCGCGTCTGCGCGCCATCTTGGAAACAGCCGTCGAGGGCATCATTACGATTGACGAACGCGGCACGGTCGAATCCTTCAACCGCGCGTCGGAAAAGATTTTTGGCTACACCGCTGCTGAGGTCATCGGCAAAAACGTCAGCATATTGATGTCGTCGCCGCACCGCCAGCAGCACGATGGCTACATCGAAAATTACAAGCATACCGGCCACGCCAAAATCATCGGCATCGGCCGCGAAACCATCGCGCGCAAAAAGGACGGCACTCTTTTCCCGATGGATTTATCTGTCAGCGAAGTGAAATTGAGCGACCGTCGGATTTTCACCGGATTCATCCGCGACATCACCGAGCGCAAGCGGTTGGAAAAAGAGATTCTCGAAATTAGCGAACGCGAGCAGCGCCGCATCGGTCAGGATTTGCATGACGGTTTGTGCCAGCATCTCGCCGGCATTGAAATGTTGAGTCAGGTGCTCGCGCAAAAACTCGCGCCCAAAAATAAGGATGCCGCCGCGCGCGCGACGGAAATCGCCAAGGCCGTCCGCGAAAGTATCGGGCAAACGCGGTTGTTGGCACGCGGACTTTCGCCGGTCACACTGGAATCAGAAGGTCTGATGTCCGCACTGGTCGAACTTTCCTTGAACACGGAGAAAATGTTTCGCGTCCACTGCCATTTCGATTGCGTCGAGGTTGTTAAATTCGACGATCATGCGGCGGCGACGCACCTTTTCCGTATCGCGCAGGAAGCCGTTTCCAACGCCATCAAACACGGTAAGGCAAAAAACATTACCCTCCGTTTGCGCAATGAAGGCGGGCAAATCCGGTTGCGCGTGAGCGACGACGGAATCGGCTTTCCAAAAAATCCAACCGAGAGCGGTGGCATGGGTTTGCGCATCATGCAATCGCGCATCGGCATGGTTGGCGGCACGCTGAGCATCGAGCGCCAGCGCACCGGCGGAACCAGCGTCATTTTCTCCGCGCCTAAAAACCGTTAAGCCATGGCCACAAAAAACAAAACGGCGCCCAAGCGAATCCTCATCGTGGATGATCATCCGATGATGCGCACCGGACTGGCGCAGTTGATTGACAACGAGCCGGACTTGAAAGTCGCGGCCGAAGCGGACACGGCGGGTCAGGCAATCAATCTGGTTTCCAAACAGAAATTCGACCTTGCGCTGCTGGATATTTCTCTTCCCGATAAAAACGGCCTCGAACTCATTAAAGATGTCCGTGCGTTGCGGCCGGAAATGCCGGTGCTCGTCGTCTCCATGCACGATGAAATGATTTACGCCGAACGCGTGCTGCGCGCCGGCGGCCGCGGCTACATCATGAAACAGGAAGGCGGCGAAAAGTTTTTGCACGCCATCCGGCAGGTGCTGGCTGGGCAGGTTTTTGTCAGCGAAAAAATGTCGGCGCGGATATTGGAGGTATTTTCGGGACGGCAGTCGGAAAACTCCGGTTCGCCGGTGCGCAAACTTTCCGATCGCGAATTTGAAGTTTTCCAACTCATCGGCCAAGGCATTGGCACACGCGCCATCGCGGATCAACTTCACTTGAGCGTCAAGACGGTAGAGGTGCATCGCGCCAACATCAAGGAGAAGCTCGTATTGAAAACCGCGACCGAACTGGTGCGCTACGCCGTGCGGTGGATTGATTCTCAAGATCGAAGTTAGGCATCGTTCTTCCACTATTCTCCTTACCTTGCTCCATTTGGAGCAATTTGTGGTGACAATTTGCCAAATGTGGTGAAGTTGTAACTGCCGCTCACTGTCATTTTCTCCACATTGAATTGAGAATTAACCAATTTCGATAGAAACTTATGACCCTTACCTCACATCCCGCCGCCAAGCTTGAATCTGCACACGATATTCTCCACCACACGACCGACCGGCCATTGTCGCCGATCTTTTCGCCACAATCGGTCGCCGTCATCGGCGCGACCGAAAATCCCGGAAGCGTGGGTCGGACGATTTTGGAAAATCTGATCAAGGGCGGCTTCCCTGGAAAAATTTTCCCGGTTAATCCAAAACGCGAAACTGTCCTCGGCGTCAAGGCGTATCCCAGCATCACCGCCGTGCCGGAAAGACCCGACCTCGCGGTCATCATCACCCCGCCACCAACCGTTCCGGGCATCGTGAGAGATTGCGGGACGATGGGCGTGAAAGGCGTCATCATCATCTCCGCCGGCTTCAAGGAAATCGGCGCGCCGGGCGTGGAACTCGAGCGTCAGGTTTTGGAAGAAGCGAGAAAGGCCGGCATTCGCATTGTCGGCCCGAATTGTTTGGGGGTCATGGTGCCGGGCGCTAAATTCAACGCCACTTTCGCCGCCGACATGGCGAAGCCCGGCAGCGTCGGCTTCATCAGTCAGAGCGGCGCGCTCTGCACGGCGATTCTTGATTGGAGCTTGAAGGAAAATGTCGGCTTCAGCGCGTTTGTCTCGCTCGGCTCGATGCTCGATGTCGGCTGGGGCGATTTGATTTCCCACCTCGGCGATGATCCGCAAACCAAGAGCATCGTCATCTACATGGAAAGCATCGGCGACGCGCGGGCGTTCCTGTCTGCGGCGCGTGAAGTAGCGTTGACCAAACCTATAATTGTCATCAAGCCCGGCCGCACGGACGCTGCCGCCAAGGCCGCCGCGTCTCACACCGGTTCGCTCACCGGCAGCGATGAAGTGCTACAAGCCGCGTTCCAGCGCGTTGGCGTTTTGCGCGTGGATTCGATTTCCGAATTGTTCGACATGGCAGAAGTGCTCGCCAAACAGCCGCGCCCGAAAGGTCCGCGCCTGTGCATCGTGACCAACGCCGGCGGCCCAAACGTCATTGCCACGGACACGCTCATCGGCAGCGGCGCGCAACTGGCCGAGCTTTCGCCGGAAACGATGGAATCGTTTAATAAAATTCTCCCGCCGACTTGGAGCCATAATAATCCCGTTGATATCATTGGCGATGCGAAGCCGGAGCTTTACGCGAAGTCCATCGAGATTGCGTCTAAAGATCCGAATACCGACGGCATCCTCGTCATTCTCACGCCGCAGGCGATGACCGACCCGACCGCCACCGCCGAGTGCCTCAAGCCCTACGCACACATTCCCAACAAGCCCGTCATCGCAAGTTGGATGGGCGCGGACATCGTGGCCAAGGGCGAAGACATTTTGAATGCCGCGAGCATTCCCACATTCAAGTATCCCGACCGCGCCGCGAAGGCGTTCTACTACATGTGGAACTCCAGCGAAAATTTGCGCTCGCTTTACGAAACGCCCGCCGCCGCGCCGGATGACGAACGCGGCGAGATCGACCGCGAAAAGGCGACGGCCATCATCAATGAAGTTCGCAAGTCCGGCCGCACGCTGCTCACGGAATTTGAGTCCAAGAAACTGCTCGCCGCCTACGGCATTCCGACGGTGGAAACGCACATCGCCACTACGGAAGGCGACGCGGTTAAGCAAGCCGCACGACTGGGCTTTCCCGTGGTATTGAAATTGCATTCCGAAACCATCACGCACAAGACCGATGTCGGCGGCGTGCAATTGAATTTGCGCACGGCTTCGGCGGTGCGGCAGGCGTATAAAGCCATCGAAAGTTCCTGCATCAAAAAAGTCGGCAAGGAACATTTCCAAGGCGTCACCGTGCAGCCGATGATCAAGCTCGACGGCTACGAAATCATCATTGGCAGTAGCATGGATCCGCAGTTCGGACCCGTGCTGCTCTTCGGCACCGGCGGACAACTGGTGGAAGTGTTCAAGGACCGCGCGCTCGGTTTGCCGCCGCTCAACGCCACGCTCGCGCGGCGCATGATGGAACGCACCAAAATTTACACCGCGCTCAAGGGCGTGCGCGGCCGCAAGTCAGCGAACCTCGCCGCCATCGAACAGTTGCTCGTGCGCTTCAGCCAGCTCGTCGTCGAGCAGCCGTGGATTTCTGAAATTGACATCAATCCCCTGCTCGTCTCCGCCGAACGGATTTTTGCGCTCGATGGCCGCGTGGTGCTGCATCCGCTGGACACGCCGGAAGACAAGCTGCCCAAGTCCGCCATCCGTCCGTATCCGAACCAATACGCCACGCCATGGAAGACGAAAAATAAGTTGCCGATTTTCATCCGCCCGATCAAACCGGAAGATGAACCGCAGATGGTGAAATTTCACGAGACGCTGTCCGAAGAAAGCGTCTATAACCGTTATTTTTCCGCGCTAAAATTGTCGCAACGCATCACGCACGAACGGCTCACGCGCATTTGCTTCAATGATTACGATCGCGAAATCGCGCTCGTCGCCGAACTCAAGGCGCCCAAGGGCGAGGAGAAAAAAATCCTCGGCGTCGGCCGCTTGAGCAAACAGCACGGCAAGAGCGAGGCGGAATTCGCCGTGCTCATCAACGACGAATGGCAGCGGCAGGGACTCGGTTACGAACTGCTCCGCCGGCTCATTGAAATCGGCCGCAACGAAAAATTGACGCAGATCAAAGGCCAGATTCTCGCCGAGAACCATCCGATGCAACACATCTGCCGCAAGGCCGGCTTCAAAGTGGTGCACGATTCCGAAAGCAACTTATTCAACGCCAGTTACACCTACTGAAAGCGCACAGCACGGATAAAACTTGAAAACCAAAGCCCGCAGTAAAAGCTGCGGGCTTTTTCATGGCGTCCTGTGTCCTTCGTGCCCGCCAGCAATTTTACCTCAATTTCAACCGGCTCGCCATGATTGGCAACGGTTGGTTTGCCTTTGGCAAAATCGGGGAAGTCTCAACTCCGACCCACGCCTAATTTAGGCTTCAGAAGTGACGGAAACGCCAAGCAACACAAAAATATTTCAACCGACACCGACCTGCATCTCAAAATGAAAAAAACTCCCATTTTCAAAACCATTGATGGCGCCGAAGCCGCCGCCTATGTCGCCTACCGCCTGAACGAGGCAATGGCAATTTATCCCATCACGCCGTCCTCGGGCATCGCCGAGTGGTGCGACCAGTGGGCGTCCGAGGGTAAAAAAAACCTCTGGGGAACCATTCCCGGCATCGTGGAAATGCAGAGCGAAGGCGGCGCGGTCGGCGCGGTTCACGGCATGCTACAGACCGGCGCGATGAGCACCACTTTCACGGCGTCACAGGGTTTGCTGCTAATGATTCCCAACATGTTCAAAATCGCCGGCGAATTGCTGCCGACGGTGTTCCATGTCACCGCGCGCACGGTGGCCACGCACGCGCTTTCCATTTTCGGCGACCACAGCGACATCATGGCCTGCCGCTCGACCGGCTGGGCGATGCTCGGCGCAGCCTCGGTGCAGGAGACCATGGATTTCGCCCTGATTTCACAGGCAGCGACGCTCCGTTCGCGACTGCCGTTCATTCATTTTTTCGACGGCTTCCGCACGTCGCACGAAGTATCCAAAATTGAAATGCTCGACGAAGCGGTGATGCGCGCGCTGATTGACGACCGATTGATCGCGGAACATCGCGCCCGCGCGATGACGCCGGACAAACCGGTGTTGCGCGGCACGGCGCAGAATCCCGACGCCTTTTTCCAGGGCCGCGAAGCCGCGAATCACTTTTACTCCGCATGTCCCGACATCGTTCAGAAAGTCATGGACGAATTCGCGGCACAGACCGGGCGCAAATACCGGTTGTTCGATTACGCCGGCGCGCCGGATGCGGAACGGGTCATCGTGCTGATGGGTTCCGGTTGCGAAGCCGCGCACGAAACCGTGGACGCACTCGCCGCCAAGGGTGAAAAAATCGGCGTGCTAAAAGTGCGCCTGTATCGACCGTTCGACGGCAAACGCTTCGTAGAAGCACTCCCAAAATCAGTGAAACGCATCGCGGTGCTTGACCGCACCAAGGAACCCGGCGCGACCGGCGACCCGCTCTATCAAGACGTCGTCACGGCGTTGATGGAAGAAACGGCAGCAGGCCGTTCGCAGTTGAAAGTCGTGCCGCAGGTGTTTGCGGGTCGCTATGGTTTGTCCTCGAAGGAATTCACGCCGGCGATGATCAAAGCGATTTTCGACAACCTGTCCGTCGCTGCGCCGAAAAATCATTTTGTCGTCGGCATCAACGACGATGTGTCGCACACGAGCTTGGCTTACGACGCCAATTTTTCCACGGAACCGGCCAACGTCGTGCGCGCGCTGTTCTACGGGCTTGGCGCGGACGGCACGGTGGGCGCGAACAAAAATTCCATCAAAATCATCGGCGAAGAAACCGCCAACTATGCGCAAGGCTACTTCGTTTACGACTCGAAGAAATCGGGTTCGATGACCGTTTCGCATCTGCGCTTCGGGCCGGATCCAATCCGCTCGACCTATTTGATCACCAGCGCCAACTTCGTAGCGTGCCATCTGCCGACCTTCCTTGACCGCTACGAGATGCTGCGTCCACTCGTGACCGGCGGGACTTTTCTGCTGAACACGCCACACACGAAAGAAGCCGTCTGGTCGCAGTTGCCAACGCCGGTGCAGGAAACGCTGCTCGCGAAGCAGGCGAAATTCTTCGTCATCGACGCCACGAAAGTCGCACGCGAAAGCGGCATGGGCGGACGCATTAACACAATCATGCAGGTCTGCTTCTTCGCGCTTTCCGGCGTGCTGCCGAAAGACGAAGCCATTGCGGCCATCAAGAATTCCATCAAAAAAACCTACGGCAAAAAGGGCGAGGAAGTCGTCCAAATGAATTTGAAGGCTGTGGACAACACGCTCGCGCATCTGCACGAGGTTGCGTTCGCGAACAACAAAGTCAACGGCACCGGCGCGCTCCTGCCGCCCATCACGCCAAACGCACCCGCGTTTGTGCGCAATGTGCTCGGCAAAATCGCTGCCGGTTTCGGCGATGAACTGCCGGTAAGCGCGTTCCCGAACGACGGCTCGTTCCCGACCGCGACGGCGCAATTCGAGAAGCGCAATCTCGCGCTGGAAATTCCGGTGTGGGACGAAAAAACCTGCATTCAATGCCTGAAATGCGTGGCCATCTGTCCGCACGCGACGATTCGCGCCAAGGTTTTTGACGCGGCAGAATTGAAAAATGTTCCCGCCACTTTCAAAAGCTGCGATTCGCGCGTGCCGGAATTCAAGGGACAAAAATTCTCGCTGCAAGTTGCGCCGGAAGACTGCACCGGCTGCCGGATTTGCGTTGAAGTTTGCCCGGCTAAAAACAAGACCGAAGCAAAGCTCAAGGCCATCAACATGCAGCCTCAAGCGCCGTTGCGCGAGGCAGAGGCGCTGAACTGGGATTACTTCCTTAACCTGCCGGAATTTGACCGGCGCAAAATCAAGACGGGTTCGCTGCGCCAGCAGCAACTGTTGCAACCGCTCTTTGAATTCAGCGGCGCGTGCTCCGGTTGTGGCGAGACGCCCTACATCAAGATGCTCACGCAGTTGTTTGGCGACCGCATGGTCGTGGCCAACGCGACGGGTTGTTCCTCGATTTACGGCGGTAACCTGCCGACGACACCTTACGCGACGAACAAATGCGGCAAGGGCCCGACCTGGTGCAACTCGCTGTTTGAGGACAATGCGGAGTTCGGTCTCGGCTTCCGCGTCTCGATTGACAAGCAAAAGGAAATGGCGGAGGAGCTGCTGAAAAAACTTTCGGCGCACATCGGCGACGATTTCACGAATCAAATTTTATTCGCGAATCAGGACGACGAGGCGGGCATTTTCGACCAGCGCGAACGCGTAGAGGTCTTGAAGCAGAAAATTGCCAAGCTGGATTTGCCGGAAGCGAAACTGTTGATTCCATTGGCCGATATGCTCGTGAAAAAGAGCGTGTGGATTCTCGGCGGTGACGGCTGGGCTTACGACATCGGCTACGGTGGTTTGGATCACGTGCTCGCCAGCGGCCGCAAGGTCAACGTGCTGGTGATGGACACGGAAGTTTATTCCAACACCGGCGGTCAGATGAGCAAATCCACGCCGCGCGGCGCGATTGCGAAATTCGCCGCCGGCGGCAAACCGGCGGGCAAGAAGGATCTCGGCCTGATCGCGATGGCTTACGGAAATATTTATGTCGCCAGCGTTGCTATGGGCGCGAAGGACGAACACACGCTGAAGGCGTTTATCGAAGCGGAGAGTTATCCCGGCCCGTCGTTGATCATCGCCTACAGCCATTGCATCGCGCACGGCATCGCGCTGGACACGGGCATCGGCGCGAAGCAGCAGAAGCTGGCGGTGGATTCCGGTCAGTGGCTGCTGTATCGCTTTGACCCGCGCCGCGCGGATCGCGGTGAGAATCCGCTGCAACTGGATTCCGGCGCGGCGAAGGCCAAGGTGTCGGATTTCATGATGTCGGAAAACCGGTTCAAGATGCTCACGAAGAGCAAGCCGGAGGATGCGAAGAAATTTTTCGCGCAATCGCAGGTGGAAGCCGACCGGCGCTGGAAATTTTATCAAAACATGGCCGCCCGCGACTTGAAGGCGGAAACCACGCCGCCGACGGCAACCGCTTGATTTAACCCTGAACCAAAAAAGATTATGGACATTTCAACCAATTATCTCGGCCTGAAACTGCGTTCGCCGCTGGTGGTATCCGCCTCACCGTTGTCGGAAGACATTGACAACATCAAGCGCATGGAGGACGCCGGCGCGGCGGCGGTGGTTTTGTATTCGCTGTTCGAGGAGCAGTTGCGGGGCGACCGGCTGGAGTTGCATCGCCAGTTGGAGGCGGGCACGGAAAGTTATGCGGAGGCGCTGTCGTATTTTCCGGAGCCGGACGAATTCAAGCTCGGGCCGGAGGAATATTTGCGCCACATCTGGGAGGCGAAACAAGCAACTAGGATTCCCATCATCGCCAGCCTGAACGGATCCTCGCTCGGCGGCTGGATAGATTACGCCAGGCAGATTCAAAAAGCTGGCGCGGACGCACTGGAGTTGAATATCTACTACATTCCGACGGACATGAATCTCACGGGCACGGAAGTCGAAATGACCTATATCGACATCGTGAAGGCGGTGAAAGCAGAAGTGTCAATTCCCGTTGCGGTTAAATTGAGCCCGTTTTTTAGCAACTTCGCGAACATGGCCAAGCGCCTTGACCAAACCGGCGTGAATGGACTGGTTTTGTTCAACCGATTTTACCAGCCGGACATTGAATTGGAATCGCTCGAAATAAAACCGAACATTTTGTTGAGCACGCCGATGGCGATGCGCCTGCCGTTGCGATGGATTGCCCTTCTGCACGGAAAGCTAAAAGCCAGTCTCGCCGCGACTAGTGGCATTCATCGCGCGTCCGACGTGCTAAAGATGCTCATGGCGGGCGCTGATGTGACGATGCTTTGCTCGACGGTCATCCGCCACGGAATCCCGCAAATTGCGATGATTGAGCGCGACATGGTGGACTGGCTGAAAGAACACGAATACGAGTCAGTCAACCAATTAAAAGGCAGCTTGAGCCAGAAAAACTGTCCGGAACCGGCGGCCTATGAACGCGCCCAATACATGAAGGCGCTGACGGGCTATGCGCTGCCGCGCACTTGAAAATGGCTTGAAACAAAAACGGCCGTCGGAATTTCCGGCGGCCGTTTTCGCATTAACCAAACAATTAAAAAACTTCTGCGCGGATACCCGTGATTTGGCGCACGGATTGCGCAATCTGCGAAAGCACACGCAAGGGCAGGTGTCCCCACTCGGAATTGCCTCCCGGGCGGGCAGCAGAATAAATTTGCACCAATGAAATTTGTGCGCTTCCATCCTTAAGTTCCTTGAGGCGTTGGGCATATTCCCGAACCTCCTCATAGGGCGGCTCTTCACCGTGAACCGCTGGAAAAAGACTCTGGATAACCACCGGACGTTGCCGCCCGATGAGCAGTATGTTGGACAGAATTTTTTCAAGCGGTAAATCAGGATGATTGACTTTATCAATGAAAGCTTGCGTGCCGCCATCCAACTTGATCCAGACCTCGTCCGACTTGGTCAGAAATTCCAGCCCGCGCAAAATGTGTGGCTGATCAAGCCCGGTTCCGTTGGTGATCAACACAATCTTAAAAAAACCGCCCAAGGCACGAACGCGCACCACGGCCTGAACTGCTTCAACAAAATTGGCGGCAAGTGTGGGTTCACCATCACCGCTTAATGCAACTTGACGCAACTGCAATAGTTCCGAAGGCAAGTGATGAAACCCGGGCTGTTCGGCCAGCTTTCCACTTTGAATGAACGAAATTGTTTTCCGCAATTCAGCCGCCATTACATCCACATCAAGATTCTTTTCAGGCGACGACAGACGTCGATCCACCTCGCAATAAGAGCAATCGAAATTACACTTTTTGTCGGGATTCATATTTACACCAAGCGAAAGTCCGCGGGCGCGAGAGGAAATAACGGCATATACAAAACGATTGCCCAAAAAATCACGTGGCCGGTCAAAAGCGGTTTCTCGCGCCTGAAAATGGCTATAGGTCGAGCCAGTTTTTTTTCTAACGGGCGGATCCGTAATCAATTGATGTGTGACAGTGTGTTCCACGATTTGCATAGTCACCTTAACGCCTAGCTGCGGTTATTAACCACACGGAGATTGTTGAATTCTTAACAAATTTTGGCGCGGCTAATTTGAATAATTTGCACCGTTAATTCTTAAATGCTTCGCAGCAAATTTACAAATCTTGGCAAACACGCGGCTAATTTTGGCAAAAGCCGATTCACCGCTTGGCGCTATCAGCAATTCTGCTAATATTGTCAGATGTCAAAAAATGATTTTCTAAAGATTGAAAATGGCGTTGCAGCATCACCTAGGCAGCAAAGGCGTGACAGCAGCTGCATTGGCTTACTAATCGGTCACCGGTCACTTTTGGTTTGGCTTCAACAGAAAATTATTCAAGCCGTGTTATTCCATTCCGATTAAATGCCAAACTCTACGAAGCTGATACTAGACCATTCAAACACTTATGCACTTAACCAAAACACGAAACGTCATTACTGCACTCATTATTCTCACGTCAGGCACCACGCTCCACGCTGGTGAGGCCGACCTTAAAATCCCACCGCTGGACACGGTAAAGTTTGATGGACTGGGGGGAGTGACCGGCATCCAGCTCATGTATCTTGGTATTTTAATGTGCGCCATCGGTGCTATTTTTGGTCTGGTGCAATACCAGCAGACCAAATCGCTGCCAGTTCACAAATCCATGGCTGATGTTTCCAAAATTATTTGGGAGACTTGCAAAACCTACTTGTTTCAGCAGGGGAAATTTCTCGCCATCCTCTGGCTGCTCATCGGTGGCTGCATATTTTTTTACTTCAAAGTGCTGGAAGAAAAAACCTACGGCAACGTCATGGTAATTCTTGCCGCATCAGTCCTCGGAATTCTTGGCAGTTACGGCGTCGCTTGGTTTGGCATCCGCATCAACACCACCGCCAACTCGCGCACTTCTTTCGCCGCGTTGCGCGGCAACCCGCTTTTGACCGTGGGCATACCGCTGCGCTCCGGCATGAGCGTCGGGCTGCTGCTGGTCTCGGTGGAATTATTTTTCATGATCAGCATTTTGATTTTTCTGCCGCGCGAACTCGTCGGTCCATGCTTCATTGGTTTTGCCATCGGCGAATCCTTGGGCGCAAGTGTGCTGCGTATCTGTGGCGGCATCTTCACGAAAATTGCTGATATCGGTAGTGATTTGATGAAAATTGTTTTCAAGCTGCCGGAGGATGATCCGAAGAATCCCGGTGTCATCGCGGATTGCACCGGTGACAATGCCGGTGACTCCGTCGGGCCGACGGCCGACGGTTTTGAAACCTACGGCGTGACCGGCGTGGCGCTTATCGCGTTTCTCGCGCTGGCATTGGCGGCCAGCCCGGTCGTTTGCGCGACGCTCATCATCTGGCTATTCACGATGCGCGCCTTGATGATTGTCACGTCGCTCGTTTCGTATTTTTTGAACGAAGGGATTACGAACGCAAAATTCGGTAGCAAGAAGGATTTTGATTTTGAGGAACCGCTCACGCATCTGGTGTGGATTACTTCAGCGGTCTCAATTGTCGTTACCTTTATCGCCAGTTACCTACTGCTCTCAAAACAGACTGGCATTGATTCAAACTTGTGGTGGGTGCTCTCGGCCATCATTTCCTGCGGCACGGTAGCGGGCGCGGTGATTCCTGAATTCACCAAAATTTTCACCAGCACCAAATCGCAGCACGTCAAGGAAGTAACCACTTGTTCGCGGCACGGCGGCGCGTCGCTGAACATTTTGTCCGGCTTCGTGGCGGGCAACTTTTCCGCGTTCTGGATGGGCTTCGTTATTCTCGGCCTCATGTTCTGTGCAAGTCAGTTGGCGACCTACGCCGACTCGCCCATCCTCGCTCTAATGCCGGAAAAATTTAAATTTGCCGCACCCATCTTCGCATTTGGCCTCGTCGCCTTTGGCTTTCTTGGCATGGGTCCGGTGACTATTGCCGTGGATAGCTACGGCCCGGTGACAGACAATGCGCAATCCGTCTATGAATTGAGCCGCATCGAGGCGCAGCCGAACATCGCTGCTGAAATCGAAAAGGATTTTGGCTTCAAGCCGGACTTCGAAAACGCCAAGCACCTGCTCGAAAAAAATGACGGCGCGGGCAATACGTTCAAAGCCACAGCCAAGCCGGTGCTCATCGGAACCGCCGTCGTAGGCGCAACCACGATGGTTTTTGGCATCATCATTCTTTTGGAAAACATGTTCGGCAATGTCATCGCCCACTTGAGTTTGGTGCAGCCGGAAATCATCCTCGGCCTGCTCATGGGTGGCGCAGTCATCTACTGGTTTACTGGCGCCAGCACGCAAGCCGTCGTCACCGGTGCGTATCGCGCGGTGGTTTATATTGAAGAACACATGAAGCTCGATGCCACCACGGCGTCCGAGGCGGACAGTAAGGAAGTCGTCCGTATCTGCACCGTTTATGCGCAGAAGGGCATGTGGAACATCTTCATTGTCATCTTTTGCCTCGCGCTCGGGCTCGCGTTTTTCAATCCGTATTTCTTCATCGGCTATCTTGTCGGGATTGCGTTCTTCGGTTTGTATCAAGCCATTTTCATGGCCAACGCTGGCGGCGCGTGGGACAACGCCAAGAAGATTGTTGAAGTCGATCTCCGGCAAAAAGGCACACCGCTCCACGCCGCCACCGTCGTGGGTGACACCGTGGGCGATCCGTTCAAGGACACAAGTTCCGTGGCGCTGAATCCGGTCATCAAATTCACTACCCTCTTCGGTTTGCTCGCAGTCGAAATCGCCGTGACTATTCCGCATCAGAGCATCAAAACGCTCATCGGCGGATTTTTCCTCATCGTGGCGCTGGTTTTCATTTACCGTTCATTTTACGCCATGCGGATTCCCGAGGCGGACATCGAGGCGGACGACCCTGCTAATTGCCAGAATGGGAACAACCAGTGATTCCAGCATAAAATTTATTCTTTCCACCACGCGAAGATAAAATAAATTTTCCGCGTGAGCACTTCACGCGAATGGCTTCGCGCCGGGCTGGAATTGTTATATCCGCCGGTTTGCCAACTTTGCCAAACCAACCGCGCCGACGCGCGCGCCGGACTGGTTTGCGGCAAATGCTGGTCGCAGGTGCGCTTCATCCGTCCGCCATTTTGCGAGCGCTGCGGGCTGCCGTTCGAGGGCGATTTGACCACCGCCTTCGTCTGCACCAACTGCCACGACCTTGAATTGCATTTCACCTCCGCGCGCTCGGCGGTGGTTGCCAAGACCGCCGTGCTGGAAGCCATCCATCGTTTCAAATATCAACGCGCCTTGTGGTTCGAGGATTTTCTGGCCGAACTGCTAGTGCGCGAAGCCGCACCAGAATTGAAAACGGACAACTGGGATTTCATTGTCCCCGTGCCATTGCATCCGCTGAAATTGCGGGAACGCGAATTCAATCAAGCCGAGCGCCTCGCCGTGCATTTGAGCCACGCCACAATAATTCCATTAAACACCAAAATTCTCCGGCGGATTGCTCTCACCGCCACGCAAACGCTGCTCACGCGCGACCAGCGCGCGACGAATATGAAGAACGCCTTCACCGTCCGCCCCGATGCCAGATTGGGCGGTAAACGCATCGTTTTACTGGACGATGTCTTCACCACCGGCGCCACGACCAATGACTGCGCGCGGGCTTTGCGCGACGCGGGCGCGGCGGCGGTGTGTGTCTGGACAGTTGCGCGTGGCCTGTGAATTTCGTAGTATCAGGCGTTCATGGATACTACTTCGTTCTTGAAAAAGACCATTGATGGCGTGACGCAGGTTGAACCGGCTTTGACGCCGCCGACGACGGACGCGGCGGAGACGACTTTCGCTAAAAAGCCAAAACTGGGCACCAGAAAGTCGCGCAAACGCGAGATTCCTGAAGGTCTTTGGACAAAATGTCCCTCCTGCGAAGCGATGATTTTCGACAAGGAACTGGACGAAAATCTCAAGATTTGCCCCAAGTGTGAACACCACTTTCCCATCGGCGCACGTGAGCGCATTCATTCGCTCGTCGAAACCTGTTCATTCGAGGAAATGGATGCTGCTATGGCCAGCGTGGATGTGCTCGGATTTAAAGGCGTTTCCACCTACAAGTCCAAGCTTGATGCGCTAAAGAAAAAATCAACCCTGAAAGACGCGGTCATCACCGGCATCAGTAAAATGGGCGCACACACCGTTGCGCTCGGCGTGATGGACTTCGGCTTTCTCGGCGGCTCAATGGGTTCCGTGGTCGGTGAAAAGCTTACCCGATTGATCGAACGCGGAACCGAGGGCGGCTGGCCGGTCATCATCATTTCCACCAGCGGCGGCGCGCGCATGTATGAAGGCATGTTCAGCCTCATGCAAATGGCCAAGACGAGCGCTGCACTCGCCTATCACGCACAAAAAAAATTGCCTTACATCAGCATTCTCGTAAATCCGGACTACGCGGGCGTCATGGCCAGCTACGCCAGCCTCGGTGATCTGATTCTCGCAGAACCCAAGGCGATGATTGGATTCGCCGGACCGCGTGTCATCAAAGACACCACGCAGGCGGAACTGCCGCCCGGTTTCCAAACCTCCGAATTTCTTCTGGATCACGGCTTGATTGACGCGATTGTTCACCGGAAGGAAATGAAGGCGCAACTGGAGAAATACTTGGATTACTTCGCCGCTGGTCAAAAGAACGTCGGCTAAAACTTCCGAGCGAAATTTTGCACTGCGGACTTGATTTTGTGTTTACCCAACGTTTGTTGCGGTTGACAGGCTCCCTGTATTTTCGGAAATTGCGCGACTTAATTCACCCGAAACAACATGAGCAAAGAAGCCATCTCAACCCAATCACTGCAACAAGCCGGCCGCACTTTCCCGCCGTCGGCGGAAGTCATCAAGCACGCCTTGATCAATTCCGCCCAATACGACGCCATGTATGCGCGCTCCGTGAATGACTCGGAAAAATTCTGGATGGAACAATCCGCCTCGCTCGATTGGTTCAAAAAACCAACGCACGCCCGCAAGTTTGAGTGGAACACCGACAAGCGCGTCATCAAACACACTTGGTTCGAAGACGGCGAACTGAATGTCACCGTCAACTGCCTCGATCGCCATCTCAAGACTATCGGCCATAAGACCGCCATCATCTGGCAGGGCGAACCCGAAGAAGATGTGAAACACATCTCTTACGCCGAACTGCACAAAGATGTCTGCAAGTTCGCCAACGTCCTCAAATCGCTCGGCGTGCAGAAGGGCGACCGCGTCGCGATTTACATGCCGATGATTCCCGAAGCCGCCGTCGCGATGCTCGCGTGTGCGCGCATCGGCGCGATTCACTCAATTGTCTTCGGCGGGTTCAGCTCCGATTCACTCGCGGGCCGTATCAACGATTCCGAATGCAAATTGCTCATCACCGCGAACGTCTCGCTCCGCGCCGGAAAATCGCTCGCACTCAAGCAGCTCGCCGACGCCGCGCTCACACACACGTCGAGCATCCAGAAAGTCGTCGTCGTGAAACGCAACGATGAGCCGTGCAACATCACCGCCGGACGCGACGTGTGGTATCACGAATTAATGGCGAAAGCCTCCAACGATTGCCCGGCGGAAAAGATGAAGGCCGAAGATTATCTCTTCATCCTCTACACCTCGGGTTCCACCGGCAAACCGAAGGGCGTCGTGCACAGCACCGCGGGTTATCTGCTCTGGAGTGCGCTCACACACAAATACGTTTTTGATATCCACGAGAACGACGTTTACTTCTGCACAGCCGACATCGGCTGGGTCACCGGTCACAGCTACGTCGTTTACGGCCCGCTCTGCAATGGCGGCACCACGCTCATGTTCGAAGGCGTGCCGACCTATCCCGACGCCGGACGCCTCTGGAAAATTGTCGAAAAGTTCAAGGTGAATTCCTTCTACACCGCGCCCACCGCTATCCGTGCGTTGATCCGCCTCGGCGATGAATTCCCCGCGAAATACAATATGTCTTCGCTCCGCGTGCTTGGTTCCGTTGGCGAACCGATCAATCCTGAAGCGTGGATGTGGTATTACAAACACGTCGGCGGCGAACGTTGTCCCATCGTGGACACCTGGTGGCAGACCGAAACTGGCGGACACCTTATCACGCCGATGCCCGGTGCGCACACGCTCAAGCCCGGCAGCGCCGGACGCGCGTTCTTTGGCGTGGAACCGGTTGTCCTCCGCGATGACGGCTCCGAATGCAAACCGAACGAGGGCGGCAAACTCTGCATCAAGAAACCGTGGCCCGGCATCATGCGCACGACGTGGGGTGACCATGACCGTTTCATCAACACTTATTTCGCCACGTTCAAGGACATGTATTTCACCGGCGACGGCTGCCGCATTGATGCCGATGGCGACTACTGGTTGCTCGGCCGCGTGGACGATGTCGTCAATGTCTCCGGCCACCGCATCGGCACCGCCGAAGTCGAGAGCGCGCTCGTGAGTCACGCGAAAGTGGCCGAAGCCGCCGTCGCGCCCATGCCGCACGACATCAAAGGCCAGGCGCTCTACGCGTTCGTGACGTTGAAAGACGGCGAAGTGGAAAGTGAGGAATTGAAGAAAGATCTGGCGCTCCACGTCCGCCGGGAAATCGGCGCCATCGCCGTGCCGGATAAAATCCAATTCGCGCCCGGCCTGCCGAAGACGCGTTCGGGAAAAATCATGCGCCGTATCCTGCGCAAGATCGCCGAGAACCAGACCGACCAGATTGGCGATACCAGCACACTCGCCGACCCCGGTGTGGTGGACGCGCTGGTGAAGGGTAAACAGTGAAGCGGCGCTTGCCTGAAAGCGAAATTTAACTACACTTTACAGTAATGAAATTTACGTTGGCTCTGTTGGTTTTTTGCCTGTTCGCCTTCTTCATCAGTTGGGGAATTGTCATGCTGATGCACGGTTCGCCGTGGCTGCTGATTGCTTCGGTTGGCGTGTTTCTCGGCACCTTTATCAAATACGGCTGCCTCTCGCACTAAAGCTCACTTTGCGGGCACGGGAAATTGTTTCTGCATTGTGGCGAGAATTTGCTCCCAGGTTTGCGAACTCCCGCTTTTGGTTCCCGCAGCAATACCGGTCGCGTAGGCCGTCGCCGGCGAAGTTCCTTGGACGATGAACGCTTGTCCGCCGAGATAAATCACGCTCTGCCCCGGCAGCGCAATGGCCGTCCCGCTGCCGTAGTTCGAATACGGCGCAAGCTGTGAGCCCTGCTTAGCGGCCACGGCGACGACGCCGGGATTCGACGCCGGCGAGTTCACGGTGTTTTCTCCGCTGTTTCCCGTCGCCGCAAAAATGACGATGCCTCTGGCCAGCATCTGATTCACAAAATCGTCAAGCATTGGACTAGCGTTCTTGCCACCAAGACTCAAGTTAATCGGGTTAGCACCGCCGTTAGCCACGGCTTGAAGACCGAGTATCAAATTCCAAGTCGTCGCTGTTTCGCTGTTGCCATAAATGTCCACCGGCAGTATCTGCACCGAAGTCCCGTTGTTCTGCGCGGCAATCGCGCGAAGAATTGTTTCTGCCATGCTGGTGGCGTGCGTGGGATCGCTGCTGCCAACAGAAGCATCGCCCGCAACCGACAGGGGCTTGAGGATAAACTTGTCCAGCTCCGCACCGAGCGGTTGAATGGCAGTGTCCACCAAGCCAACGATGACGCGCCCAGAATCTGGCGGTGGATTCAGCGTGAGCGATACGGGGCCGACCGGCGCGTTCGCCAGCTTTTGCGGTGCAACGGGCGGTTCAAATAGATAATTGTAATCCACCTGCGCCACATCGGAATTGGATTTCAACTTCGCCAGCGCGGCGTCCGTGGTAGCGGCGTCATCGAATTGCAATTTGTAAAGCCCCAGCTTGTCGTTGCGTCCGGTCACCTTCGCGCCAAGTGCCTTGGCGAGCGCGTCAATATCCGTGCCCGGCTTGAGCTTGAGAAGCAGCTCGTTGGCGGTATGTTTGGCCGCAGCGACTGAATTGGTGGCGGCGATATTCACGCGCTGCGTCGCGGCGCGGATTGTGGTGGTGAAAACGTAAAGGTGATCCGCCGAATTGGTCTGCGGCACAAAGGCGAAGTTCAAATCGCCGAGCAATTTCTTCAACGCCTCGCCGCGCAGCAGGTTTCTAAACTTAACGTCGGCTTTCCGATCCGCGCCCGGCTCCACAAAAATATGCCAACCGGTCTGGTGCGCGATGTCTTCGAGCAACGGCCAGAGAGCTTCGCCGCGCACGTTCGCGCTGACGCGGTCGGCGGCGGTGTTCCAGATGATTGAGTTTGTGTTATCCGCGTGAACTGTCAGCCAAACGCCCAAAATGCCGGCAAACAGAGAAATGATTTTGGCGCGGTTCATGACACTTGGATGATACAACCGGCGCAGACGTTCAACGAATTATTTCTTCAGCACGGATTTCACCCAGTCCTGATTGGCGATATACCATTGAATCGTTTCACGGATGCCGTCTTCAAACTTGTGCGCGGGCGTCCAGCCGAGTTCTCGCTCAATCTTCGTCGCGTCAATCGCGTAACGCCGGTCGTGGCCGGGACGATCCTTCACGAAGGTGATGAGTTTGCGCGAGTTACCACCGAGCGCGGGCGCGAATTCGTCAACGGTGTCGCAAATAAGCTCCACGATAAGGATGTTGGCCCATTCGTTATGGCCGCCGATGTTGTAAGTCTCGGCGATCTGGCCTTTGTTCAAAACCGTCCAAAGCGCCTCCGCGTGGTCGCGCACGTAAAGCCAGTCGCGCACGTTCATACCGTCGCCGTAAACCGGCAGCGGCTTGCGGGCGAGGATATTTTGGATGATGACAGGGATGAGCTTTTCCGGAAATTGAAACGGGCCGTAGTTGTTAGAGCAATTCGTAATGACCGTCGGCAGACCGTAAGTGTGATGATACGCGCGAACAAGAAAATCACTCGACGCCTTGCTGGCGGAATACGGCGAATTTGGTGCGTAGGCAGTCGTCTCGGTGAACAAACCCGTCGCGCCGAGGGAGCCATAAACTTCATCCGTGCTGACGTGGTGAAATTTTTTGCCCGCGAAGTCGCCATTCCAAACCGCGCGGCAGGCTTCGAGCAAGTTGAACGTGCCGACAATGTTCGTCTGGATGAAATCGCCCGGCCCGGTGATGGATCGATCCACATGCGATTCCGCCGCGAGGTGCATGACGTGCGTGATGCCGTGCTTTTCGACAACCTTCAGCGTGGCCGCCTTGTCGCGCAAATCAACCCGCTCAAAAATGTATTTTGGATGTTGGGAAATTTTCTCCAAATTTTCCAGCCGCCCCGCGTAAGTCAGGCAGTCGAGGTTGATGAGCTTGGTGACACGCGGATCATCAATAACGTGGTGGATGAGGTTGGAGCCGATAAAGCCCGCGCCGCCGGTAATGAGCAGATTCATTTTGAAATTTATTCTGGCTTCCAGTTCTTTAGTGAATCTTCCAACGCTGCTTCCACGCTGCGAATTTTCACACCAACGGAAAGCAGTTTGGAAACGTCCATCACACAGTTGGAGCGCGGCGTTTTGGCGGCGACTTTGTAGAATTCCTCGTCATTCGCCCAATACTCAAATTTCCGGGCGGGCTTCAGGTATTTCTCAATCTGCTCCACGACGTGCCGCGTGGTGACGAATCCGGGATTCGTGACGTTGTAGATGCCAAACGGCGCACGCAGCGTCCAAGTATCAAGACATGCCTTCACATAATCGGCGCGGTGCGAAATGGAATTCACGTTGTCATAAACTTTGGCGTAGCGCTGCACTTTGCTCAGGTAATTCCGTTTGTTATCAAACTCGTCGAACGGAATCCGCAGCCGCCAGATGTAACTCTGCCCAATGCCGGCGATGGCTTCCTCACCGAGCGCCTTCGTGCCACTGTAAAAACTGCACGGCAAATCGCGAAAGGAAAAATTCGGCGCATCTATTTCGGTGAAACCGTGAATTTTTTCCGGCGACTCAGCCGCCAGCTTGCGCAATTCCGGCTTGGTAAAATCCTTTTCCGTCCGCGTCAGAGCATCCGCCATCACTTTCGCGCCAGAATAAATACAGCCGCTGGAAACGTGACCCCACGGAACATTCACTACCGCGCACGCGTGCGCGATGGTCTGCGGCAACAGCGCGTTGCCCAGCAACGTGCCCGCCTTGTCCAGTTCGCACGCGTCCACGTTTGGCTTGCCGGTGTAACCGGCAGCGTTGATGAGAAAGGTTGGTTTCTTTTCGGAAAGAAATTTCAGCAATAAGTCAAAGCGCGTGTAGTCTACTTCCTTACGCGCGAGGGGGATAAATTTTTCGCCGCGCCGCGTCAATTCACCCGCAAACGCTTCGCCGATATAGCCGCTGGCACCAAGGAGAAGAATCATAATTATTTAAGCAGACGCTTCGCTTCAGCGACAACTTCGGTTTCAAGATAGCTCCGGTATTCGCAGTTAGGCATTTCGCCAACGATGGCTTCGAGTTGCGCCAGCGAGACAATTCGGGAATGAAACGCCGCTTCTTCGGGACAACCGATCTTGATACCCGCACGCTTCTCGATTGTCTGCACATACGCGCTCGCCTCGTGCAGGCTGCTGCTCGTGCCAGCATCCAGCCACGCGAACCCGCGCGGCAACCGCTGCACGCGCAGCGCGCCGCGCCGCAGATACTCGACGTTGACGGCGGTGATTTCCAGCTCGCCGCGCGCAGACGGCTTCAGGTTTTTTGTGATGGCCACAACTTCGTTGTCGTAAATGTAAAGACCAGGCACCGCGTAATTGCTCTTGGGTAACTTGGGTTTTTCCTCGATGGAAACGGCCTTGCCCGCCGCGTCAAATTCCACCACGCCGTAGCGTTCCGGGTCGTGGACGTGATAACCAAAGATGGTTGCGCCCCCTTTGAATTCGCCAAATGCGCGGGTGAAAACGTCGCCGCCGTAAAAAATGTTGTCGCCGAGAATCAACGTCACCGCGTCCTGACCGATGAAACTTTCCGCAATCAGAAACGCCTGCGCGATACCTTCCGGCTTGGCCTGTTCGCGATAATCAATCGTCAGCCCGAAGCGAGAGCCGTCGCCGAGCAGTTGGCGGAAGCGCGGCAAATCCTGCGGCGTGGAGATAAGGCAAATCTCGCGCACACCGCCCTCGATGAGCGTCGTCAGCGGATAATAAACCATCGGCTTGTCGTAAACGGGTTGGAGCTGCTTGCTCGCAACGAGCGTGAGCGGATAGAGTCGCGAGCCAGCGCCGCCAGCGAGGATGATGCCTTTCATTTTTCAAATCGTAAAAATTTTTACGCGGTTGCGCCAATAAAAAAGCCGCGTTTTTCAACGCGGCTGGGAGAATAATTATTCTAGGATTTTACCGCACCGGCATCTGGCGCGACGATTTTCTGGTTGAACACCAGCTTATCTTTGTCAGCGGTGACTTGGATTAATTCACCTTCGCGCAAAGCACCTTTGAGAATTTCCTCGGCGAGCGGATCCTCGAAGAAACGCTCGACCGCGCGCCGCATTGGGCGCGCGCCGTATTGAGGATCGTAGCCTTTTTCCACGAGCAAATCCTTCGCCTTGTCGTCGAGTTCCAACTTGAGGTTTTTCTTCCGCAGCCGTTCCAAAACTTTTTCCACTTCCAGACTTAAAATCTGGATGAGGTCGGGCTTGGTGAACGTGCGGAACACAATCAGGTCATCCAACCGATTCAAAAATTCAGGACGGAAAGTCTTCTTCGCTTCTTCCAAAACCCGTTCGCGCGCCTTCTCGTAAGTCGCTTCGTCCGTGATGGGCGCGAAGCCGAGCGTGGATGATTTGCGAATCGTGTCCGATCCGACGTTCGACGTCATCAGGATGATGGTGTTGCGGAAATTTACGATGCGCCCCATGCTATCCGTGAGTTTTCCCTCTTCCAAAATCTGCAACAGCATGTTCCACACGTCGGGATGTGCCTTTTCAATTTCGTCAAACAGAACGACTGAATATGGATTGCGCCGCACTTTTTCCGTGAGCTGGCCGCCCTCTTCGTAGCCAACATAGCCGGGCGGCGAACCGACTAGGCGCGAGACGTTGAACTTTTCCATGTATTCGCTCATGTCCAATTGGATGAGCGATTTCGCGTCCCCAAACATCTGCTCCGCGAGTGTTTTGGCGAGCAGCGTTTTGCCAACGCCGGTCGGGCCAAGCAAAAGGAAAGTTCCAATCGGCCGACGCGGATCTTTCAAATCCGCGCGCGAACGCTTGAGCGCCTTGCACAGCGCCGAAACCGCCTCGCGCTGGCCTACGACGATTTTTTCCATCTCAACTTCAACGGTAAGCAATCGCGTCATTTCGTCCTGACCCATGCGCTTGAGCGGAATGCCCGTCCACTTGGCAACGACTTGCAAAATTTCGTCTTCACCAACAACGACGCGTTTTTCATCACTCTTTGCGCGCCAGTCTTTGAGCAAAGTTTCAAGCTTGTCCTTGGCCTGCTTTTCCAAATCGCGCATCTTCGCCGCGCCCTCAAAGTCCTGATTCTTGATGGCCGCCTCCTTCTTGCCTTTGACCTCTTCGATTTCAGCCTCCATCGTTTTAACTTCTGGTGGCCGCGTCATCGTTCCGATGCGCGCGCGCGAGCCGGCTTCGTCCAAAACGTCAATCGCCTTGTCCGGCAAAAACCGGTCGGTAATATAGCGGTCGGAAAGTTTCACCGCCTGTTCGACCGCCAAATCCGTGAATTCTGCCTTGTGATGCTCTTCGTATTTGTGGCGCAAGCCTTTCAAAATCGCAATCGCGTCGTCAATTGAAGGCGCTTCGACTTTCACGGATTGAAAGCGGCGTTCCAGCGCGGCGTCCTTCTCAATGTATTTGCGATATTCATTCAACGTCGTCGCGCCGACGCACTGCATCTCGCCGCGTGACAGCGCGGGCTTGATGATGTTGCTCGCGTCCATCGTGCCTTCTGCCGAACCTGCGCCGACAATCGTGTGCAATTCGTCAATAAAGAGAATGACATTCTTCGCGCGGCGAATTTCGTCCATCACCGCCTTGATGCGCTCCTCGAACTGACCGCGATACTTCGTGCCCGCCACCATGAGCGCGAGGTCGAGCGTGATAACACGCTTACTCAACAGAAGTTCCGGCACATTGCCCTTCACAATTTCCTGTGCCAGACCTTCGACGATGGCCGTCTTGCCCACGCCCGCTTCGCCGAGCAGAACCGGATTGTTCTTCGTGCGGCGACAAAGAATCTGGATGACGCGCTCGATTTCGTTTTTCCGGCCGATGATCGGATCCATGTCGCCTTTGCGGCAGATTTCCGTCAGGTCGCGGCCAAACGCCTTCAGCGCCGGTGTTTTGACATCGCCCTTCTTTTCGCCGGGGGCGGCTTTTTCAGCGGAAGGTTCGCCCGGCTGTGACGGCTCTTCGCCGCCCGGTTGTCCGCTGAAATTCGGATCGAGTTCCTTCAAAATCTCCTGACGACAAAGCTCAATGTCCACATCCAGCGCGCGCAAAACTTTTGCGGCCACGCCGTCGCCTTCGCGCAACAGGCCGAGCAGCAAATGCTCCGTGCCGACGTAAGTGTGATTGAGATTTTTTGCTTCCTTCTGCGAGAGCGCAATTACCTTTTTGACGCGCGGCGTGTAGGGAATATTGCCAACCATCTTCTGGTCGGGGCCGGAGCCGACCTGTTTCTCGACTTCCAAGCGGACGGTCTCGAGATCGAGCCCCATCCTCTGCAAAACATTGACGGCGACGCCCTGCCCCAGCTTGATTAAGCCGAGCAACAGGTGTTCCGTGCCGAGAAAATTGTGGTTCAACCGGTCGGCTTCCTTGCGTGCCAGCGCCAAAACCTGCTGGGCGCGCGGCGTAAAATTGCTCATGGCTTCATCGCTCATACTTGAATCTATTTTGCTACGAGTTGGTGAATTTGTCCAATGCCATTGGCGAAAATCACGACCTGCTCCAAAAATTCGGACGGCTCAAACCAAACACCAATCCCATAAACACCCCAACTGCTGTCATTGCACCAAACATCTCCGCCCAGTCGTTTGTTTCCTCCACCAAACGCCATCCGGCTCCGAAGCCAACAATGAATCCACAGACGAAACGGACTCGAAAACCAACCCAATCATATTTTGCACGCGTAGGATCTGATTCATATTCAGGTTCATTTTCGCCGCGAAACTCTTTCGACATCTGGATGTAAAGCCAGGCTACAAATACAGACCAAGCCAGCATCAAACTTACCAAAACCAAAGTCCGCAGAGCTTCACTTATTTGAAACACTTGTGTTAATCGAAAAAGCCCAAATACAGGGATAAAGAAACAGGAGCAAACAGCCAACAGATACCGAACAATTCCGGAAAGAAAACCATGCTCCACATGGTGTGGAGCTATCGACAAATAAAAAACCATCGGCAAAAACGCAAAGCCGACCGCCATGGTTTTGGTCAATCTCTTCAAGTTATTTAACCCAGCTTTGGTAAAGCGGAATCCGCCGGGCGCTCGACGAAATGCAGCAGGTTCCCCTCGCCGTCCGCAAAAAATAATACATTCCCGCCGCCAGCCGCTGGGCGGACTGTTTCGGTAAATTTCACACCGTGCGCTTCCAGTTCCGCCTTCGCCGCGTCCAGCGAATCCACGCGCAGCGCGAGGTGGCGAAAGCCCTGAAGCTTGTTATTCCCACGTTCCGGCAACGGCGCGTCGGCTTGATAAATCTCGAACCAGACACTGCCCAACGAAATCAGGCAGGTCGGCGGCGTTTGGCCGTTGTTGAAAACTTCGCGTGCTCCGAGAACGCGTTCATACCAATTCTTCAAAGCCACCGGATCTGCGGCGGGGATGGCGATGTGTTCGACGGAAATTTTCATAAGCGAATTAAAAATCAAAATCGGGAACGGCGCGACAATTTTAATTCCCCGCCGTCACTTGCAGCGGCTGGTCGCGGCGCGCGGCAAAGTTTTTCAGATAATTTTCCCACTGGAGATGGTTTGTAAAATCGCCGCTGCGATCCCAGCTCGCGCCGAAGTAATACTCAAACGGCTTGCCGACTTCCGCCTGCGCGATGGCGAGCTGGTTGCGGATGGCCGGATAACCTTCATGCGTCGGCTGCGGCACATTGGCGTGCTTCACGCTGTCGGGCATCGCGGGATTGTCGTTGGTGAATTCCTTCACGGAATTCTTCGGCAGCAGGATGGCCACCGCCGTCGTGCCTTTTGGCACATCTTCCGACTGCCAGTAAGTCATCCAGCCCTCGGTCAAATCGTGCGCGATGAATTCCTCGCGATTCGTGGGACAGGCGCGTTCGGCCAGGCCGACGCCGATGGTCAACGGCGATTTGTCTTCGCTGGAAATCGTGCTCGTCACCTTCGTCAGCCACGAACCGGCGTCAATGCTGAAGCACTTGATTTCGGAAATCATGCGGCCGTTGCCGGCATCCCACGCGTCGTAAGTCAGTTCAAATTCCGAGCGGATTGGGCCGGTGGTGATGAGTTTCCAGTTCCTATAATTGCTGGACGTGTAAAGCTTCGTGCCGTCCCAAATGCCGAGGCCGCCGCAGCCGCGGCTTTTGCCGACACGATAATCGTCCATGAATTCGCCGTTGTCCTCGTGATAATGGCCGGTGCGATACATCGAATCCACCGTCAGCTCGCGATTCTTCTTGATCCACACATCCGGGCCGCTGCTGGTCGTGGCACCTACGGGAGCGGTGATGAGCGCAAGACCGTAGGCGCGGTGCGCAATGCGGTCGCTCTCCCACGCAAAATCGTCGAAGCGTTCGGGAACGTAACGGGCAAAGGTTTTTACGATGGGCGGCGGTGTGGCGGCCAACGCACTTGCGTCCAAAATATAAAATGTCCGCGTCTCGCCGGGTGCGAGGTCAACTTGGAAAAGCAATTTGTTGTCTTCTTGTATCGGATTAGAAGCATCAGCCTGCAAAGTTAATATGCGAGATGAAAGGCAATCCATCACGGCAAATTTAATTTTGTCATTATGATTCAAACTATAAGTCCAAAAACAACCAGTGAATTTCAATAAATTAAGTTCCACTGTTTCATTTTCACGGCCAAATATTGACGGGTTCGTAATTTTAACTGGAACCCTCAATGCTGGAATTGGATTTCCTTCTATCCATGAAACAGAATTGAAAGCAGAGGAAGATTCTTTTGTCATTCCCAATACCGCCAGCCGATAAACTTCGCTTCCCGCCAACAGGAACGCGCCGACGCCGTAAACTTCCGTGGAGTCTTCCGCAAATTTCTTCGGGTCCGCGCCGATGGGCTGGACGTGCGTCAGCTTGCCGTCCGCATCCACGCAGGCCGTGAGCGCCGCCCACGCCTTGCGCACGGCGGGTTCAAATTGCGCGCGGTCGAGCAAGCCCTGATTCACGCCCCAAGCCAGTGCGTAGGTGTAAAAACCGGATCCGCTGGTTTCCTTGAGCGGATAACTATCCGGGTCGAGCAAACTCGCGCGCCAAAGTCCGTCGGCTTGTTGGCAGGTCAGGATTTTCGCCGCCATGTCCTTGAACAATTGCTCGAAGCGCGGACGGTCGGGATGATTCGTCGGCAGGTATTGCAGCACGCGAACGAGTCCGCCCATCACCCAGCCATTGCCGCGCCCCCAGAAAACTTTCTTGCCGTTGGCCTCCGTCTTCTTGAAATAAGTGCTGTCGCGAAAGAAAAGATGTTCATCCTTGTCGTAAAGATAATCAGTGGTGCGCCACCATTCTTTGAGCACGAAACTCAAATATCTTTCATCGCCGGTCGCGCGATACAGCCGCAGCCATGCGGGCGGCGCCATGAACAACGAATCGCACCACGACCAGTTTTCGCCCGCCATGTGTTTGGGTTGGTCGAAGGCAAGGCTCTCGACTTTCGAAGGCTCAGCCAGAATGGCGTCAAAACGCTCGCGCATCGGCGCAATCATCTTCGGATCGCGATACAAAAAATAGAGTTCGCAGTAGGTCTGACCGACAGCGTGGTCGTCCGCATGAAATTTACGAGCGCCGAGTTTCCATTCATTCGTCTCCCCCAGCGCGAGCATCGCGTCGCGGTATTTCACGTCGCCGGAAATTCCCGCCAGCACCATCATGCCCGCGTCGCCAACGCCGCACGTCCAGTCGGTCGGCTTGTGCCTGGAAGGATTCGCGAGCTGCCAGTCGGCCACTAGCTGCATCACGTCGAGGACGGACTTGGGCGCGAGGCTGAAATCACTGGGCAGTTCCCGCACCCGCACACTGCGAATCTCCATCCGCTTTCCCTCCGCTTGAATGCCAATGAAACCGCTCTCCGGATCGAAACCCTGCGTCCACAGATGTTTGCCGTTCAGCGACAGCGAGGCGTTCGTCCCCTGCACTGCCATCGTGAAAGTCGCCCACTCACCCTGCGGCACGATGGCAGGCTTGGGCGAGAGCTTGATGTCTTTATTTTGAAGCCATGCGCCAAGGTCAGTCTGTTTGAGGTTCACCTGCCAACCATTCGTGGGCATCGGCGTGCCGTTGAGAGCGGCGCGGAGAAAAATGCCACTGTTGTAATTCGTCTCTAACCCGCGCCACTCCACTTCCAGCGTGAAATTAGTGAACGCACGTTCCGTCCGCAGCCAGCCCATGCCGCCCTCGATTTTAATCGCGCCGTTTGTTACGGAAAATTTTCCACCATTCATCACCGCCCAGCCGTCAAGGTTCGTGCCGTTGAACAACGAAATCCACTTGGCATCAGCCGCTATGGAAAGATTGGCGGCCAACAGCAAAGGCAGAATGAAGAATGAAGAATGTAGAAGAGGGAGCAGTCGCAAACGTAAGTTTGTTTTCATAATGAGGTTTTTTGTTTCTGCATTCTACATTCTGCCTTCTTCATTCATCGCCCCAGCCAGCCACCGTCAATATTCAGCACCGCGCCATTCAGGTAGTCAGAGTCGCTACCCGCCAGAAAGACGCAACCGCCAGCGATGTCTTCCGCCGCGCCCCAACGGCCTTCGGGAATGCGATCCAGAATCGCCTTATTGCGCATCGGATCGGCACGCAAAGCCGCGGTGTTTTCCGTAGCAATGTAGCCGGGCGCGATGGCGTTCACGTTGATGCGTTCTTTCGCCCACTCGTTAGACAAAGCTTTGGTCACTCCCGCAATGGCGTGTTTGCTTGCGGCGTAAGCGGGAACGGTGATGCCGCCCTGAAAGGACAGCAGCGACGCGATGTTCACCAGCTTGAGCCGGGAATTTTCGGGCGCTTTCGCACGGCCGGATTCAATCCACCATTTGCCGACAGCTTGCATCAGGAAAAATGGCGAATTCAAATTCGTCCCCATGACGGCGTTCCAGTCGGCTTCGGAAAAGTCCTTGGCCGGTGCGCGGCGAATAATGCCAGCGTTGTTCACCAGCACATCAATCTTGCCCGTCTTCGCGAGGATCTGTGCGATGACATCTTGCGATTCTTTCTGCGTGCCCGTGCCGAGGTCGGCATTGTGGGCGATGAATTTGCCACCGGCTTTTTCAACTGCCGCGCCGGTTTCCGCCAAATCACTGCGCGCGACGCCGACAACCATTGCACCTTCTTTTGCGAACGCCACGCAAATCGCCTGACCAATGCCCCGGCTCGCGCCCGTGACGACCACGACTTTGTTTTTGTATTTCATTTAACGCAAATCTTGAGGTTTCACCGCATCCATGTCGTCGAACACCTGATTTTCACCGGCCATGCCCCAGATGAATTTATAATTCCCCGTGCCACAGCCGAAGTGCATTGACCAGTTCGGCGACAATGCCACTTCGTCATTATGCAAAAATAAATGCCGCGTCTCCGACGGTTCGCCAAAGAAATGCGAGAGCACTTTGTCGCCGAGGTCGAAGTAGAAATAAATTTCCGTGCGCCGCCAATGCGTGTGCGACGGAAAGGAATTCCAAACACTGCCCGGTTCCAGAGCGGTCAAACCCATCACGAGCTGGCAGCTTTGGATACCGCCTTGGTGGATAAATTTATAAATCGTCCGTTGATTGGCCGTCTCCACCGCACCAAGTTTTACCGGCGTGGCTTCGGCGGATTTCATCAGGCGCGCGGCATGCGCGGCATGCGCGGGACAGGAGAGAAAGTAAAACTTCGCCGGGTTTTTCGCGTCATCGCTGATGAAGGAAACGGATTTCGTTCCCAGCGGCAAATAAACGCAATCCAATTTTTCCAGCGAAAACGTTGCGCTGTCGGCAATCACCTTTCCCGCGCCACCGACATTGATGGCACCCAACTCACGATGCTCGAGGAAAAATGCGCGGCCCGTTTCCTTGTGGTTCGGTAACTCAATGGCTTTGGCCATCGGCATCACGCCGCCGACCACCAGACGATCAAGGTCAGTGAAGTGCCCGGTGATTTCGCCCGGAACAAATAAATTATTAATAGCAAACGTATCGCGCAATTCCTGGGTGGACATTCCGACGAGGTCTTGCGGACGCGGCGTGCGGCGAATGGCATCTTGTATCATGTCCACAGTTTGACAGAAGGCACAGCTTCGGACAAGGGTTGGGACATTTTACCCATGAACCACCTCGGACCGGCAAAATTATTTTTTAATGCCCAGCGCCCACTCGATGCCGCCGAGAATGTGCGCCTGATACGCCTTTGCAATCTCTGGAGAATTTTTGCGGTCCTTCAAATTCGGATTGGCATCAATGATGTCCTCGCGATGACCGAGCGAGGTGTAGAAGACTTTGCCGTCGCCAAAGGGCTTGCACCAGCTCACGGGGAAATGTCCGGCCTGTTCCTTGTGTTCCGGATGTTTGTCCATGATGAGCAGGTCGTGGACTTTCGTCGCGTCGTAATTCTTGAACTGGTAAATTTCTTCCTGCTGGAGCGTCCAAGTTTGGCCGAGGTGCGCGGTGGCCGGATTGGCGGAATCCTGATTCAAGCAATCCACGCTGACCTGCGAACCGTGATGCGCGAATTCACCACCAAGCATGGCGATAAATTCCGGGAAGCCATGAAACGTGTCACTGGCCGCATGAATGCCGACGAACGCGTGGCCGGCCTTGATCCAGTCGAGAAAACCCTGTTTGTCCGGCAGCGGCAAGTCGCCGGTCGTGCTGGCGAAAACCACACCGTCATAACTTTTTAGATTCGCGGGCGAAAGTTTTTCCAACTCGCGTTTCAACGTGATTTCCCATTTTCCCTCGGCGTCATTGTAGGCGGCTTTTTCCTCGGCGGTGGCACCTTTTTTCAACTTGTCCGGTTTGCCCGGCGGCTGCTGCACCAAATCCACGGTGAACTCACCACTGTCTTGGCCAAGTTGAGTGATGATTTTTTCCAGCGTGGGAATGGAACTGTGTCGGAAACCGGTGGTCGTGGTAACGACGAGCAGTTTTTTGGGTTCAGCGTGCAGCGAAGTCACCGCGAGCGCGGCGACGAGGAGGGTGGCGAGGATTTTCATTTTATTGTTCAATCATTTTGGTTTCGGAATGTTTCACTCAATCGGCTTGATCTTGAGATTGCGGAAATGGGTCGGAATGCCGCCGTGCGCGCCTTGCAAACCGATGAAGCCCTTGGTCGCCATGGTGGACATGGGAAGTGGCATCCAAGCGGGGATGTCGCTGCCATCGGGATTCTTACTTCCGGATTTCCAGTCCTGCAGGTTGGCGTCGGTCATTAATTTGCCGTTCAGCAGCACCGAGATGGTTTGGCCTTGGCAGCGGAGGGTCATCCGATCCATTCTCCCGGCGGCTTGACGGCGGTTGCCATGGGCACGGAATGGCCGAAAATACCGGCACATTTTTGGTTCGGCGGAAGGCTGGTCCACTTTGGCCCGGCATCATCCAGAAGCTGAATTTCCACGGTGTTTTTAACCCAGCTCTTGCCGGTGTCTGTGCTGTAAATAAACACGCCGCTATTACTGTTGGTTTCCAGCTTGAACTCCAGATCGAGCATGAAGTTTTCATACTGCTGCTTCGTCCAGATCGACCCATCTTTGCCTTGGGATGAAAGCACGCCGTCTTTCCACGCCCAACTGCGCGGTGAATACGCGGCATTGGAAAAATCCGCCGCAAACAAATCGGCCCACCCCGTCGTATCGGGATGCGTTTTCAGGGCGTCCGCTGCCGGCGTTGCCGGAGCGATGGCCGCCAGTCCGATGGCGATGGCGAGGATGATTTTTTTCATGAAAATATTTTACGCCTTTTCAAGGTTCATTCACCAGCGGCACGGAACGCACCCAGAGGTTGCGGAAGGAAACGGAATTGTGGTGGTATTGCAGGGCAATCGGACCGGTCGGGTCGTGAGAGGTATATTTGCCCACCGTGCGGTGGTTGGTGTCGCCGCGGATGGCCTGATGGTTCTGCACCACCACGCCGTTGAGAATCACGGTCACGTAGGCTGGCGTCGTCAATTTGCCGTCGGCGTCAAAATGCGGCGTAGTGAAAATAATGTCGTAAGTTTCCCATTCGCCGGGCGGACGACAGGCGTTGGCCAACGGCGGATGCTGACCGTAAATTCCGCCGGTGGTGCCGTCCGGGTAAGTTTTGTTGTCAAAGCAATCGAGCACCTGAATTTCGTAACGCCCCATCAAATACACGCCGCTGTTGCCGCGGCTCTGGCCACTGTCCGGCGGGGGCGTCGGTTCGCGGAATTCCAAATGCAACTGGAGGTCGCCGAAATTCTTCTCCGTCACGATGTCGCCCTTGGCGGAAACCGCGACGCCGTCAACCACCGACCATTGCGCCGCGCCGCCGGTCGCTTTATCGCGCCACTGCGATAAATCTTTGCCGTCAAATAACACGATCGCGTCGCTCGGAGCCACCGCGAGTTGGCTGAAGTTGCTGGTCGTCACCACCGGCGGCTGCGGGCGCGCGGGATCGTGAACGTGCCACAGACCGTCTGGCTCCATCGGCGTGTCCTGATAGCCGCGGACGCCGTTGATCTCAATCTCTTTAGCTTTGGGTTTCTTCGCGGTTTGGGACAGGGCGAGGTTGGTGGCGGCGACCGCAATGGCGGCAGCGAGAATAAGTTTGTTCATGTTGACGATAATCGGTCAGGCGGTTGCTAAATTAAATCTTCGGAAACTTGATCCATTTGCCAGACGCGGCGGACTTCACGCAGGTTTCAATAAACGCCATGCCTTCCACGCCATCGTCCACCGTGGGATGATCGAACGAACCTTTCTTTCCTTCGATGCTCGCGCGAATCGCCGCGACCGCTTCCAGATAAATGTTCGCGAACGCCTCGATGAACGCCTCCGGATGACCGAACGGCAGGCGCGTAAATTTTTTCGCCACATCGGAAACGTAGCCGTTGCCGCGGCGGAGGATGCGCGCCGGTTCGCCCTTGGGCGTGAACTTCAGTTCATTCGGATGTTCCTGCTGCCACGCGAGCGAACCCAGCGTGCCGTAGACGCGGATGTTTAAATTATTTTCCTCGCCGCAGGAAATTTGCGAGCAATGCAGCACGCCCTTCGCGCCGCCTTGGTAACGAATCAACATATTCGCATCGTCCTCCAGTTTGCGGCCGGGAATGAAGCTCGTGAACTCCGCGCACAGTTCGTCAATCTGCAAGCCGGTGATGTAGCGGCCGAGATTTTCCGCGTGCGTGCCGATGTCGCCGACGCAACTACTGGAACCCGCCTTCTTCGGATCCAGCCGCCACGCCGCCTGCTTCTGGCCTTCAGATTCAATTTTGTCGAGCAACCAACCTTGAGGATATTCGGTCACGATTTTCAAAATTTTTCCGAGCTTGTCCATGCGGACGAGTTCGCGCGCCTCTTTCACCATAGGATAACCGGTGTAGTTATGGGTAAGCGCAAAAACTTTTCCGCTCTTGCGCACGGCGTCGCGCAAAGTTTTTGCTTCCTTCACGGTCAACGTCATCGGCTTGTCGCAGACGACATGGAAGCCCGCCTTGAGAAACGTCGTGGCGACGGGCGCGTGGAGAAAGTTCGGCGTGACGATGGCGACGAAATCAATCCGCTCATCCGCCGGCAACGCGGCCTCGGCCTTGGCCATCTCTTGATAGCTGCCGTAGACACGCTTGGGGTTGAGGAAAAGTTGTTCGCCTGTCGTCTGCGAATTTTTTGCATCGGACGAAAAAGCGCCCGCGACGAGTTCGATTTGACCATCCAGGTTTGCGGCCAAGCGATGCACCGCGCCGATGAAAGCGTTCTGCCCGCCGCCGACCATGCCGTAACGAAGTTTGCGTTTCATAAACTTTTTCAAAAGACTTTTACCACCGAGGCACAGAGGTCACAGAGCAATTCCTCTGTGCGCTCTGTGGCTCTGTGGCTAATTTTTTTTCTTCGAGAACGCCGCGTCGAACGCCGCTCGGTTGGGCGCAAAGTCTAGTTTGCGCACGAACGAGCAACTCTCGGTCGCGCCGTGGATGCGATCCATGCGGCCGTCTTCCCATTCCACCGAGAGCGGGCCGCGATAGCCCACGTCGTTCAGCGCGACGATGATCTCTTCAAAGTTGATGTCGCCGTGGCCGAGCGAGCGGAAATCCCAGAAGCGGCGCGGATCGGTGAAATCCGTGTGGCCGCCGAACACGCCCACCGTGCCGTCGCCGTGGCCCCACCACACGTCCTTCATGTGCGCGTGGAAAATGCGGTCGCTGAATTCGCGGATGAACTTCACATAGTTCACGCCCTGATAACCGAGGTGCGACGGATCGTAATTGAATCCAAATCGCGGATGATTTTTGACGGCTTCGAGCGCACGCTTGGCGGAGGCGATGTCGAACGCGATTTCCGTGGGATGAACTTCGAGCGCGAAGTTGACGTTGTGCTTATCAAACTCGTCGAGGATTGGTGTCCAGCGCTTGGCGAAATCGGCAAAACCTTTGTTCAAGAAATCCTGGCTCGTCGGCGGGAAGGCGTAGAGCGCGTGCCAGATGCTGGAACCAGTGAAGCCATTCACGACAGCGGTTTCACCTTTCTTCACGCCGGGCTTAGCGTCGAAAAATTTCCGAGCCGCCTTCGCAGTGAGTTTCATTTTCTCGGCAGCACGTTGGCGGACGCCTTCGGGTTTGCCATCGCCCCAGACATCGGCGGGGAGGATGGCTTGGTGACGTTCGTCGATCAGATCGCAGATGGCCTGGCCGACGAGGTGCGAGGAAATCGCGTGGCAAGTCAGGCCGTGCTTGGCGAGCAGCGCCCATTTCTTTTTGCAGTAATCCGGTTCGGCCAGCGCGCGGTCCACTTCAAAGTGGTCGCCCCAGCAGGCGAGTTCGACGCCGTTGTAACCCATTTTTTTTACGAGCGGGAGAAGTTGCGCGAGGGAAAGATCGGCCCATTGGCCGGTGAAGAGGGTGACGGTGCGTGGCATAAATGTGTGAATGAATTTGTCCGGCGATTTTGCCAAGCATTGTGCGCAGGTCAAGAGCTACCCAAGGAATTATTTCAAACGACTGGAAGGCGTAGCTGAAAGAATAAATTGAAACCTGCGCACACCTTTGGTCGTCTCAATGCGCGTGTCGGCCAACCATGAATTTACAGGATTGCGCTATTACTAAAGATTGCTCATTATTTCGGGCATCAAATCATGAATAAAAAAAATTCAAATAAGCGCTTTGACTCTGTCAGTCGTCGGCATTTCCTCCAGACCGCTGGCGCGGCGTTGGTTTTGCCGCTTATTCTTCCCGGTTGCGCCACCGGGTCGGCGCGCCGTCCGCGCACATCCAACCGCATCACGCTCGGCGTCATCGGCTGGGGTATGCAGGGGCCGAACAACACCAAAAATTTTCTCGCCCAACAAGATTGTCAGGTGGTTGCCGCTTGCGACCTCGACAAAAATCGTCTGGCCAGCGCCGTCAACACCATCAACGAGCATTACGAAAATAAGGATTGCGCGGCCTATCACGACTACCGCGAATTGCTGGCGCGCGAGGACATTGATGCCGTGATGATTGCGGTGCCGGATCACTGGCATGAACTGGTGGCCACCGAAGCCGCCCGCCGCAAAAAGGATATTTACGGCGAGAAGCCGCTGGCGAAAACAATTGCGGAACAGCAGGCCATCGTCCGCGCGGTGCAGCAAAACAAAATCATCTGGCAGACCGGTTCGTGGCAGCGCTCGGTGGCTAATTTCCACAAGGGGGCGGAAATCGTGCGCAACGGCTTGATCGGCAAAGTCACCCATGTGGAAGTCGGTTTGCCAAAAGGTTTCGGCGACTTTTCCCACTCCAAAGCCGTGACCGGACTTCTGCAAAAGCTCGGCCAGAAGGACAAGGAATTTCTCGGCACGGTTCTCCCCGGTTCACCGGAATGGGAAAAAGCCGTTTCCAAACACCCGCCGGAGCTTGATTTTGAAACTTGGATCGGGCCATCCAAAATGGAGCCTTACATTCAGGCGCGCGTCCACGGAAACTGGCGCTGGAATTACAACACCGGCGGCGGACAATTACTCGACTGGGTGGGTCACCATGTGGACATCGCCCACTGGGGCTTGGGCTTCGACACTTCCGGCCCTTCGGAAATCGAGGGACACGGCGAATTTCCCAACCCGAAAGCGCTTTGGAACACCTGCACCAAATATCGCATCGAATTGAAATATCCCGAGGGCATCACCATGACCATTGCCGGCGGCCATGACGATATCAAGAGCGGGACGAAATGGATTGGCACTGACGGCTGGGTCTGGGTCAATCGTAGTTCGGAAAGCGACGACAAGAAAACCAAAGAGGAGCGAGTCGGATTTGACTGTTCCAATCCGGCCTGGAAAACCGGTAAGGATCTGGCGGAAGAATTTCGCAAAGTGAAGCTTTACGAATCCAAAAACCATTCCCGAAATTTTCTCGACTGCGTTAAATCACGCCAGCCCACCATTACTCCCGTGGAAACCGCCCATCACTCCGCCATCCCCGGACATCTCGGTTTGATTGCCATGCTCACGGGACGAAAAATCCAGTGGGACAATGCCACCGAAACGATTCTTGGCGACGGCGAAGCCTCCAAATTATTGAGCCGCGAATACCGCGCGCCGTGGCGCATGGCCTGAACTTTTCAAAGCCGTTTAGATTTGATTTACTCATCGCATTTCACATGAACGACACGAACGAAACCAAGACTTCCGAAAAATGCTGCGGCAACTGCGATCACTCGCTTGCCTTTCTCCTCCTACGCGGCTGGCTCGCGGTGCGCGCCATCCTGACCGGAATCGAGAAATTCGGCGCCTACAAATCCGTGCAAAAGCCGTTGCTGGATTCCACCGGCCAGCCCGATGCCAGCGGCGCGCTGATTGACGTGAAAATAAAATTCTACTCGCTCGCCAATTACTCCGGCATCCCGTCGGCGTTGAAAGGCAAGTTCGCCAACGAAGGTTTGTTGCCGCCGTTCGCGCTGAACCTGTTCGACCATCTGCTTGGCCCGACGTTGATTGCCACCGGCGTCATGCTGTTGCTCGGCCTCGGCACGCGGATTTCGCTGTTCGTGCAGGGCTTGATTTATATCGCGCTGACAGTCGGATTAATTTTGATTCATCAGGACGACGGCGTTTCCTGGCTCGGCATCCACATCGCGCTGGTCGCGTTCGCGCTGGTTCTAGCGAAGAATAACAAACTTGCCATCTGCAAAAAATGGTAACGAAAATGGCAACGCCCTCCATCAATCGCCGCGAATTCATCGGCGCAACTGCCGCCGCCGGTGCGGGTCTGATTTTGAGTTCATGCAGCCCGGATTCCGGTTCCAAGTCCGCCGCGAACAAAGCTTCCTCGCTGAACAAAATCAACATTGCACTCATCGGCTGCGGTGCGCAGGGACAGGTGCTGCTCGAATCGCTGCAAGTCATCGAAGGCATCCGGTTGGTCGCCGTCGCGGACATCTGGGATTACAATCGCAACAGCAATGTTCGCCGCCTGAAGGACAATGGCTTCGACGTGAAAGGCTATCGCGATTACGAGGAATTGCTCGCGAACGAAAAAGATTTGCAAGCCGTCATCGTCGCCGTCCCGGATTTTTGGCACGCGCCCGTGACCAACGCCTGTTTGAAGGCTGGCCTACACGTCTATTGCGAAAAAATGATGAGCAATACCATCGAAGGCGCACGTTCGATGGTCGCCACGATGCGCGAGACCGGAAAACTTTTGCAAATCGGCCACCAGCGGCGCAGCAATCCGCGCTACGTCTTCGCGCTGAACCGGCTCGTCCGCGACGGACAGATTTGCGGTCGGCTCACTGCCGCGCAGGCGCAGTGGAACCGCGCCGTGACCAACGACCTCGGTTGGCCAAAACATTCTGACCTCAAGCCGGAGGATCTGGCCAAATACGGTTTCAAGGACATGCACCAATTCCGCAATTGGCGCTGGTTCAAGGGTCTTGGCGGCGGCCCGCTCTCCGACCTCGGCGCGCATCAGATAGACATTTTCAACTGGTGGTTCGGCGGTCCACCGAAATCCGTCATGGCTACCGGCGGTCTCGACTATTACAAAAACCACGACTGGTATGACAACGCGATGGTGATTTACGAATACCCGCTGGCCGAAGACGTGGCGCGCGCGTTTTATCAGGTGCAAACCACCACCAGCGCTGGCGGCGGCTATTTCGAGCAATTCATGGGCGATGAAGGCACGATCAAGATGTCCGAAAATCCCAGCATCACTAAAATCTACCGCGAAGACCGCGCCAAATCCTGGGACGAACTCGTGGCGAAAAATTATCTCCGCGCCAGCGCCACCGCGCCGGTCAGCGACGCCGACAAAGTGGACGTGCGCGAGACTGCGCCGCTTTTGCAATATGACATCCCGGTGAGCTTCACCAAAAAAATCCACCAACCGCATTTAGAGAATTTCTTCAACGCCATTCGCGGCACGGCAAAATTAAATTGTCCGGCGGACGAGGCGTTTCGCAGTGAATACGTCATCCACAAGGCCAACGAAGCCGTCGCCGCGCAAAAAATGATTGCCATCACTCCGCAGGAAACCGAAGCTTGAGCCCCAATTAAATTTATGACCAAATTCATTTTCAATTCCCTCAGTCTAGTTTTGCTCGCCACGGGCGTGGCCATGGCGCAGGACAAAATTCCCCTTGAGACCAAATTGCCCGACCCGCTGTTCGTCGGCACGCCCGTGCCGATCAACATTCCCAATCTGGAGCCAAAATTAAAAAAGTTCCCAACTTTTGAAGTTCCCGTCGGCACCGTCAATCTGGCCAAGGGCAAAAAAGTTACGGCGAGCGATAGCGATCCCGTGGTTGGCACGCTCGATCTGGTGGCCGATGGCGACAAAGCCGGCGACGAAGGTTCGTGGGTGGAACTCAGTCAAGGCAAACAATGGGTGCAGATTGACCTCGAAAATGACGCCAATATCTACGCCGTCGTCGTCTGGCATTATCATTCGCAAGAACGCGCCTACCGCGACGTCGTCGTGCAGGTTTCCGACGACCCGAAATTTGAGAAGGATGTCACCACCATCTACGACAATTCCGCTGCTGGCAAAAATCAGCCCTACGTCGAAAGCTATTTCGGCAAACTGATGGATGCGAAAGGCGTGAAAGGGCGCTACGTCCGCCTCTACAGCAACGGCAACACGACGAACAAGATGAACCACTACATCGAAGTCGAAGTGTTCGGCAAACCGGCGGCCTGAAGAAAATGAAGCAGGTAGAATGCAGAATGAAGAAATAAAACAGCCACAGTTGACCACGGCGAAGTTTTTTACTTCTTCATTCTGCCTTCAACATTCTGCCTTCGTTCTCATCGCCATCCTTGCCCTCGCCATTCGCCTTCCGCAACTCGGTTTCCGGCCGATGCACACGGACGAATCCATCAACGCCTTCATCACCGGCAAATTGCTCGCCGGTGAAAAATATCACTACGACCCGCAAGACCGCCACGGCCCCGTCCTCTATCTGCTCGCCAAACCGGTCGCGCAACTTTGCGGCGCGAAAAACCTCTCCGACCTGACGGAAACCGAACTGCGCCTCACGCCCGTCATCATTGGCAGCGCGACCGTCTTGCTGTTTGGCGCCGCCGTAGAAATGTTTGGCTTCATTCCGTGCCTCATCGCCGCGCTGCTGTTCGCTTTCGCTCCCCTGCCCGTTTATTACAGCCGCTATTTCATCCACGAAACCTTCTTCGTTGCCGCTACCTTCGGACTCATCATTGCCGGCTGGCGCGCGGTGAAAAACAATTCCGTTTTCGCCGCCGCGATGGCGGGGCTTTGCGCTGCCCTCATGCTTGCCTGCAAGGAAACCGCCGTCATCCACTTCTTCGCGCTCGGTGTGGCCGCCGTGGCTTGCGGACCGACCGCTTTAAAAAAATATTTTCCAGCACCAAAAATCTTGCTGGCGGCGACCCTGACTTTTTTGGTTGGCGGAATTTTGCTCTTCACTTGGTTTGGGCAAAACTGGTCGGCGCTCGCCGACTTGCTCCGTGCGATTCCCAACTTCGCCGCGCGCGCTGGCGGTCAGGGGCATGAAAAACCGTTCAGCTATTATTTCTCTATCCTCGATCCGCAATTCATTTTCTTCCTCGTGGCCGCCGCCGGAGTTTACGCCGCGCTTTGCGCCGCCATCGCCGGCACGCGCCGCACGGGACTGTTACTGGCGATTTACGGATTTTTGATTTTTCTAATCTACTCGGTCATTCCCTACAAAACGCCGTGGCTCGCGCTCAATTTCTGGCTGCCGCTGGCGTTGCTTTGCGGTCTCGGCGTGGAAGGCGTCTGGCAACAATTTAAAAGCTCGACCGGACGTTGGATTGTTGGCCTCGCCGTCGCTGCGCTCGTGCTGACCGCTGGCGAACAAACCAAGACGCTCGCCTTCGACCATCCGGCGGATGAACACAATCCTCTCGCCTACGCGCACACGACCGACGACATCCTCGGCTTACCTGTCAGGCTCGAAGAACTCTGCCGGGAAAGAAAAATTCCAGTTCCGCGCATCGCGGTGGTGGCCAAAGACGCGTGGCCGCTGCCGTGGTATCTGCGGAAATTTTCCAACGTCGGCTACTGGCAACCGGGCACAGAAACTGGCGCGGCGAATTTCTTCATCACGCCGACGGATGTCTCCGGCGCGCTGGCGGAGCAGTTGAAAGATTATCGCCCGGAATTTTTTGGCGTTCGCCCGAATGTGCTGCTGATCTTGTGGACGCCCGCCGAAACTTTGCCCGCGCATGAGTGAACCGGTCATCCATACTTTCAATCATACCGCGATGGCGACACAGTTTCAGGTGCGCATCGCCGTCGAAGAAAAAAGCTACGCCGGACAGGCAGCACAGGCGGCGTTTGCGCTGACGGACAACTTGGAATCCCGATTAAGCCGCTTCCGCGCCAATAGCGAGATTTCGCAAATCGCCCAGCTCGCGGTGGGCGAAAAACTGCGCCTGACCGAACCCGTGCTCGCCTGTCTGCGCCACGCGCAAAAAATGGAGTTCGCCACGCGCGGCGCGTTTTCCGTGACAGCGGCGGCGCTGAAGACGCAGCCAACAAAACCGCTGTGGTCACTGGTGGAAAATGAGTTTTCCATCCGCTGCGATAGCGGACGACTGGAGTTCGACCTTGGCGCAATTGGCAAAGGTTTTGCGCTCGACCGCATGGCGGAAGTTTTGCGCGAGTGGAGTTGTCCGGCGTTTCTGCTGATTGCCGGCGGCAGTAGTATTCTCGCGGGCGATGCGCCGACGGCAACGGCGGGTTGGTCGTGTGGTCTCGGCGATGATAATTCTGCGCGGCGGCACTGGCTAAAAAATATTTCTTTGAGCGGCTCCGGGCTGGCGGTGAAGGGAAATCACATTTTTGATCCGCGCACAGGTTTGCCCAGTTCGTGCCGCCATCGCGCGTGGGCGCTGACGGAATTCGCAGCGGAATCGGATGCGCTTTCGACGGCGTGCATGATTTTGAAGGAACCAGAAATCGCTGAAATCTTGCAGCGAAATGCCGACTGGCTGGTTTTCCTGCAGGAAAAAGAAAACTGGCGGCACTTGGGCAAACGCCAAATGCCGCCAGCAGCCTAACGAGAGTGATTATTTTGCGCCGAGTCCGCGCACATAGGCGATGCACTGGGTGATGTCACCGACGCTGTTTTTCCAGTTCGCTTCGTATTCGATGGAGGCGTTGCCAGCGAAGTGCTGGCGCTTCAACTCGTCGAGAATGGCCGCTATGTTGATCTTGCCCGCGCCGAAAGGAACCACCTTGAAAGTCGCATCCTCGTCTTTCAAGTGGGTGCTGATGATGCGGCCCTGAAGAATTTTCAGGCAATCCACTGGATCCAGACCGGAATGGAACCAGTGGCCGACATCCGCACACGAGCCGATGCGCGCATCGCGATCCTTGACGACGCTCAAGATGTAATTTGGATCCCACATCTGGTATTTTGGATCGTTGGCCCGCTTTGGATGATCGTGAAAGCCGACGCGGATGTCGTATTCCTTGACGAGCTTCTCAATCGTGTCAATCGAGTTCACGGACTCGGTGGTGATGCCGTAAAGCTCGAATTTTTTGGCAAACTCAAAAATCTTCCGTGCGCCAGCCTCATCCTTGGGTATGGATACCACGCCATAATTGACGGCGCGAATGCCGTCCTTTTCGAGTCGCGCCTTGACGGCGGCGATCATTTCGTCGGTGGCGTTGTGGTCGAATTTCGCGCCGGGTTTTTCTGGGCCGTAACTCTGGCCGGGATAAAATTCAATGACCTTGCCACCGGCGGCCGCAGTTTTGTCAATCGCCTCAAAGACGGAAAATTCCTTGAACGAATACGCCTGGCAGCCGAGGGCGATGCCGTTGATCTGGCAGCTTTCGGGAATAGGCGTGGCGTAGGTGGTGGTGGCCGCGAAGCAAAGCGCGGCGGCCAAGGGGACGAGACCGAAGAGGTTGATTTTCATTTTATATTATTTTGTCAAATGCGTTTAGCACGGCGTAGACGGTTCGTGGTTCAGTCTGATTGTGATAGGAACAAGTAATTTTGACTAGCATGAAAATTAGACGTCTACCGTAAATTAAAGGTGAAAACATTTTCTTTCTTCTTTTGTTGTAACTTGTTTTTGGCTTAACTCGTCCCTCAATCCATTATGCAAACACCACGACCCGTCCCCCCAATTCGTTGGAATCGCCGCAATTTTCTCAAGACCGCGACGCTTGCCTCCGGGGTCGTCGTGTTCGGTGTGCCGACGTTGCTGCGCGGGCAAAACCTGAACAGCAAGCTGAACATCGCCGCCATCGGCGTCGGCGGCAAAGGCACCAGCGACATTAATTGTTGCGGCAGCGAAAATATCGTGGCGCTGTGCGACGTGGACACCGACCGATGCGCGGGACAAATCAAAAAACATCCGGATGCGAAGGTTTATCAGGATTTCCGCAAGCTGTTCGATGAAATGGGCAAGGGCATTGACGCGGTGATGGTTTCAACCCCGGATCATTTTCACGCCATCGCCGCCTCGCGCGCGATGCGGTTGGGCAAGCACGTCTATGTCCAGAAGCCGCTGGCGCAAACGATTTACGAGGCGCGCTATCTGCGCGACCTCGCGCGCACCACCGGCGTGGTCACGCAGATGGGCAATCAGGGCAGCGCGTCAGATGGCTTGCGGCGCGGCGTGGAATGCATCCAGGCCGGCATCATCGGCAAGGTAAGCGAAGTTCACATCTGGACAAACCGACCGATCTGGCCACAAGGCTTGAACCGGCCCGACGGTTCCGACCCGGTGCCGGACACGCTCGACTGGGACACTTGGATTGGTCCGGCTCCAATGAGGTCTTACAAAAAGGACGTCTATAATCCGTTCAACTGGCGGGGCTGGCAAGATTTTGGCACCGGCGCACTCGGCGACATGGCCTGCCACACCGTCAACCTGCCGTTCCGTGGGCTGCACCTCGCCTACCCGACGGAAATTGAAGGCGCGGCTCTTGGTGGCATGAACCAAGAGTCCTATCCGCTCGGCTCGAAAATTCGCTTTGAATTTCCGGCGCGGAAAGTCGAGTCGCTCACGCGCTCGTTCGATCCCGTGACATTCACCTGGTATGATGGAGGTTTCCCCGTTGCCAATAAACCCGGCAGGCACGATAACAACAACAAACCGCCCAAGGAACTCCTCGTCGACATCGAAGCGTTGCTGGGTGAAGTGCCGAACAGCGCCTGTCTGCTCATCGGCGACAAGGGCAAGATTTTTTCCCCGAGCGACTATGGCGAAAGCTTCTTCCTCAAGCTGGCGGATGACAAAAAATTCATCCACTTCACGAAACATCTGGCGTTGGCGGCTATTCCGCAAAGCATCCCGCGCAATCCGTTCGGCCACAGCGGCGATAAGGCGCACCATCAAGAATGGATCTCGGCCATCAAGGCTGGCAAACCAGAGCAATGCTATTCGCGTTTTGAGATCGGCGCGCAACTCACGGAAATCATGCTGCTAGGCTGCGTCGCGCTACGGGCGGGCAAAAAAATTGAGTGGGACGGGCCGAATATGCGCGCCACCAACTGTCCAGAGGCCGCGCGATTCGTCAAGCGCGAGAACCGCGCCGGCTGGGAGCTTTCTTAAACAAAGATTGATACCGCAAAAAAGCCGGAAAGCCAAATAGCTTTCCGGCTTTAATACTTTTGCGGGTTTATTTCAGTTCCAACTGCACCGGCTTGTAGCCGCCGCGCGCTTTGAAATACGCCAGCAGCGCGATATACGACACGAGCATGAAAATCGGGAACAGCGCCATTTTGCCGAGCGCGCTGAATTGGCCGGTCGTCGTGGCGTTGGTGATCGCCGTCGTCGCCGTCGCGTCCGTCACGGCGGCGCTCTTCACCGGATCAATCGCCTGATATTTGCCGAGCAGATAATTTTTCTCCACCGTCACCGTTTGGTAGAGCGCCGGATTCGCGGCGGCCAGTTGCTGCGTCGCGGACGATTCCTGCAAGTAGCCGATGAACGGCGCACCGAGAATGCCCACCGACAACATCCCGATGCCGCCGATGGCGTTCAACGTGAGCGCGCCGCCTTTCGGACATTGCTCGGAAGTCAGACCGAGAATCGTCGGCCAGAAAAATGTTTTACCCACACCGTAAAGGGTCGCGGCGGCGAAGATGGTGAAGATGCCCGCGCTCGCCGTTTTGGAAAGGGCGAACAATCCGATGGCCGCCAGCGTGGAACAGCCCGCGAGCAATCCGAGCGGCGACAGTTTGTGAATCAGCGGGCCAGCGCAGAAACGCAAGATTACCATGATGGCCGAGGTGTAAACCAAGACCCACGCGGGATTGTGACCAGCGGCTTGCATCGGCGAGGCCATGAGTGAAGTGATCCAGCCATCCGTGCCGAGTTCCGTCGTCGCTTGCGGAATCATGATGATAATTAAAACTGCGAGCAGGAAGCGGCCAAAGGATTTGGTCACGATGGCAAAGGTCAGCACCACCGCGCCCGTGAGGCCCCACACCACCGCGTTACTCCAGCCGAAAACCTGACCAAGTTGCGCGAACACCAGACCAAAGCCCACGAGCGCACCGAACGCGCCCAGTTCCTTGAGCATCGCGACGTAGCCGACGCCGGCCTGTTCGCGTTCGCTTTTAGGAAATTGTTTGCCGACGAGAATGAAGAAGAACGCGAACGCCGGCACCAAAATCAAACCGAGCGTGAGCCGCCAATCCGTGTTCGCTGCGAGCGCGATGGTGCACAGCCCGCCCAGCACCAACCCGCTCGGCCAGCCCGCGTGCAGCCGGTTGAGCCACTTGGATTTTTCCGAGCTGAACATCGTGGTGACGATGGGATTGATGTAAGCCTCCACACTGCCGTTGCCGAGGCCGAGGATGATGCTGCCCCAGTAAAGCAATTGATAACCGTGCTTCTGCGCCGCGACGAGCGCCTCACCCGTCACCCCGTGCACCGCGCTGTAAGCCGCGAACGCCAGCGCGATGTAAACCAGATAACTCGCGAACGAAAACAGCATCGCGATTTTGTAGCCGATGCGGTCGATGAACAGACTGAAGATGATGATGCTCACGCCGAACGGCCAGATACCCGCGCCCACGAGTTCGCCGACCGACACTTTATCGAGGCCGAACTCCGTCGCAAACTGCGGCCCCGTGCAGAGAATGATGCGGCTGATGAACGCGTAGCTCGTGGTGATGAGGGCGATGAAGCAGCCCCAGAACAGAATTTTGTCGTGTTTGTTATTCATGGGAATTGGAATGGCGTAATGCTCGCGACTGGCCAAAAAGTGTCAACGGCAAAATAATGCGAAAGGTTTTTAGCGTGGTTTGTGGCAACGCAGCTCTACCGGCCTCACAATAAACTCGCGGCGCACGGTGCGTTCCTGCTATGATTAGCGCAGTCGCAAAGACATTTTATTTCATGACGCCAAAACTATTTACCGAACTCGGGCTATCACCGGAACTGCTCAAGGCCATCGACAAACTCGGCTACGAACAGGCCTCGCCCATTCAGGCGGCGGCGATTCCCGTGCTGCTGACGGGCAAGGACATCGTCGGCCAGTCTATGACCGGCTCCGGCAAGACCGCCGCATTCGGCGTGCCGGCGGTGGAAAAAGTGGACCCGAACCAGAAGGCCGTGCAGGTGCTGATTCTCTGCCCGACGCGTGAACTTGCGATTCAAGTTTCCGAGGAGATTCACAAGCTCGCGTTCTTCAAGCGCGGTATCAACTGCCTGCCGATTTACGGCGGACAATCTTACGAGCGGCAGTTCTTCGGTCTCAAGCAGGGCGCACAAATCGTCATCGGCACGCCGGGTCGCCTGATGGATCACATGCGGCGCGGGACGTTGCGGCTGGACACGGTGAAGATGGTGATTCTCGACGAGGCGGACGTGATGCTCAACATGGGTTTCCGCGAGGACATCGAAACAATTTTGAAAGACGCGCCGAAGGAACGGCAGACGGTGTTCTTTTCCGCCACGATGCCACGCCCGATTCGTGATCTCATCGAGAAATATTCCAACAATCCGGAGAGCGTCAAGATCGAGCAAAAGGCGATGACGGTGCCGACGGTGGATCAGGTTTATTACGAAGTGGACCGCCGTTACAAAATGGATTTGCTCACGCGGCTGATTGACATTTACGACCTCAAGCTCGGTATCGTGTTCTGCAACACCAAGCGCATGGTGGACGATCTCGTGGATCATCTGGAAGCCGCCGGTTATCAGGCCGACCGCTTGCACGGCGACATGACGCAGGCGCAACGCGACCGCGTGATGAACAAGTTTCGCAAGTCGGGTCTCGAATTTCTCGTGGCCACGGACATCGCCGCGCGCGGCATTGACGTGGACGATGTGCAGGTCGTCTTCAACTACGATTTGCCGTATGACCCGGAAGATTACGTCCATCGCATTGGCCGCACGGGTCGCGCGGGTCGCAGCGGACGGGCGATTTCGCTAGTGCCGTTCCGCGAGCTGTTTCAAATCCGCAACATCGAGCGCTTCACGAACATGCGCATTCAGCGCGGCAAGATTCCGACGGAAAACGAAGTGGCCGAGGCGCGCGAAAACGTTTTCACCGACAAACTGCGCGCGTTGCTCACGAGCGGCGAATTCACCAAGCACGACCGGCTGATTGAAACGCTCGTCGAGGAAAATTTCAGTTCGTCCGACATCACTTCGGCGCTGATTCATCTGCTGCAAAGCGGTGAAGCCGCCAAGCCCGCGCCGAAAACGGAAAGCTACGAACGCCCCGAACGCGACGAGCGGCCGCCCGCCCGTGCCGATGACCGCCGCGAACGCTTTGAAGACCGCCCGCCGCGCGGCGGACGTTTCAACGACCGCGCCCCGCAGCGCGATGACCGGCGTCCGCAATTTGACAATCGCCGAGACGAGCGTCCCGGCCGCTTTGCCGACCGCGCGCCGAGCGGCGACGCCGGTTTTGCCGCGCCCAAAGCCGCCCGGACTTCGCCATGGAAAACCGCGGACGCGCCGCGCACCCCCAAGGTCGTGATTCCGCCGCCGGGTTACAAGCCCGCGCCCAGCAAGCCGGCGGTTGAAAAATCGATTGCAGCGCCGGTTGAAACCAAAACAGAAGCGGTAAAAACCTTTTCCGACGAAGAAATTTTGGCTTCGGTGAAAGCGCCGGAACCAAAGCCGGAATCCAAATTATTCATCAAGCCAAAGACTGTCACCCCGCCGGCGGCCAAAACCAAAGTCAGCCGCGCCACGCCCGCCGGCCAGACGCGATTGTGGATGAGTCTGGGCGAAACGCAGGGCGTCAAGCCGATTGACGTGGTGAACGCCGTCGCGGGCGAAACCGGTTTGCCCGGCAAGGTGGTCGGCACGGTGGACGTGCGCGAGAAGCATCTCTTTGTGGATGTCGCGAGCGAACACGCCAATAGCGTCATCGCCAAGCTGAACCGCGCCAGCATCAAGGGCCACAAGGTCAAAGTGAAAGTCGCGTGATGGATGAGGAATTGCCAGTTGAACCCGCTGCGCCGACCAAACCGGTCGAGCGGCTGTTTCCGTTCGTGCTCAAAACGCGCGGTCTCGTGGTCGGCCGCGAGGCCCTGCGCGCGAATCGCGGCAAGCTGCACTTCGTGCTCATCACCACGGACATCGCGGATTACAACCGCGACGAGGTGTTGAAGGATTTCACGCACTACCCGGTCGTGCAGCATTTCACGGCGGCGGAACTGGAAAAGTTTTTCAACGTCAAGGGCGCAAAAGCCGTCGGATTCCTGAAATCCGGCCTCGCGCAATCCATCTACGCGGAACTGAAGGCGCACCGCCTCAACAAGCCGGAAGTGAAACCCACGCCGCCCAAATCGGGAAAGGCTTCGAGCGCTCCGGTCAACCCGACAGAAAATCCGTGAACCAGGGTTCCGGCGGCGTGGAAAAATCCCAGTCGCGCTCGCGCCAATGAAATTGCAGCCGTCCCGCGTGCAGCGCGTGGTTCGGCAAAATCAGTCTCGCCCGCTGCTCGTCCGTCAGCCGGTGTTGCACGAGCGCCAGATACAAATCCTCGTCGCCGCCGTATAATTTGTCGCCAACAATCGGATGGCCGATATGCGCGAGATGAATGCGAATCTGATGCTTCCGTCCGTTGCGCGGCAAGACGCGGAGCAGCGAAAAACTTTTGCCTGCGCGCGAAAATCCTTTTTCCACGAAAAACTCCGTCTGCGCCGCCGCGCCGTCCGGCCGAACGCAATCCTTTATGGCGACCGCGCTCTTGTCGTCCTTGCCGAGCGGCGCGTCAATCGTCCCCTGCTCTGCCGTGACGTGACCATGGACGATGGCGAGGTATTCTTTCTGAACGCCGCGCGCTTCCCAGATTTTTCCCAACTCGCCGGCGGCGGCGGAATTTTTCGCGATGAGGACGAGGCCGGAAGTTTCGCGATCGAGCCGGTTGACCAGATGCGGCTCGGAATCGGCTTTCAAATAAATCCGCGCGCGGCTGATGAGGCTGGAATATTCGTCGCCCTTCGTCGGATGGCAAACGAGGTCGGCGGGTTTGTGAACGAGCAGCAAATCCGCGTCTTCGTGAATGATTTCAAAAAGTTTTTCCAAGCGCGGAGAATCTGCCACGCCCGCGCGCGGAAGCGGAGCTTTAATTGCGGCGGCGGCGAAACGCGGCTGGATTTTTCCGGGAAATTCTCCATCCTTCAGGGGCATGAACGCGGCGAAAACGATTCCTCCGGCGGGAAAAATCCTGGTGATTGACGACAATCCGATCATCCAGCGCGCCGTTTATTTCGCGCTGCGCGACCAGGGTTATCAGGTGCTGATGGTCGGCGAAGTTTCCGAGGCGACGAAAATCATCCGTCGCGAAAAGGTAGATTTGGTCCTCGTCGATCTTTCTTTCCCCATGGAAGCGGTCACCATCGGCGGCCCGCAACAGGACGGCTTTTATTTGATCAATTGGATTCAGCGCACGCCAGAAATTGCCAAGCCGCCTATCGTCATTATTTCCTCCACCGATCCAGCACAATATAAGGATCGCGCCGCCGCCGCCGGGATTCGCGCCTGCATCCAAAAGCCGCTTAACAAGGAAACTTTGCTCGGCGTCGTTCAAGCCATTCTGGGCGAAGAAAAAACCAATCGGCCTACTCCCTCGTAAAATTACACGCCGCCAAAGCGACGATTGCGCTTGGCGTATTCCTCCAGCGCGGCGAAGAACTGCGGCTTCTTAAAATCCGGCCAGAGCGTCGGCGTGATGACGAGTTCCGCGTAGCTGATTTGCCAGAGAAGAAAATTACTCACGCGCATCTCGCCGCTGGTGCGGATGAGTAAGTCGGGATCGGGAACGTTGCGCGTCCACAGATGATCGGAAACGACTTTCTCGGTAATGTCGCCCGGCTCCAGTTTTCCAGCCTTCACTTTTTCCGAAATTTGCCGCACGGCCTCCACAATCTCAATACGACTCCCGTAACTCAAGGCCATGATGAGCGTCAGGCCGTTGTTCTTGGAAAGCGTCGCGATGGATTTCGCGAGATGCTCCTGCACGTTGTCCGGCAGCCGGTGAATCTGGCCGATCACTTCGAGGCGGACATTATTTTTGTTCAGGTCTTTCGTCTCGGTCTTGAGATAGTGGACGAGATATTTCATCAGCGCGTCCACCTCGTCTTTCGGACGATTCCAGTTCTCCGCCGAAAACGCGTAGAGCGTGAGATACTTGATACCAAGTTCGCCCGCCGTGCGGATGATTTCGCGCGCCGAATCCGCGCCGCGCCGGTGACCCTCGATACGCGGTAGATGCCGCGACTTCGCCCAACGCCCGTTGCCGTCCATGATCACCGCGACGTGGCGCGGGAGATTCGCGGCGGATTCGGAACTTAATTGGACTGGTAAACTCATTTTGTAGCGGCGCTCTGTGAGCGTCGAACTACGACGGTCATAGACCGCCGTTACAACTAAACAAAAATCGTCTGGTCGCGGCCAGGCCCGACGGAGGCGATATACAAATTCGCATTCGTCAGTTCGGCAATCGCCTTCAAATACGCCTGCGCCTTCTTCGGGAGCTGCTTGAAGGTCTTGCACTTTTCCGTCGGCGTGAGCCAGCCTTCGAACTCGACGTAGACCGGCACGCACTGCGCGAGGATTTCCGCG
>CAIXFY010000020.1 GCA_903918885.1 uncultured Verrucomicrobia subdivision 3 bacterium
GAAAAACCGCTGGAATGCGGGATGTCACCCTCAAGGAAGCGTCGCAGAATTGAAATCGAAAAATGACCGGACAGCGAGAATAGCCAGATTTTACCGAAATAAAATCGCTGTCAGCAAAACCTTAACCGGACAGTAGTGAGTAGGCTACATTAATTTGGAATTATTTCCCGGCAGTAATCTTATCGCCAATCCACTTGGTAACGCGGACAATTCGTTGAATACGATTTTTAATCTGAACATTCCTCAAGGAACAACTTTTACTAAATGGGACGCAGCCCTAGCGCAATATCTACCGTCATCCGCTTACGACATCAACCGCGGCTGGAGCATTAATTATAATCTGGGTTATGGCGAAGGCGGGCTGTTACAATCACCATCCCAATTCACCAACACTCTGGTCGGATCGATTTGGTCTGGCTTTAACGACTCTGCAGCTTTCGTTCCGCCGGTTGTTTCAAACAGTGGGTTGTTGTTACTTTCGTGTTATATTCCCATCCCTAGTGCGACGTTCTACAATGTGGTTGGACGAGAGCCGCAGAATGGAGAGTCAGTGTCCACCTTGGACGCTATCTCGCAAATTGTCATAACTACCACATTTCAAAACGGCGTTTGGGACAATGGCGATCCTTCGCTTGGAATTGGCCAGTCAGCCTTTTTCAACTTGGAAACTGCGCCCGAACCACCAACATTAGCTTTACTCGGATTGGGATTATTCTTGCTGCACAGCTTGCGACGGCGGCTATGGGTGTAAACATTACTCCCACTCAATCGTCCCCGGCGGTTTGCTCGTGATGTCGAAGACGCAGCGGTTCACGCCTTTCACTTCGTTGATGATGCGGCTCGCGAGTTTTTCCAGCAGGTCGTAGGGCAGCTTCACCCAGTCGGCGGTCATGCCGTCCTGCGATTCCACGGCGCGGATGGCGATGGTGTAATCGTAGGTGCGTTCGTCGCCCATCACGCCCACGCTGCGCACGGGGAGCAACACGGCAAAGCTCTGCCAGATCTTGTAATACAGCCCGCTGGCCTTCATCTCCTCGACGACGATAGCGTCGGCGTTGCGCAAAATCTCGCAGCGCGACGGCGTGACTTCGCCGAGGATGCGCACGGCGAGGCCCGGTCCGGGGAAGGGCTGGCGCCAGACGATTTCCTTCGGCACGCCGAGTTCTTCACCGAGCAGACGAACTTCGTCCTTGAACAAATTTTTCAGCGGCTCGACCAATTTGAACTTCATCCCCTTCGGCAAACCGCCGACGTTGTGATGGCTCTTGATGAGCGCGGCGGGATTGCCCGCGATCGGGACGGACTCGATGATGTCCGGATAAAGCGTTCCCTGCGCGAGAAACTTCGCCTTGCCCGCGCGCTTGGTCGCCGCCTGAAAAACTTCAATGAACGTCTTGCCGATAATTTTCCGTTTCCGCTCCGGATCGGTGACGCCTTTAAGTTTGCCGAGAAATAGTTTCGTCGCGTTTTCGTATTGCAACTTTACTTTGAAATTGCGGCAAAAAACTTCCTGCACGACTTCCGCTTCCTTGGCGCGGAGCAAACCGTTGTTGACGAAAATGCAGGTGAGCTGGTCGCCAATGGCCTTGTGCAGCAACGCCGCCGCGACGCTCGAATCCACGCCGCCGCTCAAACCGAGCACGACGTGTTCCTTACCGACTTGCGCACGGATTTCTTCCACAGCCTGCTCGATGTAATTACGCATCGTCCACTGCTTGCCGCAACCGCAGACGCCGTGGACGAAGTTAGTAATGATTTCTTTGCCGCGCGGCGTGTGGACGACTTCGGGATGGAATTGCAGGCCAAAAAATTTCTTCGCGCGATTCTCGATGGCCGCGTATTCGGAATTTTCCGTGACGGCCACGGATTTGAAACCATTCGGCAACTTCGTAAGTTTGTCGCCGTGAGAATTCCAGACTTGCAACGACTTTGGCAATTTGGAAAACAGCGCGCAGGAAGCATCCTTCACCGCGAGTGTGCCTTTACCGTATTCGCGCTTCTGACCTTTCTCGACTTTGCCGCCGAGAAATTGCGCGAACAGTTGCACGCCGAAGCAAATGCCCAGCACCGGCACACCCAGCTCAAAAACCGTCTTGTCCGGCAACGGCGCGTCCGGCGCATACACACTCGACGGCCCGCCCGACAGGATGATGCCGCTGGGCTTCATCGCGGCGATCTTCGCGGCGGGCGTGTTGTAGTGGATGATGGTGGAATAGACGTTGCACTCGCGCACGCGCCGCGCGATGACCTGCGTGTATTGCGAGCCGAAATCCAGAATGACAATCTGTTCTTTCATGAAATTAAAAACGAAGACGGATTTTCAATCGCCGCCAGAAGATTTGCGAGCGAAAATTACGGGTTAATTTTGGTCGCTGGCTCGGGCGCGGATTCCTGACCGTAATAATCCTTGAAGCATTTCGGGCAGAGGCTGTGGGAAAATTGAGCTTCCGAATGCGCGGTGATATAGCCTTCCAATTGCACCCAGTTGTTGTTTTTATCGCGGATACTTTTGCAGTGCGAACAGATGGGCAAGATGCCCTCGAGCATCCGGACGCGCAGGCGAAGCTGGCGGGTCTGTTTCCCGATGATGTGGGTTAGCGCCGCCAGTAGCAGCAATACAAAAAAACGGATTAACGCTGCCGCCACTTCGTCCGCCGTGTAAGGTTTTTCATCAAAGGCAAATTGATGAGATAACCGTGTCAGTGATAGTCCCACCGCGCAAATCAAGGCAAACGGCAGCGAACGGTTCCACGCCGCCAGCATCAGCGGAAAAACAAAAATAAAAGGAAATACTTTCAGCGGCATCATTTCCCAATCCACCCCAGCGAACACCAGACAGAGTAGCACGATGAACCACGCGCGGCTCCACAGCCCGCGCTCGAATACCGGCAGTTCCGCCTGATTAAATTTAGGCAGCGCCATAAATTATTGTTTCACCACCTTGATTGCGCCCGCCGTCGCGTCATAAATAATTTTATAACCAAATGGAGCTTCGGGAATTTTTCCAAGATAATGCATCGCCACCATTTCGCTCAGATCCTTCGGCAATCGGCCTTCGCCTGCCTGAAACTGCTGGAAGGCTTGATTTACATAGGCCAAATCAATTTGCTTCTCCGAATATTTTTGCGCCTGCACGACTGCGCCGACGTAATTCAGCGGCGCGTCCACTACGTTGGAAACGGTATTGGCCGTCGTGCCGGGCTTGGAACTGTCGCCGCAACCTGCGGCTAAAATCGCCACCGCCGCTAAAATTAAGAAAGAATTGAAAGCTTTCATGTCTGCAAACTACGCCTGTTCATGCCAAAGGGAAACTGATTTTTATAGTTAAAGAATTTTCGCCACCAGTTTCCGCGCCTGCCGGATTAAATTTAAATCCTCCGCCAGATTGCCGAAACGCAAATCCAGCGCGCCGCTCTGTTCTCGCCCGAGCAATTCACCGGGCCCGCGCATTTTCAAATCTGCCTCAGCGATTTTGAAGCCGTCGTTTGTTTCTTCCAATATTTTTAGCCGTGCCTGCGCCTCCTTGTGTTCCGCGTCGGAAACCAAAATGCAAAAGCTCTCGTGCGCGCCGCGTCCGATACGCCCGCGCAACTGATGCAACTGCGCCAGCCCAAAATGCTCTGCGTTTTCGATAAGCATCACCGTTGCGTTCGGCACATCCACGCCGACTTCAATCAGCGAAGTCGCGACCAGCGCTTTGATTTCGTTGGCGCGAAAGTCCGCCATCACTTTTTCCTTTTCGGCCGGTTTGATGCGCCCGTGTAGCAAGCCGACTTTGAATCCAGTCAGCGCTTTTTCCACGTTGGAAAATTCTTTGGTCACCGCCTTGATGTCTTTGTCCGTGTCCGCCACGTCCACACGCGGGTAAACAATGTAAGCCTGTCGTCCGGTAGAAATTTTTTCGCGGATGAAATCAAAAACCTTGGGCAACTTTTCCGTCGTGCGCACAAATGTTTTTATCGTGCCGCGTCCGCCGGGCAATTCATCAATCACCGAAACATCGAGATCACCATAAAGCGTCAGGCCGAGCGTGCGCGGAATCGGCGTCGCCGTCATCACCAGCAGATGCGGATAATTTCCTTTGCGCACAAGCGTTTCGCGCTGCGCCACGCCGAACTTATGCTGCTCGTCGATGATGACCAGACCGAGCATCGGCAAATCAAATCCCGCCGTGAACAGCGCGTGCGTGCCGATGAACAAGGTTGAGGGTTGCCGGTTGAAATTTGCAGGCTTGCCGCGCGGCACAGCGTCTGGCGTCGGTTGAAAAGTTTTTCGGCTGCCCGTCTGCAATTCAATTTTGATGCCCAGTGGCTCAAACCACTTGGAAAAATTTCGGAAGTGTTGTTCCGCCAGAATTTCTGTCGGCGCCATCAACGCGACGTTGAAGCCGCTTTCCAACGCCATCAGCGCGCTGCACGCCGCGACCGCTGTTTTTCCAGAGCCAACATCGCCTTGCAACAGTCGCCGCATCGGATGCGCGCCGCCCATATCCGCGCGGATTTCTTTGAGCACGCTTGCCTGGGCCGCTGTAAGTTTGAAACCAAGTTGCGCGAGAAATGGTTTCATTAAGCGATTATCGCCACCGCACGGCAGCGCCTTTGACAACGCCTCAAACTTTTTCCGGCGCGACTGGATTTGAAATTGCAGCGCCACAAATTCATCCAACGCCAGCCGCTGCCGCGCAAATTCCACGTCCATCAATTCATTCGGAAAATGAATCATGCGCACCGCATTCGCACGCGTGGGAAATCGTTTCAAATCCAACTTGATGTCCGGCTCGGCGATTTCGTTTTCGTATTTTTCCAGTGCGCGCCAGATGAGCGAGCGCATCACGCGTGCTGTCAGCCCTTCTGTCAGTGGATGCACCGGGACGATGCGATTGACGTGCACGAATTCATCGTCGCCAGCCTCGACCAGTTCCGTTTCGGGATGCGTGAAAACGCGTGGTTTTTTCTCGTCATCCAATTTGCCGTAGATGAGAAATTCGCGGCCGACCGTATACCAATCCGGCATCCATGCTTGCGCCTGCCACCAGCGGCAATGCAAACGCGCCGTGCCATCGTCAAAAACGCATTCGAACATCGTGCGCGAGCCGCCGCGAAAGCGTTTGAGACCGGCGGCAACAATTTTTCCGCGCACCGTGGCCGGTTCGCTCAATTTCAATTCGCGTATGGGCAGAAATTTCCGGCGGTCTTCGTAACGGCGCGGCGCGTGCAGCAGTAAATCTTCGACGGTGAAAATCTTCAGTCGCGCCAATAGTTTTGCGCGTTCCTCGCCCACGCCCCAAACGGAAGCCACCGGCGCGGCGAGCGGCGAAACTGGTTTTTCGGGCGATGGATTCACTGATAATGCGGCGGCTTCTGGTTGTTTGACTGGATGCGCTCCAGCTCCAGCGTTTCCATCGCGCGCGATTGGCGTTGCACTTCCTTTTTTAAACGATCCAGCAGCTTGCCTTGCTCGATGACCACCGCGTTGAGCTGCTCGACCTGATGTTCGAGGTGCGCGAGGTTGGATTCCAGTTTTTCAGTGCGCCGGGAATTTTCGTCTGCCATGCAATGATTTTGCCCGCGTCGCCGCCGGAAGTCGAGACGGTGAATGACTTGGCGTTGCGTCGCGACCGGATTTGCGAAACAATTCCCACGCAAAATGTCGCGCAAGATTTCAGATCAAAAGTCCGCCGCCAACGTGATGATTCTCGGCGTCGGCTCCTTCGCGCACAGTCTCGGCGGCGCGCTGGCGGACGCGGGCGCGAACGTCTCGACTTATCTCACACGCAATTACGGTCATTTTTCGCCGTCGCTTGTCGGCAAAACTTTTTTGCGTGACACATTTCCAAGTCCGGTGCCGCTGTTACGCGAAAATAAAATTGATGTGGTCATTCCGCAATCGATTGACTGGGCGCTTCAGCCGTGGGCGGATGATTTGATCAAATCCGGCGTTGGTATTTTTTCTCCGACCGGTGAAGCGATGCGCATCGAGCGGGAACGCGATTTTGCCCGTGAACTCTGCGCGAAATATAAAATTCCCTTTCCGAAATCATTTGTCGCCTCAAACCGCATCGAAGCGGAAAAGATTCTCGAAAAAAATCCTCAGCCGTTCGTCATTAAAAATCCACTTTGCTCACCGACGAGTCCGATTCATACGGTGATGTGCGAAACGCTGGCGGACACACGCGCCTGGCTGCGCAATGTGAATTATGCCGAGGGCGTATTTTTGCAGGAATATCTTGGCCGCGCCGAAGCCGGCCACATTGCATTGGTGAGCGGAGGCGAAATCCATTCGCTCGTCACCAATCAGGAATACAAATACGCCCACAACGGTAATCTGGGCATCGTGGCCGGCGCGCCGCTCGGTGGACTCGTCGAGCGTGATGAGAAAGATAAATACGGCCTCGCGCGCGAATTGATTCATCCTTTGAAACCTTGGTTGCGCGCGGTGAATTACCACGGACCGCTGCAAGTCACTGCCATCAAGCGCGGCGGCCAATGGCACGTCATCGAATACAACATCCGCATCGGCGTCACCTCCGGCCCGATGATTCTGCGGATGCTAAAAAATCCGGCAGAAATTGTTTTGGCGACGGCGCGGAATGAAAAATTAAAATTGGCCTACAACGACAAGTTAAACTTCGGCTGTTCGCTAACACTCGCAGGTTATGGTTATCCGTTCACACAAGTTCGCGGTCCGCAATTGCCCTTGGAAGTGGACGGTAAATTCGATTGTGACGTCTGGTGGAATGAAGTCGCGAGCAGTGCGGGCGGCGATTTGATTGCCACCGGCCATCGCATCGCCGACGTGATTGCGCTCGCGCCCAGCTTGAAAGCCGCGATTGCCAAAGCTTACGCGAACATCCGTAAAATCCGCGTCGTCGGCAGCTATTTCCGCACGGATGTCGGCCAAAGTTTGTGGCCGCCGGGAAATGTTTAGGCGAATAAGGAAAGCAGGAATGCAGGGAAAAACTATTCCTGATTTCCTGATTTCCTCATTCAATTTTGTTTTCATTTTTTCGTGTGTTTCGCGTGGTTCGCGGTAAAACTTTTTGTTGTCCGATGAAATTAGATTCTGAAAATTTTCCATTGCGGCCAGCCTGGACCGAGATTGATCTCGGCAAGCTGCGGCGCAATCTGCAATTGATTCGTGGCGATTTGCCCAAACACGTTCGCTTGATGGCGGTCGTGAAAGACGAGGCTTACGGCCACGGCGCACTTGATGTGGCGCGCGTCGCGGTCGAGGAAGGCGCGTGGGGTTTCGGCTTGAGCACGCTCGAAGAGGCGATGCACTTGCGCGAAGGCGGCATCACCGCGCCGTTGTTGCTGCTCGGCGAACGTCAGGAGGCCGAACTCGAATGGTGTGTGGCGCATGATTTGACCGTGTGCGTGAACGAACCGAACACGGTCCGCCAGCTCGCAAAAGTTGCGGCGGAATTTGGGAAACAGGTTCCGGTGCATTTAAAAATACACACCGGCATGAGCCGTTACGGCGTGCGTTGGGACGAGGCGTTACCACTCATCGAAAAAATCCTCGCGGAGAAAGCCCTCTCGCTCGAAGGCGTCATGACGCATTTCTCGCAATCCGACGAAACAGATAAAACCTTTGCCAATCTTCAGTTTTCGCGCTTTCAGGAAATACTAAAATCACTGGAACAAAAGAAAGTTTCGGTAAAAATCCGTCACGCTTGCAACAGCGGTGGCTTTCTCGATTTGCCGCACGCGCATCTGGACATGGTGCGCACGGGCATCTTGCTTTACGGCGTTTTTCCGTCGCAAGTTTGTCGCCAGATTCCCGGCATCGAACCGGTGATGTCGGTGAAGGCAAAAATTGCCGCGATTCAAAAATTGAAGCCGGGCGAAGTCGTGGGTTACGGCATGCGCTACACAGCGAAAACGGAACGGCGCATCGCGATTTTGCCGATTGGTTACGGCGACGGTTTTCCGCGTGTGCGCAACGAGGGGTGTGCGCTCATCCACGGCCAGCGCGCGCCGCTGCTCGGCGGCATCGCGATGGATGCGTTGATGGTGGATATCACGGATATTCCGCAGGCGCAGATGTGGGATGAAGCGGTTTTGATGGGCAAGCAAGGCGGCGACGAAATCACCGTGCGCGACATCGCGAAGCTCAAAAATTCCGTGACCTATGACGTGCTGACGAACTGGCGGTTGCGGTTGCGTCGCAAATCGGTAAACGGCCACCACAAGCTGGCGCATGCAATGGCAGCGGCAAAATGATTTTTAACCACGAATGCAGGCAGATAAACACAGATTTAAAAAATGATTTCGGCTTTCATATTTGCCGTGGGTGGATTTTATGACCGCGATGCTTCAAGGGGACAAGTTATTGCTTATCTGATAATTCTTTTGTTCGTGTGCGGTGTGGCGTTTCTGGCTATAAAAAACAAACAAAAATAATTTGCTGCCTAAATTGTGAAACTCCTTTTCTCCGAACAAAACTCCGACTACGAAAACTACCAGTTTCCGTATGCCATCTGGGCGCTGCCGGAGAACGGCGAAACGCCGGCGGATATTTTTGACGCCGGCTTCCTGCCGTCGTCGCGCGACCTCGACCGGTTTTATTTGTGCCGCCAGGTGCGCGTGAATTTGGCGAAGTTCAAGCCGTCGTCGGAGAACCGCCGTATTCTCCGTAAAGGTGCGGGCATTGAAGTGAAGTTGGTGGCCCGCGATAAATTTGATTACACACCGGAACGTCGCGCGTTTTTTAAAACGTATGCGGACATCAAATTCGGCAATGATGTGATGAGTTACGAGCGACTGGATGCGCTGTTTGATGCGCCGATCATCTCGCATTTGCTGGTGTTCACGGATGTGGAAACAGGCAAAGAAATCGGCGTGGCGACGTTGTATCTCGAAGGCAAGTCGCTGGCGTTTTACTACTACGCGTTCTACGACCTGAATTATTATGCGCGCAACCTCGGCATGTTCATGATGACCTCGGCGGTGGCGCTGTTCGCCGAGCGCAGCGTGAAGCAGCTTTACCTCGGCACCTGCTACTCGGACGCGGCGCTTTACAAAACGCAGTTCGCCGGCGCGGAATTTTTCACCGGCTTCCGCTGGTCGGACAATTTGAAGGAACTGAAATACCTGCTGCACCGCGACCAGAAAGATTTGCGGCAGCATTTGCTCGAAACGGAAAATTATCGAGACGAATTTTACAAAGGCAGCCTCGAAAAAATTTCGGAGGCCAGCCTGTTTCGCGTGAAGGTGAAGTGAGCAGGCAAGTTGTTTTCACTGCGCTGGCAATGGTTTTATGCTTGGCACAGGTGGCTGCAAGCAGTAGAAATTTCACGCTTGGCTGGCTCTGACTCGCGGTGCTGGCTGAAAATTACACGAAAGGAGAAACACCATGGCCACCGGATTATACGCAACCTTGACGCCACTTCCGTTTTCCGAAGCGGCAGCGGTTCAGATGGCAAAATCTTTTTTCCGCCCTTTTGGCCGAGCGAGCGGCGCAAGGCCGGGCGGGTTCGGTGCTTGATGAGACCTTTGCCAAAGTGGCGGACTACGCAGCCTTGCCTGCGAATCAGACAGCGCCGCGTCCCGTCACCATCGGCAGCGGTTGGGCGTTGCAATGCTACGTCACGCACGGGTTTCACTATCACACTTTCGCGGCGGATAACGATCAGTTGAGTTTTCGGCGGCTTCTTTTGTTTTCGGATAAAGGCTTCACGGCGGAAATTTATCCGATGAATTTTGCCACCGGAAAAGCCAGCGGCCCACTCGAATGCTACCGCGTGAATGGGCCGTCCATGGCGGAATTGGAATTTGACGGCAAACATGTGCACCGGTTCCGCCCCATCAACGACGGCGTGCTGTTTGCCTATTCAATGCACGCAGTGGACGTTCAAAACGATGATGCCGCCGCTCAAACGCAGACGCATCCTGTCGAAGAATACGACGGTGGCGAAATCATCGAACACCAGCTGCAATCTCCTCAAATATCGTAAGTTATTTGCGGCCAGCAAAAATTACTTTGGCTCCAGTGACATCGGCTGGTCGTGATTCAAAAACTCCTCACACACACGCCAGAAATCTGCCGTCGTCGCCACACGCCGGATGTCGTGCAGAAATTTTTCGCTGATGCCTTCGCCGATGAAGTTCGTGAATTTTTTCATCCGCTGCACCTGCGCTGATTCGCGCACGCCGGGCGTGATTTCGTTGTCCCACAATTCGTGGATGTAAGCCAGCAGGTCGCGGCCGGTCGGCAATTTGATTTTCTCGCCGCGCAGTTCGGCACGAATCTGGTCGAACAACCACGGATTGCGAATCGCGCCGCGCCCAATCATCAAGCCGCAAACTTTCGTTTCCGCGAGCAAAGTTTGCGCCTGCGCCGCGCTGAACACATTGCCGTTCGCGAGCACCGGACATTTCAATTCGCGCGCCGCCTGCGCAATCAAATCGTAACGCACACCCGGCCGATACATTTGTTTAACTGTGCGCGCGTGGACGGTGAGCAGATCAATATTGTGTTTCGCAAAAATCGGCAGCAGCGAATCAAATTCCTGCGGCGATTCAAAACCAATGCGCGTTTTTACTGTGAACGGAACCGTCACCACCTCCCGCAGCGCGCCGAGAATGGCGTCAATTTTTTGCGGTTCGCGCAGTAGGCCGCCACCGGCACATTTGCGATAAACAATCGGCGCGGGGCAGCCGAGGTTCAAATCAATCGCGGCGACGGGAAATTGTTGCAGTAATTTTGCGTTGCGAACGAGCGCGGGAATGTCGTTGCCAATCATCTGCGCCACGACCGGTTTGCCCGTGGGATTTTTGGTGATGGAATCGAGGATCCATTTTTCCGGCCGCGAATCGCCGTGGACGCGGAAGTATTCCGTCCAATAAATTTCCGGGCCGCCGTAACGGTCAATGACCCGCATGAATTGCAGCGTCGTCACATCCTGCATCGGCGCGAGCGCGGTGACTGGCGAATTATCGCGCAGCAATCGAGAAAATGTTTCGGACGGCGTCATGACGACAGCCCACGCTCACATCTGTTCAACGGTTTCGATGCCGAGCGTTTCCAAACCTTGTTTCAAAACGCGCGCGGTCAAATCGCACAACGCCAAACGCGAATCGCGCGTCGCCGCGTCATCAGCTTTCAGCACCGGACAGTTTTCGTAGAACGAAGTGAACTTGCCGGCAAGCTCAAAAAGATAATTACACAAATAATTCGGGCGCAACTCCTCGGCGACAGCTTCCAGCGTGATGCCGAAATTGAGCAAATGATTCGCCAGCGTGATTTCTTCCGGCGCGACCAATTTTATTTCCGCGTTCTGAATTTTGACTTCGGCTTTACGGAAAATGCTCTTGATGCGCGCGTAGGCATATAGCAAATACGGTGCAGTGTTGCCTTGCAGCGCGAGCATTTTGTCCCAACTGAAAATGTAATCGCTCTGGCGGTTTGGCAGCAGGTCGGCGTATTTCACCGCGCCGAGACCGACGACGCGCGCGATTTCGTGCTGTTGCGCTGCGGGCAATTCCGCGCTCTTTTCACAAACTGTTTTGTAAGCACGTTCCAGCGCTTCATCAAGCAAATCGCCCAGTTTCACCGTGTCGCCAGAGCGCGTCTTGAATGGCTTGCCGTCTTCGCCCATGATTTTTCCAAAGCCGACGTGAATCAGTTTTGTGGTTTTCGCGGCATCTGGTTTCCAGCGCGCAAAAGTTGCAAATAGTTTTTTGAAATGGCCGGACTGCCGGTCGTCCACGACATAAATAATTTCCTGCGGCGACCAGGTCTTGAGCCGGTAGTCAATCGTCGCCAAATCCGTCGTCGTGTAATTGAAACCGCCGTCGCTCTTGCGGACGAGCGCGGGATCGGCAATCCATTCACCATCGCGATTAACGAGAAACGGATCTTCCTTCGGCGGCTGCGAGCCATCGCTGAACACGCCGACGGCACCTTCGCTTTCGCGCGCGATTTTTTTGGCGAGCAAATCATTCACGACTTCGCCGAGCCACGGATTGTAAAAACTTTCGCCCAGTGCGTGGTCAAATTTTACGCCGAGCCGTCCGTAAATTTCGTCGAACTGTTTTTGCGAGAGCGCGATCATTTCCTTCCAGATAGCGACATTTTCCACGTCGCCAGCCTGGAGTTTCACCAACTCGGACTTGGCTTCTTCGAGGCGTGCGGGATTCGCGTCGCATTCGGCGTTGATGACTTTGTAAAGCCGTTCCAGTTCGGCGATGGCGTCGCGTTCGATCGCCGCGCAATCCAAGATATTTTTCCAGCCGAGCAATAATTTTCCGAACTGCGTGCCCCAGTCGCCGATGTGATTATCGCTGATCACGCGGTGGCCAAGCAGTCGCAACGTGCGCTGGAGCGCATCGCCGATGCCGGTGGAACGGATGTGGCCGACGTGCATCGGCTTGGCGACGTTCGGCGAACTGAAATCAATGACGATGGTTTTCGGCGAAGCGGCCTTGACGAAAAACAGATGCTCGCCGCGCGCCGCCGCTTCGAGTGTTTGCGTCAGCAGAGAATTTTTCAGCCGGAAATTCAGGAAACCCGCGCCGGCGATTACGACTTTTTCGCAAATTTTGGAAACGTCGAGGTTCGCCACAACATCGCTCGCGAGCTGGCGCGGATTCAGTTTCCGTGTCTTGGCAAGCGACATAAGCGCATTGCTCTGGTAGTCGCCAAATTTTGGGTCGCACGGACGGACTAAAACGCTGGCGGCATCGGCATCGGACAAGACGGTGTGGACGGCAGCTTGCAGGGCGGATTCAATTTGTTTGTGAGGCAACACGAAGAAATTTTAACCGCGAAACAGACGAAAGACACGAAAGAAACGGAATTGATCGCCGGAAATATTCGCGTGGTTAGCGTATTTCGCGGTTAGAAATTAAAATTACTTTTTCCCGTGTTCTTTGATGACGGCGAGCATGGCATCGGCGGTCGTAGATTTTTCGAGGGCTTCGCGAAAATCGGCCTTATGCAAAAGTTTGGCGATGTTGGCGAGCGTGTGGAGATGTTTTTGAAACTGACCCTGCGGGACGAGAAAAAGCATGACGAGCTTCACGGGCTGGTTGTCGAGCGCATCGAAGTTGACGCCTTTGGGCGAGCGGCCAAGCGCACCAACGACCTCAAAAATCAAATCCGTCGAGGCGTGCGGAATGCCGATACCGAAGCCGATGCCGGTGGACATTGAGGTTTCCCGCTTCTTGACGGCGGCGGTCACGGCGTCGCGGTCGGCGGCTTGAATCTTGCCGGTGGCAACGAGATTGCCAATGAGTTCGTCAATCGCTTCCCAGCGGTTCGTCGCTTTGAGTTCAGGCACGATTTGTTCGCGCCCCAAGATGTCGGCTAAATCCATAACTGTGTGAGGATGAATCCAAACCCGGTGACAATTCAAGACTGAATTGCTAACAAATTTTGGCGGCGTCAAAACAATTGGTGCAGCCACGCGAAAACTTTTCCCGTTTCATTGCACCACAGGCTGAAGATTTTGAAAATTTCCAGGCGGCGTGTGAGCAGCGGTATTCCAAACAGCAGTGTCACCGCGTTGCCGAGAAAAATCACCACGGCGGAAAACAAATAGCCCTGGCTCGTGATGTCAGATTGCTGCGTCTGCAGCACATGAAACGTGAGCGTCAGATGAAACGCATACGCCGCCCCGAGCAGCAGGTGGAACCAGACGAGATAACCGTGCCAGTTCCAGATGAGATTGCCGAGCGCAAACACGCCAATGACGATGACGGCATAAAGCGGGAAAAAATACGGCGCGAGCACGATGAGAAAATTTGTTTTGGAAATGACGACGTGTCCGCCCTTGGAGGTGACCTTCATTTTTTTGACCTGGCCGCCGAAGAGCCACGTCCAGACCGCGTGGGTCAATTCGTGGCCGAAGACGTAAATCCACATCGGCTTCGGCATCAGGAAAAAAATCACGCACCAGCACGCCGCGCCGCCCAGCAACGGAATCCACACCGTATCCGCGCCGTAGCCTGCGCGCAACACGAGCCAAAGTGCTCGCGCCGCACCGGCGCAAACCGGCAGCAACAAGACGGCGATGATGAACTTGATCCACTTCGGCACGCGCGAAAGATTAGCCACAGAGACACGGAGCGCACAGAGGAAAAATCAAAACTCTATGTTCTCTGTGTCTCGGTGGCAAAATTGTCTTTGAAGTTTTTGGGTTCCACTTAAAATCCGCGCGATGACACAAGATCAAGTCCTCCAGATTTTCCGCGACAGCGGCGCGCTGCTCGAAGGCCATTTCGTTCTCCGCAGCGGTTTACACAGCCGGCAATTTTTCCAATGCGCCCTAGCGCTCCAGCAGATGCCCGCCGTCGAGAAACTCGGCGCGGCGCTTGCCGCCAAGCTCAAGCCGCTGGGCGCAGTTACCGTCGTCGCGCCGGCGATGGGCGGACTCGTCATCGGCCAGGAAGTCGCGCGGCAACTGGGCGTGCGATTCATCTTCGTGGAAAAAGAGGAAGGCAAACTTGTTCTGCGCCGCGGCTTCAAGATTGCGCCCGGTGAAAAAATTCTCGTCGTCGAGGATGTCGTAACCAAAGGCGGCCGCGTGCAGGAGACGCTCGACATTGTGCGCGCGCATGGCGGTAATGTCGTGGGGATCGCTATGGTGGTGGATCGTTCGAACGGCGTGGTGCCGGGACAGTTCGGTGTGCCGGCGGTGAGCCTCATCGCGCTGCAAGTCGAGACGTTTGATCCGAATAATCTGCCGCCTGATCTCTCTAAAACTCCGGCCGTCAAACCCGGAAGTAAATAAATTGTCGCGCGAATAACGCGACCCCTGATTGAGCCACGCGACCTGCGCCAAACTCCGCCCTACTGTGCCATTGTGCCACCCGTGACACAGTTTTGAACTGCTTGAACGTTCGATCCATAGCCGTCTACGCCCTTTGTTTCCAATCGTTCCAAGAGTTTTTCCCCGTTTGGCACAATGCGGCATCTTTATTGCGTTGAATACTTCAGCAGTTAAACCAGAAACCAATTTTTCACATACAATTTTATGGCAAAAGTATTAGGCATTGATTTAGGCACGACGAATTCCTGCATGGCCGTCATGGACGCCGGCGAACCGCTCGTGCTCGAAAATTCCGAAGGCAAACGCACCACGCCGTCCGTCGTCGCGTTCACCAAGAGCGGCGAACGCGTTGTCGGCGACGCCGCCAAGCGCCAGGCCGTGACGAACTCACGCAATACGATTTACTCCATCAAGCGCTTCATGGGCCGCAAGTTTGATGAAGTCGGCGAAGAAATTAAGCGCATGCCTTACAAGGTCGTGAAGGCGTCCAACGGCGATTGCGCTGTGGAAGTCGAAGTCGAAGGCAAGCCGAAGCAATTTTCGCCGCAGGAAATTTCCGCGATGATTCTCGCCAAGCTCAAAGCCGACGCCGAAACGCGCCTGGGCGAAAAGATCACGCAGGCCGTCATCACGGTGCCCGCGTATTTCAACGACTCGCAGCGCCAGGCCACGAAGGACGCCGGCCGCATCGCCGGTCTCGAAGTGCTCCGCATCATCAACGAACCAACCGCCGCGTCGCTCGCTTACGGCCTCGACAAGAAGAAAGACGAGAAGATCGCCGTGTATGATTTGGGCGGCGGCACGTTCGATATTTCCGTGCTCGAAATCGGCGATGGCGTGTTTGAAGTGAAGGCCACCAACGGCGACACGCACCTCGGCGGTGACGACTGGGACAATACTTTGATGGACTGGATTCTCGACGAATTTAAAAAAGAATCCGGCATGGATCTCCGCAAGCAGCCCGACGCGCTCCAGCGCATCAAGGAAGAAGCGGAAAAAGCCAAGATCGCCCTCTCCAGCGCGACGACCTACGACATCAATTTGCCGTTCATCACGGCGGATGCCACCGGGCCGAAGCACATCCAGAAAAATCTCACGCGCGCCAAGATGGAGCAGCTCACGGACAGCCTGTTCGAGCGCACCATCAAGCCCGTCACCGCCTGTCTCAAGGACGCGGGCATCGAAGCCAGCAAGATTGACGAACTCGTGCTCGTCGGTGGCATGACCCGCATGCCGCGTGTCGTCGAAACCGCGCACAAGCTCATCAACAAAGCGCCGCACCAGGGCGTGAACCCGGACGAAGTCGTCGCCATCGGCGCCGGCATCCAGGGCGGCGTGCTCAAGGGCGAAGTGAAGGACGTGCTCCTGCTCGACGTGACCCCGCTCTCGCTCGGCATCGAAACGCTCGGCGGCGTGTTCACGAAATTGATCGAACGCAACACCACGATTCCCTCGCGCAAATCGGAAATTTTCTCCACCGCCAGCGACAGCCAGCCCGGCGTTGAGATCCATGTTCTCCAAGGCGAACGCCAGTTTTCCAAGGACAACAAGACCATCGGCAAATTTAATCTGGCCGACATCCCGCCCGCGCCGCGCGGCGTGCCGCAGATTGAAGTGACCTTCGACATTGACGCCAATGGGATTTTGCACGTCGGCGCGAAGGACCTCGGCACCGGCAAGGAACAGAAGATCACCATCACGGCCAGCAGCGGTCTCTCGAAGGACGAAGTCGAGAAGATGCGCAAGGACGCCGAGTTGCACGCCGACGAGGACAAGGCCAAGAAGGAAGAGATCGAGACGCGCAACGAGGTGGACAACGCCGTGTATCGCACCGAGAAACTGGTCAAGGACAACGCCGACAAGATTTCGGCGGACGACAAGACCAAGCTCGAAACCGCGATTGCCGCCGCGAAGGAAGCGCTCAAGGGCAGCGACACCGCCGCCATCAAGTCCGCCGGCGAGAAGCTGAACGAAGCCGCGCAGACCGTGGGCGCGGAACTTTACAAAGCCGCCGCCGCGAAGGCGCAGGCGGACAAAGCCGGTGCCGGTGGCCAGCCCGGCGGCGCACCTAGCGGTGAGCCACAAGGCGAAGCCAAGTCAAAAAAGGACGACGGCGTGATTGACGCGGAAGTGGTTCCGGATAACAAGTAACGAATCAAGCAAATCTGTTTTTAGAATTGCCATGGTCATAGTCGGCCCGCCAAATCCAGAAAAAGAAAGTCCGCCTCAACCGCGAAAGCCGGAGGTTGAGCTAACTTTTTTGGAGTCGTTGCCGAACTGGAGAATATTTAGTCGCTTTGGAAGAATGGCAAACGGTTCGTTGAGGTCCGCGACTATTTTTTTCTGGCTGCTCGTGCCATTAGTAATCGGCTGCCAGTTTCTCTATGTTAAGTCTAGCGGAATGACTTACTCCGGTGATTGGTTGCTTTTAGCGTTTATTGAAGGATTTGTAATTCTGGCATTGGTTTACTGGGGTATTTTGAGGGTCGGCTTATGGTTAAGTGACATATTGAAATGGCAGAATAGTCGATTCGGAAAAATGCACAAAGGTATCAGGCGAATACTATACTGCATCAATGGCGTTCTGATTGTTGCGTTTTCGATTTTAGTTTTGTCGGATGTGAATCCGCCAAAAGAAAATCCAGTTCTAAATGGTTTGCTCATTTTATTTTTCGTTGCGATTGGAACGACGATGTTGCTTTGGGCGCTGGTCAGAGTGTGTCTTTGGATTACTGATGGATTCAAAGAAGAAAAAGAGAAGAAACTAAAAGGCGCTAACACAAAACAGTAAGGTCAAATATGAATAAAGTAACTGAATATAAAACTGTGGTTGCAGACAATTTTAAGGAATTGGATGTGCTGGTAAATAAATCAATTTCTCAAGGCTTTCAGCCTTACGGAAGTCCTTACCTGACTGATAATCAAGTTGAAGGACGCGCAGACAATTTCACCGTAGCTCAAGCGATGGTTAAATAAAAATTTTCCCGCCGCGAGTGCGGACCGGGAGTTAATTAAGCAGTCAACAAAACAAACAACCAAAACAAAAATAGTATGGCACTGAACATCAAACCGCTCGGCGACCGCATCCTCGTGGAAGCCGTCGAAGAGAAGGAAGTCAAAAAGGGCGGGATCATCATCCCCGATACCGCTAAAGAGAAACCGCAGGAAGGCATCGTCGTCGTGCTCGGCACCGGCAAGCTGGACGACGACGGCAAACGCATCCCGTTCGAAGTGAAGAAGGGCGACCGCGTGCTCGTTTCCAAATACGGCGGCACGGAAATCAAAATTGACGGCAAGGAATACAAGATTTTCGGCGCGGACGACCTGATCGCGATCTTGAACTAATTCACCACTCACAATTAACAATTAAAAACTGAAATAATATTATGGCAGCTAAACAATTAGTATTCGACGAACAGGCGCGGCAGGCGTTGCTTCGCGGCGTGCAGAAACTTTCCCGCGCCGTGGTCGCCACGCTCGGACCGAAAGGCCGCAACGTCGTCATCGATAAAAAATTCGGTTCCCCGACGGTGACCAAGGACGGTGTCACGGTCGCGAAGGAAATCGAACTGGAAGACCCGTATGAAAACATGGGCGCCCAGATGGTCCGCGAAGTCGCGAGCAAGACCAGCGACATCGCCGGCGACGGCACCACGACGGCGACGGTTCTGGCCGAAGCGATTTATCGCGAAGGCTTGAAGTTCGTCACCGCCGGCGCGAACCCGATCGGCATCCAACGCGGAATTGGCAAGGCCGTTGAGGCCGCCGTGGCGCACCTCGACAAGATCGCCAAGAAGGTCAAGGACAAGGAAGAAATCAAGCAGGTTGCGACCGTTTCCGCGAACTGGGACACCACCATCGGCGAAATCATCGCCGACGCGATGGACAAGGTCGGCAAGGACGGCACCATCACGGTCGAAGAAGCCAAGTCCATCGAAACCACGCTCGAAGTGGTCGAAGGCATGCAGTTCGACAAGGGCTATCTCTCGCCGTATTTCGTCACGAACGCCGAGACGATGGAAGTGAAGATGGAAGATCCTTACATTTTGATTTTCGAAAAGAAGATCAGCAATTTGAAGGACATGCTGCCGCTGCTTGAAAAAGCCGCGCGCTCCGGCAAGCCGTTGCTCATCATCGCCGAAGAAGTCGAAGGCGAAGCGCTCGCGACCCTCGTCGTGAACAAACTCCGCGGCACGCTCAACGTTTGCGCGGTGAAATCCCCGGGCTTCGGCGACCGCCGCAAAGCCATGTTGGAAGACATCGCCACGCTCACCGGCGGCAAGTTCATCACCGAAGACCTCGGCATCAAGCTCGAGACGGTGGAACTCGCCGACCTCGGCCGCGCCAAGACCGTCATCATTGACAAGGAAAACACCACGATCGTCGAAGGTTCCGGCAAGAACTCCGACATCCAGGGCCGCGTGAACCAGATCCGCCGCCAGATCGAAGAAACCACGAGCGATTACGATCGCGAAAAATTGCAGGAACGCCTGGCGAAACTCGCCGGTGGCGTGGCCGTCATCAACGTCGGTGCCGCGACCGAAACGGAAATGAAGGAAAAGAAAATGCGCGTGGAAGACGCGTTGCACGCAACCCGCGCCGCTGTCGAAGAAGGCATCGTCGCTGGCGGTGGTGTGGCGCTCATCCGCTGCATCAACGCGATTGAAGCCGTCAAGGGCGCGAACGAAGACGAGGCCATTGGCGTCGGCATCGTGAAGCGCGCGGTGGAAGCTCCGCTCCGTTCACTCGCCGCCAACGCGGGTGAAGAAGGCAGCGTCATCGTTGACCAGGTCCGCAAGTCCAAGGGCAACGAAGGCTACAACGTTGCGACCGGCAAATACGAAGACCTCGTCAAAGCCGGCGTGGTGGACCCGAAGAAGGTCACCCGCAGCGCGCTCCAGAACGCGGCGTCCATCGCCGGTCTGTTGCTGACCACCGAATGCCTCATCACCGACCTCCCGGAGAAGGAAAAAGCTCCGGCCGGCGGCGGCCACGGCGGCGGCATGGGCGACATGGGCGGCATGGGCGGATATTGATTCGCAAAAATTCGAGGAACCGAGAAATCAGAACGCGGTCTGGAGAAATCCAGGCCGCGTTTTTTTATTTCGCTTTCATGGATATGTTTGGGAAAAATAGTTCGGTGTTCCGCGCACTGCCGATAATTTTATTTTTCATCCTCGCCTTGCCGCGAATTTCTTTGGCCGCGCCGACGTTTGCCAAGGCCCTGACAAACGGTATTATCAACATTCCGCTTTTGACCGAAGCGTCCGGAATCGTCGCGAGCCGCAACAATCCCGGCGTGTTGTGGACGGAAAATGATTCCGGCAACGCGGCGGTGGTCTACGCAATTGATACGCAGGGAAGAAATCTTGGCACTTACGCATTGCCTGCGAATACAGATAACGAGGACATCGGCATCGGCCCAGGGCCGGTCACGAATGTTTCCTACCTCTACGTCACCGACATTGGCGATAACAATTCCGTCCGCGCCAACATCAAGATTTATCAAGCACCTGAACCGGCGGTTTATTTCTGGCAGACGAATAATTCCATTTCCAATCGTGCGCTGAAAGGCATGCGCACCATCACGCTCACCTATCCGGATGGCGCGCATAATGCGGAAGCGGAATTTACCGACCCCATCACCGGCGACTGGTTCGTGCTTACGAAATCAAACAACATCGCCCGTATTTACACCGCGACAAAAACGGAACTCGACACGACGACCAACATCGCGCTTACATTCGTCTGCACCCTGAATTTTGACGTGGCGAACGGTGCGGACATCTCGCCGCTGGGAAATGAAATTCTCGTGCGGCAGGAAAATTTTGCGCAGATTTTTTTACGCACCAACGGCCAAAGTATCAGCAGCGTTTTCAGCGAACCTTCAAACGGTATACCCGTCACGGGTGTGGCGGGTGGCGAACCAAACGGCGAGGCCATCGGCTTCGATTATTACGGCGGCGGCTATTTCACCGTGAGCGATAGCATCAGCAGCGGCATACAGCCGCTCCGTTATTTTGCGCACACCAGTTTTGACGGCCCGACGCCGCCGAGCGTGATCGTGGCGCCAGCTTCAACTTGGAAATACCTCGACAATGGTTCAGATCAAGGTTCGGCGTGGAGAAATTCCGGTTTCAACGATGCTTTGTGGAGCAACGGCGTGGCACAATTTGGCTATGGTGACGGCGACGAACAGACCACCAATAGTTACGGTTCGGACGCGAACAATAAATATCTTACGACGTATTTCCGAAAGACTTTTGTGGCGACAAACGTGAACCGGATCGCGAACGCAATTTTGAAACTGGTCGTGGCCGACGGCGCGAATATTTTTCTGAATGGCACCCTCATCAGCAACGTGAACCTAAATTCCGGTGCCAGCTACAACACGCTGGCGACCCCGATGCCGGTGTCGTTGCGCGATACCTGGCAGAGTTTCACCGTCAACCCGAAGTTGCTGTTGGAAGGCACCAATACGCTCGCCGCCGAAGTGCATCTAGCGTCCGCGACGAGCAACAGCTTGAGCTTTGACCTGCAATTCATCGCCACGGAAGCGCCGTTCATCACGTCCATCACGCGGTTCACCAATCAGGCAAAAATTACACTCGTTGGTTCCAGCAATTCACCGACGACCATTCAAGCGACGACAAATTTTCAGAATTGGACGAGTCTAGGCAACGTTCGTTTGACCAACGGCAGCGGGACGTTTATCGATGCCGCCGTGTTGGACTTCAATTCTCGCTTCTATCAGGCCTATCGTGCAGTGCCGTAATTCAGTCGAGACCCCGCTGTGCTATAAATGGCAAATTCCTTTCCGTTTGAGGCAAGTCGCGTAAACAGCTACGCTGCGGAACGTGTATGACATCCATTACATGCGGCTTGCCCTTCGCCTCGCCCGGCGCGGTTACGGCGCGACTTCGCCCAACCCGATGGTCGGCGCGGTGCTGGTGAAGAACGGCAAAATCATCGGCCGCGGCTGGCATCGTAAGGCGGGCGGTCCGCACGCGGAAATCGAGGCACTCCGCGACGCGCAGAAACGTGGTCACAATCCCAAGGGCGCGATGCTTTACGTCACGCTTGAACCCTGTTGCACGCATGGCCGCACGCCGCCCTGCACGGACGCCATCCTCGCCGCTGGTATCAAACGCGTCGTCATCGGCGCGACCGATTCAAATCCGGAGCACGCGGGAAAGGGTTTTAAGATTTTGCGGCGCGATGGCATTGAAGTTGTTCACGGAATTTTGGCCGACGACTGCGCGCGGCTGAACGAGGCGTTCAACCACTGGATAGTCTACCGCACGCCATTCGTCACGGTGAAGGCTGCGATGACGCTCGACGGAAAAATCGCCACCGCCAGCGGCGAATCGAAATGGATCACCGGCGAAAAAGCCCGGGCGCACGGCATGAAATTGCGCCACGGCAGCGACGCCATTCTCGTCGGTGTGAACACGATTTTGGCGGATGACCCGAGCCTGACGGCCAGAAGTCAGAAGCCAGAAGTCAGAAGTCAGAATGAAAATTTGCGGCTGCGCCGAATCATTTTGGATTCGCGGGCGCGAACGCCGCTGACGGCGAAGGTGGTTTCAGATGAGTTTGCCGCGCTGACCACGATTGTCGTTAGCAAGAATGCGCCCAAAAATCGCGTCGCGGCTTTGGCGAAGCGGGTGAAGGTCATCGTTGCGCCGCTGAAAAAATCGGCCATTGACCTGCGCTGGCTGCTGAAAAAACTCGGCGCGGAAAACGTCACCAGCCTGCTCGTCGAGGGCGGCGGCGAGGTGAACGCCTCCTTTCTGCTCGGCGGTTTGGCGCAGCGCGTGGCGTTCTTTTACGCACCAAAAATTCTTGGCGGGCGCGACGCTAAGAAGGCCGTGGCGGGCGACGGCGCGAAAAGTTTGGCGGAAGTTTTACAACTCCGCGACGTCGAGTGGCAACGTTTGGATGAAGATTTGTTGCTGACGGCGAGGACGGATTAAACAAAAATCATTTTATGTTCACCGGCATTGTTGAAGAAGCGGGCGTCATCGAAAAAATCACGCCGACCAAAAAATCCATCGAATTGACCGTGCGAGCCGCGGTTTGCGGGCGCGGCGTGAAGGTCGGCGACAGCGTGGCCGTGAACGGCTGTTGTCTGACGGCGGTGAAGATTTTGTCGCGCGGGAAAGCGAAGTTGATTCAGTTTGATTTGCTGCAGGAGAGCTGGCGGCGGACAAATTTTCAGTTCGCCAAGGTCGGTTCGCTTGTGAATTTGGAGCGCTCGCTGCGCGCGAACGGTGAGCTGGGCGGACATTTCGTCACCGGTCACGTGGACGGCTTGGGCAAAATCATTCGCTGGGAGCGCGCGGGCAAAGACCACGTTCTCGACATCACTGCGCCAGCGGAGGTGATGCAATATCTCGTCTTCAAAGGCTCGGTCGCGGTGGACGGCATCAGCCTCACGGTGGCAGCGGTGCAGAAAAAAAGTTTCCGCATCTGGATTATTCCGCACACCTTTGAGGTGACGGTGTTGCAAGAACGCAAGGTAGGCGACGCGGTGAATCTGGAGGCGGATCTGCTCGGGAAATATGTCAAAAAGTTTTTGGCCGCCCGAAAGCGTTGAAGGGCAAAGGCTTTGTTTTCTTGAAAAATTAACAAAGCTGACACATAATCGTCACATTGCTCGTATAGTGTAATACCGTGAATGTGACGAAAGATTCAGTGCGGTTGGTGGTCAGCGCCTCGGCGCAATACGCCACGCGTTTGGCGCGCTCCGCCGAGGAAATTCGCGCGGCGCAGTCCCTGCGCTATGAGGTGTTCAACCTCGAGCTCAACGAGGGGCTGGCCGAATCCCACGCGACCGGCCTGGACGCTGATCCGTTTGACGCGGTGTGCGATCATCTACTCGTCGAGCATCTTCCGAGCGGCAGTATCGTGGGAACCTACCGTTTGCAGACCGGCACTAGCGCGGCAAAAAATCTCGGCTACTACAGCGCGCAGGAATTTGATTTTTCACCGTTCGAGCCGATGCGGAATGAAATCGTCGAACTCGGCCGCGCTTGCGTTCACAAACAACATCGCAACCTCGTCGTGCTCGGTCTGCTGTGGAAAGGCATCGCCGACTACGCCAAGGAACGCGGCGCGCGGTATCTGATCGGGTGCAGTTCGCTGACCTCGCAGAATCCGGCGGAAGGCGCCTCGGCTTATTCTGAATTGTGCCGGAAAAATCTTGCCGACCTGCCTTGGCGCACGAAGCCGCTGCCCGCCTACGAATGTGATTTGGAAGCGGTCACGGAAGAAAAGGCGCAGATTCCCAAATTGCTGCGCGCGTATCTTGCGGTTGGCGCAAAAATCTGCGGCCCGCCGGCGCTCGACCGGCAGTTCGGCACCATTGATTTTCTCACCTTCATTGATTTCGCCGCGCTCTCGCCGGCGGCCCGCGAGCGTTTTCTCGGTTGACCTTTCCCGATTCTGCCGCTGAAATCCGCGCATGACGATTCGCGCCGCTTTAAGGCTTTGCCTGTTTCTGCTCCAAGTTGCGGCCAACAGCGTGGTTTATTTTTTCACCGTCGCGTTTGTTTCGGGCAAAAACAAACGGCACGCTCGCGCGGCGTGGATGCATTGTTCCGCGCGCCGGCACATCAAAGTTTTTGGCTGTCAGACGGAAATTCGCGGTGACATTCCGACCGGCGGGCTGCTCGTCTCCAATCATTTGAGCTATCTCGATATCGTGCTGATCGGCTCGGTGACGCCCGCCGTTTTTGTTTCCAAAGCGGATGTGCGCGGCTGGCCGCTATTCGGCTGGCTCGCCACCATTTCGGGAACGGTCTTTATCGAGCGCGAACGCCGCACGCATGTCGGCGCGGTGAACCGCGAAATCGAGACCGCGCTCGCCGAGGACGCGCTGGTGGTGGTGTTTCCCGAAGGCACGAGTTCCGACGGTGCGGACGTGCTGCCATTCCGCGCGTCGCTGCTGGAACCGGCGCTGCGCGGCGGCCATGAGATTTCCACCGCGTGGCTTCATTACGAACTGCCAGACGGCGATGCTAAACAGGAAGTCTGCTACTGGGGTGACCACACGTTTTTTACGCACCTGCTCAATCTGCTCGGCAGAAAATCCATCCGCGCCACGCTGCACTTCGGCAAATTCCAGCGCACCACCGACAACCGCAAGGAATTGGCGGAACAACTGCGCGCGGCAATTTTGGAATTGAAGGCGAAGGGCTGAAGCGTATTACCATTTTACCGGCACGGTCAGTTTTTTCCCGAAGCGGTTGGTGTAGTGGAGCTGCTTCTGCTGCGCGCCGTATTCGTGGACGAGCTTGGTGATTTTCACGTCGTAGCAGCAATACTCGGCGATCTCCGCGAGCTTGCCTTGCTTGAACCACTCAATCGCCTGCAAGCCTTCCGCCGTTTTTTCCACGCCGAAGGTCGCGGTGGCGATGGAATCCAGCGAAAGCCGATGCCCGAGCGTCTCGTTCAAGACCACGAGCATGTCGAGCGTCGGCAGTTGCGTGAGGTCGAGCGCCGTGTAGCCGTGCAGCACTTCGTAGTCGAACCGCAGGTTGTTGAAGCCCACAACCAGATCTGCGCGCTGCAAATCGGCGATCAAATCGTTGACCTGTTTCTCGCCGTAGATTTTGTATTCGCCGGAAATGGCATTGCAGGTCACGCCCACGCTCATGCCCATCTTGGAAATGTTGCCCCAACCGCCGACTTCCTCGGCGGACTTCTGCGTTTCTAGATCGAAATAGACGATGTTCTTGGCCACGACCAAATTTACGATTTACGCGCCGCGCCTTGCGAGCCTATATTTTGCGCATGGCTCTGACCCCATCCACCATGCTGCCGCTCGGCACGACTGCGCAGGACTTTCACCTGCCGGACACCAACGGGAAAACCGTTTCGCTCGCCGACTTCAAGGACAAGGCCGCACTCGTCGTGGTATTCATGTGCAATCACTGTCCGTATGTCGTCCACCTCCGCGCGGGCTTGGCGCAATTCGCCAATGACTACGCGGCGAAAAACGTCGGTATCGTCGGCATCAATGCCAACGACGCACAAAAATATCCCGCCGACAGCCCGGTCAAAATGAAGGACGAAGTAAAAACCGCCGGCTACATTTTTCCGTATCTTTACGACGAAACTCAGACCGTCGCCAAAAGTTATCGCGCCGCGTGCACGCCGGATTTTTTCCTCTTCGATCGCGGTCGCCGGCTGGTTTATCGCGGGCAATTTGACGCCAGCCGGCCGAGCAACAGCATTTCGGTGACGGGAAAAGATTTGCGCGCCGCCGTGGACGCCGTGCTCGCGGGCAAGCCGACCTCGGAAATGTAAGTCGCCAGCATCGGCTGCAACATCAAGTGGAAGCCCGGCAACGAACCGGATTATTTTTGATTCATGCCTTCGGCAGCTTTTCTTCGACGATTTCGCACAGCGCGTGGTAGAGCACTTTTTGCCCTTCTTGAATCCGCGCCGTCACCGTGCCGGGCACGACCAAGTCGATCGTCGCCAGCCCTTTCGTAAAGCCGCCGTCGCGACCGAGGAACGCGATGCTCTCGACGCCCTTTTTCTTCGCCTCTTCGAGCGCGCGGACGACGTTCTTGGATTTGCCGCTCGTTGTGATGACGATGAGCACGTCGCCCTTTTCGGCGAGACCCCAGACCTGCCGCGCAAAAATTTCGTCGGCGTGATAATCATTGCACACGGCGGTCATGAACTCGCCGTTCGCCGTCAGCGAAATCGCCGGATACGGCCGGCGGTCGTTCTGGAAGCGGCAGAGAAATTCCGTCGCCAAATGCGTGGCGTCCGACGCGCTGCCACCGTTGCCGCAGACCAGCAGCTTGTGGCCGCCAAGCAATGCACGCAGCACGAGCAGCACCGCGCAATCCAGCGGCTCCGCCAGCGCGGACAAACTGCGGAGCGTGGCAATGGAATCTTCGATGGTGCGCTGCAAATGACTCATGCCGACAGCCTAATTGCTCGCCGCTGAAAGAAAAGGCGAAATCAGCCGGCTTGAAATTTTCGCGGTGGCGTTTACTTTCACGCCATGCCGATTTATGAATTCCATTGCGGAAAGTGTGAGCGCGACAGCGAAATCCTCGTGCGTTCCGCCGACTGGAGCGGAACAAAATGCCCGCACTGTGGCTCCGCCAAGCTGGACAAGAAGTTTTCCACCTTCGCTTCCGCCGGTGCCGGAAATAATACTTCCGCGAGCAAAAAATCCGGCGGCGGCGGCCACCGCTGTTGCGGCGGCGGCTGTCACAGCCATTAAAAATCCATTGTGACCGCCAGCCCAAATCCGGCTCCCAATCCACGGCATGATGTCCGCGCCATCGCACGCGAATTCCAGACAGACGGCGAAATTGTTTCGGCGGAACCCTTCGGCAGCGGTCACATCAATGACACTTACCGCATCGTCTGCGTGTCGGGCGGCGTGCCGCAGCGGTTCATTTTGCAGCGGCTCAATCACACCGTTTTTCCGAATCCGCTCGCAGTGATGGAAAATCTCCAGCGCGTCACCGCGCACCTGGCAGAAAGATTTTCTGGCCAGCCGGACGCACATCGCCGCGCGCTCGCGCTCGTGCCCGCGCGCGACGGAAAGCCGTTTCATCGCGATGCCGCCGGCAATTTCTGGCGCGTCTTTCCGTTCATCGAAAAAACGCAGGCGGTGGACGTCGCCACTTCTCCGGCGCAGGCGTTTGCGGCGGCCAAGGCGTTTGGGCAATTTCAAAAACTTCTCGCCGACCTGCCCGAGCCGAGGCTGCACGAGACGATTTCCGATTTTCATCACACGCCGAAGCGTCTGGCTGCGCTGGAAAAAGCCGTGGCTGCCGACGCGTTCAACCGCGCCGCGCTAGCGAAACCGGAAATCGAATTCGCCTTGCGGCACAAGGCGATTGGCGGCGCGCTGCTGGACGCCAACCTGCCGGAGCGCGTCACGCACAACGACACCAAGATCAACAACGTGTTGCTCGACGACGCGACCGGCGAAGGCGTTTGCGTCATTGACCTCGATACGGTGATGCCCGGCCTCGCGCCCTGCGATTTCGGCGATCTCGTGCGTTCGGCGGCGAATGTGGCGGCGGAAAATGAGCGCGATCTGGCGAAGGTGGAGATGAGCTTCCCGATTTTTGAATCGCTGCTGCGCGGCTATTTATCCGAGGCGGCGGAATTTTTGACGGCGGGAGAAAAAAGCCTGCTGCCGGTTTCCGGTCAGGTCATCACCTTTGAACTCGGACTGCGTTTTCTCACGGACTTTCTTTCCGGTGACGCTTATTTCAAGGTGCGGCGCGCGGGTGAAAATCTCGACCGCTGCCGCGTGCAGTTCAAATTGTTTGAATCCATCCGCCGACAGGAATCAGCGATGAGCAAACTGACGTCGGCGATTTAAACCGGCCACAGCTACGGCAAATATTTTTCCTCGCCGACTCTCAACGTGAGCGGTTCCGCCATGCCGTCAACTTCCAGCGCCACGCTGTCGGTGCGGATTTCGCGGCAGCGAATCTGCACCGTGCGATTTTGCAAGCTCACTTTTCTCGTTTCACCCGCCGCGAATGACACGCCGCTGATGATGACCCGACGTTTCGCGCCTTCGAGCATCAGCCCGTCCAACTTCAACGCCGCTGGCAGCAGTGCGGGCAAATTTGTAAACATCAGCGCCGGCTTCCGCACCGGCGCGGCCAGCGCGGAAACTTCCGTTTCCAATGCCGCCGTCGTGCCGTTTTTCACCCAGTTCTGGATGTAGGCGACGCCGTTTTCTTTTTCCAGCGCCACGAGTTTTTTGATTTCGCCGTGCGTGTAGGGATTGGCGAGGATTCGGCTAAGCTCTTCCGGTTGCGATTGCGCTTCCATCAGTTTGTAGGCGGACAATTCACAGATCGCCTCCACCGTGTCTGCCGCGATCGCGTGTTCCGGCGGACGGTTTTCGTTGATCCACAAATGCGTGTATTCATGCGCCGCCGTGGCAACCAACTCGGTGCGCCGCTGACCGCTCAACATCACCACCTCGTGCGTGCAGACGCCGCTTTTATTTTTGCGCGTGCTGGAAAAACCGAATTTGTGCAGGCCGTCGTCGCGGCCTTTTTCCGACCAGTAATCCACGTCAAACAAATCCACTTTCACCTCGGGAAAATTCAGCGCGAAACTGCGGCCGAACAATTCCATCAGTTCGCGGCGCGTGTCCACGAAAACCTCGCGCGCTTCCGCCGTATCGAGAATGGCATCCCGCTTGTCGAACCGGCAGATGAACCGTCCGTCGCCGGTTTTCACCGAACCATCTCCGACGCGGATGGGCAGGCCGCAGAGCGAGCAGTGGTTTTCCAGCTTGTAGCAATCGTCGCAAACCGCACCCCACTTGGACATCCAGATGCGGCCGGTCAACGGCGTCTTGCCACACACGACGCAGGTAAAATTCGTCTCGGCGGCGGAAGCAACGATGGCCGACGCGAACAAAAATAAGATGAGCGCGAGGCGGCGCATTGAATATATTAGCTTCGCTGCGATGGCCTCTCCACCTGCAGTGGCTGGCTCATTTACTGAACGACCAACCCCGTGATTAAAGGCCAGTGTCGCTCGTCATCCTCTAAATAGATGTCCACCTTAACTGGAACGCGACGGGCAGTATATCCCTTTCCGCAATGGACAAAACCTGACTTTATTTGCTTTGAAGCGAGTGGCAAATCGCCATAGCCGACGACATATTCTGACGTTTGATCAATAACTTCACCACTCAACGACGACCAGACGAATTTAAGTTCAACCCGCTTTAACGGATCGCGCCCAACATTCGTTACGCGATAGTCAACACGCGCCACCAACATATCATCTTCGCTGACACTTTTTGTTATGTCGAAGGACTTCTTCACTACTTCAAATTTTACTAGCTCCGTTAGTTTTTGCACCTTGAACTCCACTGGCAAATCTTGAACAAGGGGGCAATCCTTTCCAGCCAAACTATAAAAAACGTCTAGGCTAAACTTCGACGTGTCTTGCAGTCCGTCTGTGAGAAAGAAACTGGTGTCGCTTTTAATCTCCTGTCCTGAACGAACATTTTGCAGCAAGGCATTGCCGCTTGAAACAACTTTGCCGTTCCGTTTGAGCTGAAATTGCAAATAAGTTGACTCCCAAACTTGCAACGATTTGTTTTGCACCGTGAAATCGAGGCCAATCGAAAATTTATCAACCTTGTTACTGGTAATTGTGAACTGGATGTCCCACGGGAAAATGGGTTTATCCCAACTGCTTAACTTGCTCAACTTGAAAACAACCGCGAGAGCATTTGTGTCGTTCTTATCCCAAGCACCGAAGGGGTCGCCATCGCGTAGCAGTTTGATGTTGGACTTAACTTGATCTGTAAATCCAGACTTAATAAATCGCCTCACAATTGCATCCATGATTTCTTGATCCCGAAAAAGTTTCCACCCTTCAGACTCTTTGATAAATTTGAACTCCCTCCGACCTTCCTCGATGCTGCCTGAACCTTGGATGGTGCGTCTGGCGTTAGCCACACCACATTTCCCCAGTGTGCCGTCTTGGAATCTGACCGATTCCAAGCCAATAAACTCATACTTATGGTTGTCATCCATAAGGTCTTTCACGTCCTCGGTCGTCAAGGCAGAACGACAGGAAACCGACATCGAGTCCTGAAGTGCTTTGGCGTCGTGGTTGTTCACAGCGTTGTAAAAATCTTTGCATAGATTTTTCATCGCCTGAACATCTTCCGAATCTTCAACGGTCTCGCCCTGACTCCGCGCAATAGGTTGGCTTTGGGAAACGGCAGGATTCGCAATCTGATTCTCCACGGGGCGATTAATTTTTGCGGCTTTTTTTGGGAGATGTTCCCAGACAAGTGCCCCCAAAAGGCAGATTATGATAAATCCGAAAACACCACTGACAATCCACGCCATCGGGAGCTTTGGCTTGGGGAGGAGGATTGATTCACCACAGTGAGGGCAAGCCGCAACCTGGCCGGCCATTTCGTTTGGAAAAGCCACATGGCCTGCACATTTAGGACAACTTGTTTTTGATTCGCTCATAGCCCTTTATTTGAAAGAAATACTTCTTGGAGTCTGCTTGCAAGCACATTTCACATCGTCAGCGCCGCGTCCCAATCTTTCCACACCGGCTCGTAGCCGAGGTTGCGGATTTGCGCCGCCACCTCGTGCGGCGGGCGTTCGTCGGCGATTTGAAATTGCCCCGTCGCATTCGTCGCGCGCTCCGGCTGCACGGCCCATTCGCTGGAACCGGAAGCCAGTTCCTTGATGACGCCGCGCTCGGTGTGGTGGATTTTTTCCTTGCCCGCGCCGGTGTAGCCGCCCGGTTCGGTGCGCGCGCCGGCGCTCATCATCGTGATGCCGAGCGGAATGAGGCCGTTTCGCAGTCTTGCCGGCTCGCGCGTGGAAAGCACGAGGCCGACATCGGGAAACATCAGCCGGAACGCGCAGACGAGCTGCACGAGTTCGCGGTCGCCAAGATGCGTGAGCGGCTGGAACTCGCCCGCGCACGGCCGCAGGCGCGGCAGCGAAATCGTGATGGCGGCCTTCCAACAGTTGCGCAGCAAATATTCCGCGTGCGCCGCCACGCTCAACGCCTCGTAACGCCAGTCCGCCAGTCCGTAGAGCGGGCTGATGCCGAGCCGGCGAAATCCGGCGGCGTAGGCGCGTTCCGGCGTTTCGAGCCGCCAGTCGAAATTGCGCTTCGGCCCGGCGGTGTGCATTTGCGAGTAGATTTCGCGGTCGTAGGTTTCCTGATAAACGATCAGTCCGTCCGAACCGGCGGCGACGAGCGGACGATAATCTTCCGTTTCCATCGGGCCGACTTCGAGCGAGATGCTGGGCCAGTCGGCGTGTAGCGCGGCGATGCAATCGCGCATGTAGCCGTTGGAAACAAATTTCGGATGTTCGCCCGCGACGAGGAGCAGATTGCGAAAGCCCTGCGCCTTTAACTCCGCCGCCTCGCGCCGCACTTCGTCAAGCGAGAGCGTGACGCGGAGAATCGGGTTGTCGCGCGAAAAGCCGCAGTAGGAACAATTGTTGATGCACTCGTTGGAAAGGTAGAGCGGCGCGAACAGTCGGATGACTTTGCCGAACCGCTGCTGCGTCATGAGCTGCGCGCGGCGGCAAAGCGCTTCCAAGTTTTCCGCAGCGGCGGGCGAAATCAGCGCAGCGAAATCGGCGAGCGAAATCTTGGGTTTGCCGGCGGCATCGCGCGCGGTGGCGGCATCGGTGGCGAGCGACTTTTTGACGAGCGCTTCCAGCGGTAACGAATTAAATTCAGGGACAAAACTCACGCAATTAATCTAGCAGAGAAGCAATCGAAGTCGAGGCGGTGAACCGCGAAATACACGAACCACGCGAAAGGAATTTAAAAATTTGTTCGCGTATTTGGCGTATTTCGCGGTTAAAATTTCCCTGAATGAAAACCGCCTTGTCCGCGCTGGGTCAGCGCACTGCACCGCCCGCCATCTCGTGGCTGATAAAATACGCGCTATCACGGCCAAAACTGATTTCGCTCGCCGCCGGCTTCACGGATAACGCCACGCTGCCAGTGGAAATTTCGCGCAAGCTGTTGGACGAAATTTTGCGGACGCCGAAAACCGGCCAGCCCGCGCTGCAATACGGCACCACCGCCGGCGAGGAAAAATTGCGCCAGCTCACCGCGTCGCACCTGCAAAAGCTCGACGGCGGCCACGATAGCGCGCACGCGCCGGAGCACACCATCATTACCGGCGGCTCGCAGCAGTTTCTCTACATGACGCTCGAGGCGTTGTGCGATCAGGGCGACATTATGCTCGTCGAAGATCCGACCTATTTCGTTTTCCTGAGCATTCTCCAAAGTCGTGGCATCAAGTCCCGCGGCGTGAAGCTGGAACGCGACGGCATCAATTTGGCGCATTTGGAAAAACTTTTGGAACGGCTAAAAAAATCCGGCGAACTGCGCCGAGTGAAAGCGCTTTATCTCGTCACCTATTTTCAAAATCCCACCGGCGCGACGACAACGCTGGCCAAGAAGCGCGCGGCGCTGAAGCTGCTCAAAAAATACGAGCGCGCCGCCGGCCATCCGATTTATCTGCTCGAAGACGCGGCCTATCGCGAACTATTTTTTGCGCCTGTAGCGGCGGTCTGTGACCGTCGTTCTTCGGCGCACGGTCGGCGGTCACAGACCGCCACTACAGAAACGCCACCAACGGCTTTGACGCTGCCCGGCGCGAAGGCGCGCGTAATTTACGCCGGCACTTACAGCAAGCCGTTCGCGACCGGCGTGCGCGTGGGTTTTGGCATTTTGCCGGAACCGGTTTACACCGCCGTTTTGCGCATCAAGGGCAACCACGATTTCGGCACGGCGAACCTGTTGCAACATCTGCTCGCCCGCGCGCTGGCGAGCGGCGACTATGACCAGCAGGTGGCGAAGGCGCGGAAAAATTACGCGCGCAAGGCGGCGGTGATGCGTCGCGCGCTGGCGGAACATTTTCCGGCGTGCGTGGAAATTTGGGAGGCCGGCGGCGGGCTTTATTTCTGGGCGCGGCTGCCGAAGGGAATTTCCAGTGGCGTGAACTCAAAAATCTTCCAAGCCGCGCTGAAGAATGATGTTCTCTACGTTCCCGGCGAACTTTGTTACGCCGACGATTCTTCGCGCCGCAAGCCGGACAACGAAATGCGCATCAGCTTCGGCAATGCGAGCGAGGAAAATATTCGCGTCGGCATTGCGCGACTCGGCGCGGTGTTGAAGCGGTTCGCCTGAAGGTCGGGCGTTGCGCGTTGGGAAGTTTGACGGTAGCTTGCGCGCGTGTCGGGAATTGCCAGCCAACTAAAATCGTCACAACTGCTCCTGCTGCTACGGACGAATGCGGTGCACAGTTGGCGGCGGTTGCTCTCGGTGCGCGAACAATCGCGGTTGCTCACGGGCATCATCGGGCTGTTCATGGCGGCGTATCTGGTGCTGGCGTTCGAGCTGTTTTTTCACGGGATGCAGTTTATCGCGAAGTTTCCCGGTCTTGGCGCGGTGCTGACGGAGCGGCTGCTCTACACGCTGTTCGCGTTTCTGTTCGCGCTGCTGCTATTGAGCAATCTGATCATTTCCTACACGAACCTATTTCGCAACCGCGAGACGGCGTTTCTGCTGACGCTGCCGGTTTCCAGCCAGACGATTTTCCGGTGGAAATTCATCGAGTCCATGATTCTGTCGTCGTGGGCGTTTTTATTTTTGATCGCGCCGCTGCTGGCGGCTTTCGGCCTGGTGCGCGAGGTGCCGTGGCATTTTTATCCGGTCACTGTGCTGCTCATCGGGCTGTTCATCATTTTGCCGTGCGTGTTCGGTTCGGCGCTGGCTATTGCCATCGGGCGGCATTTGGATCGGAAAAATTTTCAGATCCTCGTCATCCTGCTGGCGGTGGTGCTGCTGGCCTTCGTGGCGTTCTGGTGGAAGACGAATCCCGTGGACGACGACTTGCTCGACCGGCGCACGCTGGAGGCGCTCGACAAGCTGCTGGCGAAGACGCGTTTCACGCTATTTCCGTTTCTGCCGAGCTACGCGCTGTCCGGTGCGGTGCTGCAATGGGCCGAGGGCGTTACGCGCAGCGCGGTGTTTTTTTCGGCGGTGCTGTTGAGCAACACGCTTTTTTTTGGCAGCCTCGCTTTCACGCGGTTTGGAAATATTTTTTACGACACGGCCTCGGCGGTGCAAAGCCGTTCGGGCGGCGCCTTCCAATTTAATTTTTTCCGCGCGCGCAAAAACGATTCGGCCGAACCGGGCTTTTTGGAAAACCTTTTTGGAAAATTATTCTGGCTCCAGCCCGATACCCGCGCGCTGGCCGTGAAGGACATGCGGATGTTCTGGCGTGACACGACGCAATGGGGTCAGTCGGTGATGTTTTTCGGACTGCTCGGTGCTTACATCATCAACCTCCGGAATTTTACACATCAGCTCACGAGCCCGTTTTGGATTCACGCCGTCGCATTTTTAAATCTTGGTGCTTGCGCGTTCAACCTTGCGTCGCTAACCACGCGCTTTGTCTTCCCGCAATTTTCGCTTGAGGGTCGCCGACTGTGGATTGTCGGGATGTCGCCGATGGGTTTGGAGCGCATCGTCAAAACCAAATATTGGCTGGCCAGCGCGCTGTCGCTGGTGGTCACACTGCTGCTGGTCACGCTCTCGTGTTATCTGCTCCAGATGCCGTGGGCGGACGTCGCGTTTTTCGGCGCGGTGGTGACAGTGATGACTTTTACGCTCAACGGACTGGCGGTCGGCCTCGGCGTTCTCTATCCGAATGTCAAGGAGACGAACCCGAACAAGATCGTCAGCGGCTTCGGCGGGACGCTGTGTTTCGTGTTGAGTTCGGTTTACATCATCGCCTCGCTCACGCTACTGGTGGCGGGCGGCGGCGGCTTTCAATCCCACACCGGACTGACGGTGGCATGCATCATCGGGTTTGTGGTGCTCTCGTTTGTCATCGGCTGGCTGCCGATGAAATGGGGACTGAAACGGTTGGGAAACTTCGAGGCGTGACTAGACGGAGGCGAGGGCGGCGAACAATTTTCCATTATCCGCAAAATGCCTTTTTCCGCGGGGCGTGACGAGATTGAATCCCTTGCCGTAAGCCGGACCGTTGGCTACGCAGGCATCGGTGAAACAATCGGCGATTTGTTTTCGCGCCGACCGCAGCGCGTCCGCGCGCCCGCCGTTGGCTTCAAATTTCCAGCCCACGATTTTGGTTTCCGGAAACCAGCCGCGCAGTTCCGCGATGATTTTCGGCGTCGGCACGAGTTCCGCCAGCAGGTTGCCGCCACGCGTGGAAATTTTTTTCGATGGCTTGAGCGGGTGAAATTTTCCATCCGCTTCGCGCGTGAACATGTTTCCAAAACCAAAATCACTCACCGCTGCCGCGTGAAAAATGGCGTCCACCTTTTTTCCGCGAAACGATTTCAGCTTCGCCCGCAAATCCGCCGTGGTGGAAAAATTTTTTACCGTTCGCGCCTTGCGTTCGCCCGGCCAGGTGGCGGATTCGCCAATGAGTAAAGTTACTTTGTGTCCGCGCGCCGTGAGAAAGTTGGCAAGTTCCGTGCCGAGGCGTCCCGTGGAAAAATTGGTCAGCCGCCGCACGTCGTCCATCGGTTCAAAGGTCGGCCCGGCGGTGACGAGACAGTTCATGGCGATAGCATAAGCGACGGGTAAGTTTTCGGAAAGTTGATTAGGCGAAACCCATGGCCGCCACCAAGAGCCGTCACGGAAGGCTCGGACGGTTCAAAAACCACATGACGACAACCGTGAGAATCACCAGTATCGTCGCAAATAAAACGGTGAAAAACCGCATTTGTTTCTGGTGCGCCGAAGGTGTCCTTTTTTGCCTCATCCCGTTTCGAGACTAGGTTTTTCCCTTATTTCCGACAAGTTAATTTTAGCGCACTAGCCAAGTCAGCAGCGGGGCGACCAAAAGCGCCGGTAGATAATTGGTGAGTTCCACGCGACGCACGCCCAGCACGACGAGCGCGGTTGCGCACGCCACGAGACCGGCGGCGGCGTTCACGGAAGCGATTAGCGCCGGCGCTTCCAGCAGCGGCCGCGCGCCGAGCCGGACGCCGAGGGACAGCAGATACAGAAAAACAAAAACCGGAATCGCGGCCAGCGCCACCGGCCAGCGGAAGGTTTTCACGAAGCTCGTCATCGCCAGCCCGTCCATCGCCGCCTTGAGCGCGAGCGGGAAGAAATAATCCGACAACCCGTCCGTCACCGCGCCGAGAATTCCCAGCGGCGCGGCGCAAAACAAAATCGTCGCACCGGTGAAACCGTCCGCCGGGCGGATTTTTACGGAGGGCGTTCCGCCGCCCAGCAGCGCGCCCGCATGGCGGCCGAGACGGTTGGAAATTTTTTGCAGCCCGAGAAGTTTGCCCAGCCAGTTGCCGAGGACGACGGCCAGCGCGGCGATGAAAAGTTGTTTGACGACGGTGGAAAAATTGCCGCCGACGTTAAGCCAGACAAGTTGCAATCCGCAAAAGGCCGTGAACGCGCCGAGCGCGGATTGGAAATATTTTTGCGTGGCGGCCGAGGGCGGTTCCCGCCGCGCGAGGCCCCACAGCGCGCCGAGCAGGATGCCGAGGGCGTTCAAAAATGCACCAATCACAGCAGGACTGAAACGGTCGCGCGGCCAAAGCGCAAGCCGGAAATTCTCCACGCTCGACGGCGGGCGGGCGGCGGGTTTAGGATGGAACCATGTTCCAGATGGTTTTGATTCTGATTCTGGTCGGCGGCGGCGCGTTTTCGGCGTCAGCGGTGGGCGGGCGGATTTTGATTTCCACGCTGAACTGCAACGCGTTTTTCGGCGGCAACGAGACGCGCCTCCAGATGGGCCAGCCGAGCACGGCGGAGGATTACTGGAAGAAGGCGGAAAACCTCGTCGGGTTGTGGTCGGCGAGCCCGCCGCTCTTCATCGGCCTGCAGGAAATCGGCGGCGCGCGCGAGGTCGTCAACCTTTCGAAAATCGCCGCGAGCCGTTACCACCACGTTTTCCAGCCGGTGTTCGCCAACACCAAGGACACCTACACCGAGGAGGCCTGCGCTGGCGTCGTGGATGTGAGCCAGGGCTGGCAAATCGCCGGCCATCCGGGCCGCGTGCCGCTGCTCGACGCCATGCTGTCCAAGCATCTTGTCATTGAACTGACCAACGGTTCCAGCACGCTGAAAATCTGCGTGGTTCACCTGCGTCGGCCGATCGGCAAACTCGCGAAAACGGAACAGGAAAACCAGTGCAAGACCCTCAAGAAATGGGCCGACGCCGAACTCACAAAAAATCCCAAAGCCAATGTTATCATCCTCGGTGACTTCAACGATTCCAAACCCGTCGGCAGCGAAGAGTCGCCACTGGCGCCGCTGTTGTCGCCGGCCGGACCGCTGTGCGACGTCTTTTCGCGGACCGACCAGACTTTTCACACCCACGCCAATGGCCGCGCCTATGACCGCATTCTCGTCTCCGACGCGCTGACGACCGGCGCGGGCGGCTGGAAATTCCAGAGCGTCGCTGTCCAGCGGCACGCGCACGGCAAGGGCGCGGACAAATACTGGTTCACCGACCATTTCCCCGTGACGGCGACCTTTGCGCTGGCCGCCAAAAATTAAATGCCCGCGCCGGAAAAAATCTCCCCGTGGCGCTGGGTGCCGTCGCTTTACGTCGCCGAAGGCTTGCCCTACGCGCTGGTGATGTCGGTATCGCTCGTGCTTTACAAAAATCTCGGCGTGCCGAACGCGCAGAACACTTTTTTCGTCGGCCTACTTTACCTGCCGTGGGTCATCAAGCCGCTGTGGAGTCCAGCGGTGGACATTTTGAAAACGCGGCGCGCGTGGATCTGGACGATGCAAATTCTCGTCGGCGCGGCGCTGGCCAGCGTGGCGCTTGCGATTCCCTCGGCGCATTTTTTTGCGGCTACGCTGGCGTGTTTCTGGCTGCTGGCGTTTGCCTCCGCCACGCACGACGTCGCGGCGGACGGTTTTTATCTACTCGCGCTGACGGAACACAATCAAGCTTGGTTCAACGGCATTCGCACGACGTTTTATCGTGTCGCCGGAATTCTGGCGAAAGGCCAACTCGTCATCCTCGCGGGAATTCTAGCGGCGCAGTCGAATGACTTTTCCGCCGCGTGGTCGTTGGTCTTCGGCCTCGTCGCGGCCATCGTTTTAGTCTTGGCGGTTTATCACCGCTGGATTTTGCCACGACCGGCGGGCGACCAGCCCATTGTCGCCGGCAGCAAAAATTTCCTTGCCGAATTTTCCAAAACCTTCGCCGCGTTTTTTCAAAAGCCGAACATCGGCGTCGCGCTGCTGTTCCTGCTGGTTTACCGGTTTGGCGAGGCGCAGTTGATGCCGGTGACGCAGTTGTTTCTGCTCGACGCGAAATCGCACGGCGGACTCGGCCTGACCAACGCGCAGGTCGGTTTCGCCTACAACACCGTCGGCGTCAGCGCGCTCATCACCGGCGGATTGCTCGGCGGATTTGTCATCGCACGGCGCGGCCTGCGATTCTGGCTGTGGCCGATGCTGCTGGCGATTCATCTGCCCGACGCGGTGTTTGTCTGGCTCGCCGCCGCGCAACCGCAAAATCTTTTCACCATCGGTGCGGGCATTGCGGTTGAGCAGTTTGGCTACGGTTTCGGCTTCGCGTTTTTCATGCTCTACATGCTTTGCCTCGCGCGCGGCGCGCACGCGACGGCGCACTACGCGCTCTGCACCGGCTTCATGGCGCTGGGCATGATGGTGCCCGGCCTGTGGAGCGGATGGTTGCAATCGCAGCTTGGCTACAAAATGTTTTTCATCTGGGTCATCCTGGCGACGATTCCCAGTTTTTTGGTTGCACTGAAAATTCCGCTGGAGTCGGAATTCGGCAAACAGAACCAAACTGCGCCACAAATTCGTTCGTAAAAAGAATTGCTTTGAACGCCCACCGCTTTCCAGAATCCAACTTCACAATGAAAGTTTATTGCCCATTGATTTTGCTCGTCGCGCTGCTCACCGCTTCCGCCGCGCCCGCCGATCTTGCGACACTGTTCACCAACGTCAGTCATACCGCCGCCATGCCACGCCGGCCCAGCATCATTTTTATCCAATGCCATGACCTCGCGCGTGGCGATTTAAGTTGCTACGGCCAGACGAATTTCCAGACCCCCAACCTCGATGTGCTCGCCCGCGATGGTGTGCGCTTCACGCACTACACCGGCGGCGCGGACAGCGCGGCGACCACGGCGCAGCTGTTGAACGGGAAAAATTCTCCGGCCGGTCGCGACGAATTAAATCTTGCCCAACGGCTACGGAAAAACGGCTATCACACCGGCCTCATCGGCGAATGGAGCCTGCCGGGCAAGCCGTGGGAACACGGGTTTGACGAGTTCGCCGGATTTTTGCGAGACGACGAGGCGCGTGATTATTTTGCCGATGGCCTCTGGCGTTACGCACCCAACGCCATTTATGACACGAACAGCAATCGCATGACCACCTATGTCGGCCGCGAGATGATTTACCCCAACACCGGCGGCCGACGCGGCAAGTATCTCCCGGAACTCTTCATCAGCGCGATGAATAATTTCATCCGCGACAACCAGCCGGATTTTGTGAACCACTACCGCCCATTTTTTCTGCTCGTGAATTTGCCCGCACCGCGCAGCGCCTTGGTGGACCAGGACGAATTTCCCGTGCCGACTGACGCGCCGTTCACCGGCGAGGCGTGGCCGCAAGCCGCGAAAAATCGCGCCGCGCTGATCACGCGGCTGGATGCGGGCATTGGCCGGTTGTTCGAGCAGTTGGACAAAATCGGCATGACGAACAACTGCGCCGTCTTTTTCACCAGCAGTTCCGCGCCGGAAAAATTCGCGAACACAAACCTAAATTTCCTTTTGCCCACCGCTGATTTTCGCGATCCGAAAAATTCCGCGCCCGCGCCGCTGCCGATGCTGGCGAAGTGGCCACGAAAAATTACTGGCGGTCAGGTGAGTAGCTTGAAATGGTCGCCGACGGATTTTCCGGCGACGGCGCTGGACATCAGTTACAGCAAACCGGAAACAAATTTTGGCGGAATTTCCGTGCTGCGCGTATTGGATGGCCGGTCGCAGACCAATATGCCGTCTGACCGCGTGTTTTGATTCGGCGGCCAAAATGTCACCGCGTCGGCGCGGTGGCGGGGAGCGGTGTGAAGTCCCGCTGCTGCTCGATTTTCTTCGCCGCCAGCGCCACGAATAATATCGCCAGTGCGATGCCGAGTATCACAAAGGCCAGCGCCACCCGCGGCCATTGGTATTTTGGCTTCGGGGAATTTTCGTCGGGTTCGTTCATGCGGTTTCAGCTTCGCACAGAATTTCATTCCGGCCAATGTTTGTAAAAAATCGTTTTTGGCCTAGATTGTCCGCCGAACAATGAGCCGCGCCGCCGACAACGAAAACCTTTTGCCCACGGACAACTACGCCGTGTTCCGGCTGCGCGATTTCCGCCTTTATTTGACCGGGCGCTTGTTCGCCGTCATCGGCGTGCAAATGCTGACGGTGGCGGTTGGCTGGGAACTTTACGAACGCACCAATTCCGCGCTCGCGCTCGGTCTCGTCGGCCTCGTGGAAATGATCGCGATGCTCGGCTGCACGCTGCCAGCCGGCCACCTCGCGGACAACTTCGACCGCAAGCGCATCGTCCTTACCGCGCTCGTCGTCAGCGCTTGCGCGAGCCTCGGCTTGGCGCTCATCTCGTGGCACCACGCGCCGGTCGGCTGGATTTACGCGTGCCTGTTCACTTCCGCCGCGTCGCGAACTTTTCTGTGGCCAGCCAGTTCGTCGTTTCTCACAAGTCTCGTGCCGCGCAAACTGTTTCCGCGCGCGGTGACGTGGAACAGCGGCGTATTTCAACTTTCATCCGTCGCCGGTCCGGCCATCGGCGGCGCGCTCTACGCGATTTTCAAAAAACATTCCGATCATCCGGCGGCATTCATCTACCTCATCAATTTCGGCACGGCGCTCGTCTGCTTCCTGTGCGTGAAATTTGTCCGCGCGCAGCACGTGGTGAAAAATCCCGAACCGATGTCGCTGAAAAGTTTTGCGACCGGCTTCAAATTCATTTTCGCGCAACGGCTCGTCCTCGGCATGATCACGCTGGACATGTTCGCCGTATTTCTCGGCGGCGCGACCACGCTGCTACCGGTCTTTGCGAAGGACATTTTGCATACGGGCGCAGGTGGACTCGGGTTGTTGCAGTCCGCTCTGCCATTGGGTTCAGTGTTGTGCGCGTTGTATCTCGCGCACCGGCCGCCGATGCAAAAGGCCGGTCGCGCGCTGCTCTGGTGCGTGGTAGTGTTCGGGGTGGCGACGATTTTGTTTGGCGTCTGCAACGACTACGCGCTCGGAAAATGGTTCGGCTTGGCGCTGCCGGCGGCGACATGGTTCTGGCTGGCGTTCGCGATGCTGTTCGTCTGCGGATTTGCGGACAACATCAGCGTGGTGGTGCGGCACACCTCGGTGCAGTTGCTCACGCCGGACGACAAGCGCGGACGCGTGTCGTCGGTGAACTCGCTGTTCATCGGCACGTCGAATGAGCTGGGCGGCTTCGAGTCCGGCTTCGTCGCGCATCTGGCCGGGCCGGCGATGGGCAACGCCATCACCACCGGCGCGATTTTTTCCGTGGTCACCGGCGGCATCGGGACGGTGCTGGTGGTCGCGGCCGTGGCGTATTACTGGCCGGAAATCCGGCGCTACGGCAAGCTGGCGTAAAATTTTTTAGCCACCGAGTCACAGAGGACACAGAGAAAAATTAATTTTTAAACTCTGTGCGCTCTGTGGCTCTGTGGCTTTTCTGCTCCAGTTCAACTTGACGCGGCGGGCAAAGCAGCTTTTCATTCCGGCATGAAACGGATTTTGTTTTCGATTTTTTTTACCGCGCTGACCGTCACGACGCTTTGCGCGCAGGACGCCGGCACGCAGGCGCAGATTGACAAGTTAAGCGGGCAGATTCAGGACCTGCTTGCCGCGCAGGAGCAGCAGACCAAGCAGCTCGCCGCCGTGCAGAAAGACATTTCCGAATTGCGCGACAAGGTCAACACGCCGCAGGTGAACGACAGCGCCAGCAGCGCGGATTTGAAAAGCCTCGCGGAAAAGGTTCAGGAGATTGACAAGAAACGGCAGGCCGACCGCGACCTGATTCTCAAGCAGATTGAACAGCTCGGCAAAGTCGCCGCCGGTGCGCCGGTGAAAATCAAGAAGCCAACGCCCGCGCCCGCGCCGGACGACACCGCCGCGCCCGCCGTGCCGCAAAAGGGTTACGAATACACGGTGAAAGCCGGCGACACGATTGGCTTGATTGCCAAGGCGTATCGCGATCAGGGCGTGAAGGTGACGAGCACGCAGATTTTGAAGGCGAATCCCGGGTTGGACGCGACGAAGCTTTATGTCGGCAAGAAAGTTTTTATTCCTGATCCGAATGCGAAGTGAGTTAGCAGCTTAATACAATGTTAGGCAGCATGACACGTTATGGATAATCCTGACGACCCTGAAGACATTACTCCTCGTGATGCGATTTGGTTGAGGTTCGCCAAGTTTCTTTCGATCATTGTTGTTCTGGCGGTTTTCCTCGGCGCGCTTTTCGCCTTTAGCATTCATGTTGCTTCATTTGTTGATGCCATCATGTCGCGACGCCACTATGTTCATGCCGCAATCGCCAGAGATGCTTCACAGGATACCGGACGCGCTTTTCGAGTCAGATTTATCGTTGGTGCTTGCATCGGCGGTGGGTTGGGCTTGTATTACATGATTCGGTGTTTGATTAAGAGAGTTGACCCATGAGAATGCCGCCTAACATCGTGATGGGCGGCAAATTTCCAAACCAATTTTCCCTCAACTCCAACGGTTGACGCTGCTTTATTTGATCAGCAGCAAGATCGCGACGGCGAGCGCGATGCGGTAGAAGCCGAAGGCGTTGAAGGTGTGCGTCTGGACGTAGCGCAGGAACCATTTCACCACCGCGAATGAAACCACTGCGGCGACGACGGTCGTCAGCAGCAGCATGCCCCAGTCTTCCTTCGGCGCGAGGATGGCGGGATGATGCACGGCCTTAAAAATTTTCCAGCCGCCCGCCGCCAGCATCGTCGGGATGCCGACGAGGAAAGAAAATTCCGTGGCCGCCGGACGGCTCAATCCGAGCAGCAGGCAGAACACAATCGTCGCGCCGGAACGCGAGGTGCCGGGGCAGGTTCCCGCGATGAGTTGGCCGCCGGCGACGGCGATGGCGATGGTCCAGGTGATTTCCGTGCCGAGCTTTTTGCCGCGCAGAAAAAATTCCACGGCGATAAACGCCAGCCCGCCGAGGAGTAGCGCGATGGCGACGGGATGCGGGTCTTCCGGCAGTTTGAAACCTTTCTTGTCGAGCACGAAGCCGACGGCACCGGTGATGAAGAAGGCGACGAAGATTTTCAGCAGATAGCCGCGTGTCTCTTTTTCGCCGAGTTCAAAAACGAATTTGTAAATCCGCTCCGGGAACAACGGCAGCACGGCGATGACGGCGCCGCATTGGATGACGATGTTGAAGAGGTCGGACTTCTCGACCTTCAATAGATGCTCGGCGATGAGCAAATGGCCGGTGGAAGAAACCGGAATGAATTCGGTGACGCCCTCGACGATGCCGAGGATGAAGTTGATGAGCCAGTCGGGCATAAAGCATTTGACCGTGAAACCTGGCTGCGAAGCAAGAAGGAAAAATTTTAACCGCGAAATACACCAAACACGCGAACGGGAAATGGTTTTATTTTCGCGTGGTTCGCGTGGTTCGCGGTTTGAAGATTATTTCTTGCCCCAGAAAGTCGAGGCCTCGACGCCGCGCTGCTGGACTTTGAGCTGGCCGAGAATCGCGTGCCAGCCGATATAAATTTTGTGCCACTGCGTTTCCAGCCCGCGCAGCGCGCCTTCGCTCATCTCGCTCAAATAGCGCAGCGACGGCGCGTTGCCGATGAGCGCGTGGATTTCCTCGCGCGTGGGCGACTGGACTTCGATGGAGGCGTAGAGCAATTCCAATTCCTGCACGATGATGCTCTTGATCTCGAGAAAATGATTTTCATCCGCCGGGCCGAATTTTTTCGCGCGGGCGAGCGAGATGAAGTGGTTGAACTGTTTCCAGCACTCGATGTGCGTTTCGATCTGGGTGACGAGTTGGTTGATGTCTTTGGCGTTCATGAGCGTGAAGGAGTCGGCGTCGGGAGCAACGCGGTTTGCGGGAACAGGAAAATGATCGCGCCGCCGCGCAGTTCGCGGGCGGTGATGTGCAGGCTGCCGAAATGCAGGCTGACTTCCGCGAGCGGCATTTGCGCCGCGCGCGCCTCGCTGAACAATGCAAGGACGTCGCGCCCGATGTCTCGAAGGAAATTTTGGGGATACGCCGAGGACACCGTCGAGGTGACGATGCGGCCGTGGCGATCCACCGTGATGGTGCCGGTGGGCAACTGCTGCACGGCGGCGCGGCCGCGAAAAAATCGTTTCAGGAATCCCATGACGCGACGAGTTTTTTGGTTTTTTCCATCAGGTTGCCGGCGGCGTCCGCCGGCCAGCCGACGAGGAATAACTTTTCCCCGCGCTCCAATACCAGCACTTGACGTTCCAAATTCTGGCCGCCGACCTGTAGCACGGGACCGGCTTCGAGGCGTTCGCCGAGTCGGCGCGCGATGGCGGCGGCGTGGCGCGTCCACTTGACGAGCGGCGCGATGTTGGTGGCGCCGATGGCTTCGGGTTCGCCCATGCCTTCGGGCGGAATGGAGATGACAAACTCCGCGCCTTCGCGCGTGAGCAGCGCGAGTTTCCAAACCGTCTTGCGGTGCGCGGAATCCTCGATGGATTCCGGCGTGGCGGGCGTGGCGTTTTCATCCATGTCCTGCGCGGTTTCGAGCAGCAGGGCGTTGATGGGTTTGACGATGGTGCGCTCGCGGTTCGGCTCGGCGGGGAGATTTTCGAAGGTGCCGGACTTCCACGCGAGAATCCGGCGGAACGCCGCTTCACCGCGCACGCCCTCGGCCTCGGCGTCAATCAATTCGCCGTCCTGCAACCACAGTTTCGCGACGAGCGGCCCGCGCGTGATGCGCAGCACGGTGGAACTGCGCGTGAGGCATTCCATCTGGATGATGTCCATCAGGCTCTTGCTCTGGATGCCGCGAAAGCCGGGTTCGTCGTCCCGGCCGAGCAGCGACTCAAGGCATTCGATGAACATCTTGGAATTGCGCTGCATCTCGATCTTGATCCAAAACATGTCCACGCCCAGCGCGTAGGCGCGCGACCGAAATTCCTCATCCTCCAGCGCGCTCAAAACGACGGTGCGCAGTTCAGGATAACGGCGGCGGACGATGGCTAGAATCTGCAGGCCGTCTATGCGCGGCATTTTCAAATCGCAAATCAGCAGGCGGACGGGTTCGGATTCGAGCAGCGCCAAGGCGCGTTTGCCGGTGGTGGCGGTGAGGATTTCCGGATGGCTGGGCAGGGCGGCCAGCATCTCACGGGCAAGCGAAAGCCAGTCTGCGTCGTCATCCAGAATCAGGATTTTGTGTTTTTTTTCCATCGCGTCCCTCCGACACGGCTAACCGCGCGGCCGGGAAAATTCAAGCACCAAAGCGTTTGCGTTTATGTTAAGCAAGCCGCGTTCCCACCGGCCAGATGATTTTTGGACGCAAATCTGGACAATAACGGTGCGGCGGTAGTCCTGTCGTAGGACAGAAGCGCTGCCGATTAGAAAATTATCCCGCGCGGCGGCCGCTGGCGTGGTTATTGCTTAAAATTTCTTCGCCCGTTGGGATTGACAGGGCAAATTCAAATCAAGAAAGTCATGTCGCACATGGTCAAATCAAAATTTGCCGGCTTGCTCCGCGGGCTGTTGCGCCGCATGGATGGCGACGGGACGCCGCCTGTGCTCGCCGCGCGCCCGGTAGCCGCCGCTGCGCCTGCGCCGAGGCCGATGACGCCAGTCGTTGCGCCGGTCTCGCCGCTGATTAGCTCGACGCCGCCCGGTGAAAATGAAATCGCTTTGCCGCTCGCGCCGATCGTGTCCGGATTGTCGCCAGAACTGCGCGCCAAAATCGCCTCGGTGCCGCCGCCGGGGTTGACCATCAATGTGCCCGTGGAAACAATTCTTTCGCAGCTATCGTTTGGGGCGGTGAAAATTTCCTTCGGCGAACTGCGCCAGATGGCGCCGAGCATTTTTATCAATTCCGGCGGCGAGCATGACATTAAAATGGTCAACTTGCCGCTGAACGAAGTCCTGCCGCGCCTCAACCCCGCGCTGCTCACGCGGCGCGCGGCGGCCAAAGTCGAAGTGGGCGAGGAAATCAAAGGGCCGTTCGGCGGACAAAATGCCGGCGTCACATTCACGACGCAGCCGCTCAAGCCCGCGATTCCCGCTCCGGCCATCCCGCGCGTGGATCGCCCCGCCGTCTCGAAAGAATCACCGCTGCCGGCGGCTCCCATTGCTTTCAAACTACCGCCGGGCATGGAGCGTCCGATTCCGGTGGCCAATCCCGTTCCATCCGTTCCGCCGCCGCGTCCGGTCGCGCCGATTCCCGCGCCGCAGGCTCCGGCAAAACCAGTTTCCGCACCGGCTCCGGTGATTCCGAAAATTTCCGCTGCGCCCGCACCGGCGCCGCCGCCTGTCTCGCCGCGTCCGCTGCCGGCGCAGCCCACGATTTTTGCCGCGCTCTGGGATTTGGCGGAAAACTGGCCGGAGGAATTGCGGAATGAAATTTCCAGTTCCAATCTGGCCAACGAGAGCGTGCCGCTCGCGGGCGACGCAGTTGAAGCCAGCTTGAAGCGCGGCCGGATGACCATGACTTGGAAACAACTTCGCACCTTGGCCAAGCCAAGCTCGCTAGCGTCGGTTAATGATCAGCTGGAACTCGACGTGCCGATGAAGGTGATTGCACCGTTGTTTTTTGCGGCGCAGAAAAATTTGGTGCAAGGCCGGAAGACGGTGAAGGTTTCGGACGAAATACCGAATTTGTTTTTTGGTTTTCCGCAGTCCGCGCCGGAAGCGGCGGCGGCCGCAACGAAGTTGGTGGACGCGAAACCGGTGGATTCAAATTTTTACGTCTGGGGCGATGCTGGTGAAGCACCGAAAACGGTGGCTGAGATGCCCGCTCCGCAGACCGATTTTACGAGCCGTCAGGCGCAGCCGAAAGACGTGGTCGCGCGGGCGGCGGCGATGCCGGGAGTCGTCGGCGTGCTGGTGACGCTGCCGGATGGCTTACGGGTGGCGAGCCGCGTGCCGGCGGAATTCAATGCGGACACGCTGGCGGCATTCATTCCGCAGATTTTCGAGCGGATGAACCAGAGCGCGCGGGAATTGCGGATGGGCGCGCTGAACAACGTGAGTTTCACGGTGGGCAACGTGCCGTGGCGGATTTACCGCGTGAACTCGGTGTTCGTCGCGGCATTTGGCCGCGCGGGCGAGGCGTTGCCGGCGGCGGAACTGGCGCGGCTGGCTGACGAACTGGATCGGAAAAAGAACCAATAAATTTATGGCCATCATCAATCAGGCGACGAAGGAGTTGCAGGTAAAAATCGTGTATTACGGCCCGGCGATGGGCGGCAAGACGACGAACCTCGTGCAGGTCCACGATCACGTGCAGACGGCTTCGGGCAACAAGGGCAAGCTCGTTTCGCTGGCGACGAGTTCGGACCGGACTTTGTTTTTTGATTTCTTGCCGATTGAGGCGATGACAATCAAGGGCTTTAAAACTAAGTTCCAGCTTTACACGGTTCCCGGCCAGGTGATTTACAACACGACGCGGCAGTTGGTGTTGCGCGGCGTGGACGGCATCGTATTCGTCGCGGATTCGCAATACGAAAAGATGCCGGAGAACGTCGAGAGCTTTCAAAATCTGGTGGATAATTTGAACGCGCTGCGGATGAACCTCGCGGACATTCCCTACGTCCTGCAATACAACAAGCGCGACCTGCCGAACGCGGCGCCGGTGGAATATCTGGATTACCTGCTCAACAACCGCGAGGTGCAGGTGCCGGCTTTTCAGGCGACGGCGCACAAATGCGAGGGCGTGTTTGAAACGCTGAACATGATTACGCGCGTGCTGTTGCAGAAATATATTTCGCAAAGCGCCACGCCGGGTCTTGGCTGATATGGCTACGCTGCCGCAACTAATCGAGGAAGACGTCCAGCGGCTCGACGAGACGCTGCGGGAGTTCAACGCGCAGACGGACGCGCTGGCGGCGCTGGTGATTGACAAGGGCGGCTTTCTCATCGCGCATCAGGGCGACGCGACGCAGTTTGATTTTACGACCATCGGCGCGCTGGCCTCTGGGGCGTTCATGGCGAACCAGACAATTGCGGGGTTGGTGAACGAAAAAAATTTCAACAGCATTTACCAGCAAGGTGAGAAATTCTCAATGTTCGTCTGCAACGTGGACGAGCATTGCCTGCTGGCGGTCATCTTCCAATCGCAGACCGGCGTGGGCGTGGTGCGGTTTTACGCGGTCGGCGCGGTGAAGCGTATCGCGCAGCAACTCGCCCTCGCGCGGGAGCGGAGTCCGGGCGCGGGGCTCGACCTGTCGGCGATGAACGTGGCCAACCCGCAGCCGTTATTCCGAAAAAAGGAGTTGTAAAGTGGCTGGCAATGGGAGTATGAATCTTCCCATGGAGAACGGCGACAAATTGGACGGAATACTTCGCAAGGTGATTCAGAGCGTCGATGGCGTATCCGATATTTTATTTGTCACCGGCAAACCGCCGCAGGTGGAGGTGCACGGCGAATTGGAGACCGCGCCGGTGGAATGGCCCGCCCCCCCCGCTGGACGCCCCACTGATCGAGGAGTTCGCGCGGATCATCATCGACGGCAATCCCAAGTTGCAACGGGATTTGGAAGAGCGCGGTTCCTGCGACTGTAGTTATACTCTCAAGGATGTCTGTCGGTTTCGCGTCAACATCTACCGGCAGAAGAAAAGTTTTTCCATGGTTTTGCGCCAGCTCAAACCGCTGGTGCCTTCGATTGAAGCTCTGGGCTTGGAACCAATCTTCCAAGAAGTCATCAAGGAAAAGACGGGCATCACTTTCATCACGGGCGGCGCGGGCAACGGAAAAACCACGACGCTGGCCGCGCTGCTGAACGAAATCAACCGCACGAGCAAGGTTCACATCGTGACGCTGGAAGGTCCGGTGGAATTCCTGCATCCGCACCTGCAATCCACCTTCACTCAGCGCGAACTGGGTCACGATTTTTTCACCTTTTCCGAGGGCTTGCGCTCGTCCCTGCGGCAGGCGCCGAAGGTCATTTTGGTGGGCGAAATCCGCGACCGCGAGACGATGGACATCGCGCTGACGGCGAGCGAGACCGGGCATATGATTTACAGCACGCTTCACACCATCAGCGCCGGCCAGACCATCAACCGCATTCTCGGGATGTTTGGCAAGGATGAGGAACATCAGGTGCGTGAACGGCTGGCGACTTCGTTGCGCTACGTCATCGGCCAGCGTTTGGTTCCCAAAAAAGCCGGCGGCCGGCTGCTAGTTACGGAGGTCATGGGACACAATCTCCGAACGCGCGAGACCATTTCGCTGGGGGAAAACGAAAACCGGCGGCTGCCGGAAATCATCGAGGCCGGCCGCCACGCGGGCTGGCACACCTTTGAACAGTCGTTGCTCAAGGCTTACGAACAGGATTTGATTACCGAAGAAACGGCGATGCTCTATTCCACCAGCAAGCCGACCATGCGCCAGTTGATTGACATTACGCATAGCCGCTCTCATCGCTTTGCAAATATAAAACCGGCCGCCTCCTCGATGTTTGTGGTGCCCTCCCGCGTGCCGCCGGATGATTCACCCGAGCCGAAACCCGCTGCGGCCGAAAAGCCAGCGAATCTTAGTCTGCTTTGACCGGTGATTTTTTTCTGGTTTGCTGTAGGCGGCGGATTTACGCTGCCCTAGTCAATTCCCAAAAATTAAATTCCCAAAAATATGGACATCGTCTTCAACTGTCCCAACTGTGATCAGGAACTGGCGGTGGATCAGTCCGGTGCTGGCACAACCATCGACTGTCCCTCCTGCGGCGAGCATCTCACGATTCCCTCCGCCAGCAAGACGACCACCGGTTCGTTGCCGCCGGTGCCCCCGCCGCCCCCGCCAGCCGCCAGTCCCATCGCCAGTTCGGCGGCGGCTAAGGTAGAACTGCATTTGAAAGTGCCGGTGCGCGACAAACCGCCAGAATCGCTAATCGGCAAACCCAAACCGCCGCTGGAAGTTGTCCATAAAGGCGCTGGCAAACGAATTTGCATCCACACCATCCGCCGCGCGAGCTGCATCGAATCGGGTCATGATAAGTTTGACGAAAAGGCCTCCGAGTTTCTCCAGCAGGTTGGCGAGACCAACCTCATCGGCATCCACACCATCAGCTACGAAATGTTTGATGTGGGCGTTCAAAAAATCATGACCGACTACGGCATCCTGATTGTGTATCGGGGCTGAATGATTTTGACTTGGTGAAAATTGGCCGTTACCGTTCGCGCATGAATCGTCGGTTTGGAATTTTATTTTTGATGTTCACCGCGCTGGTGTTGCTGCCCTCGCGGTCACCCGCCCCGCTGATGTATATGCCGGGCGAAGGCTGGTATTACGAACCTTACGGCGAAACCGCCAAGTGGCAGCGCACCCGCGCTAAAGACCAGTTGCAGGTGGCCGAGGATGCGTTCAAAACGAAGGATTATTCTGTCACACTGCGCGCCGCGCACCGCGTCCTGCGGGTCTGGCCTTTGTCGGATTACGCACCGCGCGCTGCCTACCTCGTCGGTCGCTGCCTAGAAGTGAAAGGCCAATCCGAAGCCGCGTTCAATGCCTATCAGAGCATCATGGAGAAATATCCCAAAAGCGCCGAATACAACGAAGTGCTGTGGCGCCAATACGAAGTCGCCGGCCGTTTTCTCAACGGCGAGTGGTTCAAGCTTTGGAATCTCATTCCCCTTTATCCTTCAATGGATGAAACCGCGAAGCTCTACGAAAAAATTGTCGCCAATGGTCCCTATAGCGAAGTCGCACCGCACGCCCAGTTGCAGATCGGCGTTGCGCGCGAAAAACAAAAAAGTTTTGACGAAGCTGTCAAAGCCTATGACGTCGCCGCCGACCGCTATCATGATCAGCCTCTAATCGCCGCCGATGCGATGTATCGCGCTGGCGTCGTCTGGGAAAAACAGGCGGACAGTGCCGAATACGATCAAAGCGCCGCCACCAAGGCCATTGCCGCCTACACGGATTTCACCGTGGTTTATCCCGATGACAAGCGCGTGGCGGATGCTCAAAAATCCATCACCAAGCTGAAAGCCGAGCAGGTGCGAGGCAGTTTCCAGATCGCCAAGTTTTACGAGGACAACCACAAGTGGGCTGGCGCAATCGTTTATTACAGCGATGTGTTGCAACTCGACGCCAACTCGCCCTTGGCTGCCCAATCCCGGCAACGGATTGAAGCTTTGAAGCCGCTGCTTCAAGCCCAACCGCAAAAATAAACCGCCATGCGTTTGTTGAAATTTCTTTTCTCCGCCTGCATCGCTTTTAGTCTCACGGGCTGTGCTGGCTATCGTCTTGGTTCTGTCAACGGCACAGTCGCTGGTGAAAAGTCCGTGGAGATTCTTCCCTTCAATAATCAGACCCTCCAGCCGCGCTTTGGCGATGCGGTGACTCAGGCCTTGCGCGAACGTTTGCAAGTGGATGGCACTTATCATCTGGCGACCAGCGCACCGGGGGATTTGGTAATTAGCGGTGTCATCGGCCGTTACAATCGTGAAGGGCTAGGTTATTTGAACACGGACTCGGCCACGCCCCAAAATTTCCGGGTGGAGGTGACGGCGCACGTTATCATCCGCGAACGCAGCTCCGGCAAACTGCTATTGGATCGGGATGTGAAAGCCCATTCGCTGGTCAATGTCGGCCCGGATTTTGCCAGCTCCGAACGGCAAGCCGCCCCGCTGCTCGCCGCCGATTTGGCGCAAAACATCGTGGGGTTACTGACCGAAGGGTCTTGGTAAATTCTTGTAACTTTCCGCCAGCCTTTCTAGTCTGACCATCTGTTGGCAAAACAACAACCACAACAAAAACAAACAAAAATGAAAAAACAAATTGCATTATACGCTATCGTAACGGCCGCCTTGTTAGGCGCACCAGCCATCATTCGCGCGCAAGACGCTTCGGCTCCGACGGCTGACGCTCCGGCGGCTCCGGCTAAAAAGCACGGTCTGTCTGCCAAAGGCAAAATCGCCGCCGTGGACGCCACGGCCATGACCCTCACGGTGGGGGAACAGAGCTTCACGGCTACTTCGGACACCAAGGTTTCCAAGAATGGCAATCCCGCCACCTTCGCTGATCTCGCGGTGGGTGATTCCGTCAGCGTCTCCTACAAGAAAGGTGAAGCCGACAAATTGACCGCCACTTCCATCACCGTCGGTGGCAAGGGCAAAGGCAAGAAGAAGAAATCCGAATAATTAACCGGAAACTTTACACGAAGGCGGACGGCAACGTCCGCCTTTTTGCTTTTCTATTTCCGCCGCCACCAACTTGTCATGCGCTTGGGCTGCTGTGACTGATCCGGCGACTGGGATTGTTGCCGCAGCAAAAGGCTCCGCGCGGCTTCCAGCGCCATGATGAATTCATCATAGCTCAAAAACCGGTCGGCGGGATTCTTGGCCAGCGATTGCCCTAGCGCATCGCTCGTGGCCTGGGAAATTTCCGGCACCACCAAGTTGGGCGGCGTCAGTGGTGTCTGCACCTGTGCAATGACTACTTCCTCCACCGTCGGCGCATCGAACGGCACATGGCCGGTCACGGCGTGATAGAGTGTTGCTCCGAGTGAATACATGTCGGACAAAAATGTTTCCGGCTCGCGCTTGATTTTTTCCGGCGCGACATAATACGGCGTGCCGCGCGTGAACTCTGCGCCCTCTGCTTCCGCGTCGGTTTTGCGAGCCAGCCCAAAATCCACCAGCTTCGGTTCGTGATCGGCGTTGAATAAAATATTCCCCGGTTTGATGTCGCAATGCAGCAGGTCATATTTCAACGCCATATCCAGCGCCGAGGCGATTTTGATGCCGATGTCCAGCACCTGCAGTTCGGGAATGATGTGCAGCTTTTCAATCCGCGCATCCAGACTGCCTTGGTCCGCGATTTCCATCACCAAGTAACGTTCGCCTTCCCATTCGTCAAACGTGTAAATGTGAATGATGTTCGTGTGGTTCAACTTCGCGCAGGCACGGGCTTCGAGATAAAAACTTTCCAACATCTGCGGCTCGTCCAACAATTCCTTCTTCATCAACTTCACTGCTACGGCCCGTTCCAGCGTTGTGTCCCACGCGCGATACACCGTGCCCATGCCGCCGGAGGCGATCTTGCTACGCAGCTCAAACTGCCGCAACTGCATCGGCATCATGATGGCGTGGCCACATTTTTTGCACGGCTCGCTCGCGAGCGGCGGGAGATCGCTGGGAATGAAAGTCTTCGCGTCGCAGCCCGGACACGTCACCAGCTTCAGAGGTTTGTTGGCATCGCTCATGTGAGTCGCCCCAATCTACCACGCACCGCCAATCCGACAAGCGGGGAAATTCTTTGACAAACCCCAATGAATTGCTATCTTGTCCATGTCCGTTATGAAAAACACGTTCACCAAACTGATGAAAGCGCACTCGCCGGTAAATGGCTATATGGCCATTTGGCAGCGCTGCTCCCGTCGTTTGGGCGTCGTGGTAACGGAATCTTGATTCGCTAACTTAAGAATTTTCCAAACCCGCGATTGCTCAAGCAGTCGCGGGTTTTCTGTTTTAACCAACAACCAAAGAAAGGATCAAACCATGAATACAAATAAAAACCGGGTGGCGGCCAAATTCGCCCCCGAAACGCGCTTCGAAGTGCGGCCCGCCCCGGCTGCGCTCACCGCGCCGTTCCGCGTCAACCTCGAAACCGACTTCGAGCGGCTCAAGAACCGGTTGCTCGGCGAACGCTTGGCCGCCGTCGAACGCCCGCAACTGAACGCCCCGCTCCGCCGCGCCGCCAACGACGCTGCTGCACTCGCGTGGGTGACGTTCTACCCGCTGCTGACGTTCCCGACGCTGTTCGAGGAAAAGACTGCCGCCGCCGTCCGCCACGCCGAACGGCAGGCGCGCGTCTATGCCGTCAGCCGCGAAATCATCGCCGCATGAAGCTAAGTAAAAAGTGACGGGTGACAAGTGATGAGCCGCCACACGCGACGCTCGTCACTTGTCACTCGCCACTGATTTTGTGGGGAAGCAAGCCGGCGAGAAGTCGTTCGTGTGGGCAAATTAATTTTGCGCCCGCACCAACGGCTTCTCGCCGCGCTTTTTTATTTTTCCTCAATGCGCTGAATCCGCGCGCCGAGTTTTCGCAGCTTCGCGTCCATCTGCTCGTAGCCGCGATCCAGATGGTAAATGCGGTTCACCTGCGTCGAACCTTTTGCCGCGAGTCCC